>JAGDAA010000063.1 GCA_017959745.1 Clostridia bacterium
ACGTACGCATTGGCATCCGCAGCCGCGTTGGACCCGCTGGCTTCCTGTCCCATGTCCCAGTAGATGGTGGGTCTGGTTTCCTGATCATAGTAGCCCGTGACGCCCACGAAGTGCCAGGTAAGATCCTTGGCGGGGAAGTTGCCGTCCGCGTCGGTCAGGGTAGAGCGGGAGGAAAGGCCTGATATGGAATTGCTATGGGTGTTGACCCAGATCACGTCGTTGAGGACGTAGATCATGATCTCGGTGTTAAAATCGTTGGCGCCGAGATGGTGCTCCGAGAGGTACTTCCGCAGGCTGCGAGCGTCATCCTTTTGGCCGGTAGACAAGCCGTAGGTGTTGAACAACTGCGGGTTCTCAAAACGGAACACGGGGTTGTCTGTGTTGCTTGACTGCAGAGTGGAGTTGGAGCGGCAAGTCTCATTTGTGCCGATCCATTCCTGCGCGCGGGCGTAATTATTCGCCTGCGTAGCGTCTTTGGAGATAATGACGCGGAAGGTGATCGGTTCGTCCGCGCGTGCATTCAGCGACAGGGCGAGAGCGACCGCGCCGGCAATGATGACGACGAGGAGCGCCAGAACCAGCCACTTCATACGACTATGGGTTTTGGTCATGGGGATACCTCCTAAAATAATAGTCAGCTTTCGGCGGTCAACCGCCAGCCGCTAAGGCAGTTTTGCCCTGAAAAAACGGGCAAAGCAGTCACACAATCTGCCTTGGCGCATAGGTCAAGACACTTTATGCTGAAGCGATTATACAGGGCAAGTAAGGAAGGAAACAAGGCGTCGGGAGGAGCTCGTCCGTTTTTTTATAAGTCGTGTCCGTTTTTTGTAAATATAGAAGCGTTCCGTCAGAATGACAGGGATGCGGTGTCGGTTCGCCCCATTCCGGGGGGGTGGCGCTGAAGCGCCGCCGAAGGGGCGGAGGGAGGCGAACGCGGGACGAGGGCGCAAAGATGATGCGCTGGCGCGCAATGATGATGCACCTGCGGTGCAGTGATGATGCGCTGACGCGCAATGATGAGCGTTCCGCTGAGGCGGAACGCGTTAAGAATGAAACAGGAAAACGGAGGAGTCCGTTTTCCTGTTTCATTCTTTATCAGAGGGAGCGTGGTCACGGCGGAACCGGGTGGGGGTGATGCCCGCTTCCTTTTTGAAAAAGCCGGAGAAATGGGCGTCGGAACAGAAGCCCAGCTTAGAGGCGATCTCGCTGATAGAAAGCCGAGGATCCAGGAGCAGGCGGGTGGACCATAGAAAGCGCCTTTGCAGGACAAACTGGTGCAGGGTCATACCGGTCTGTTGTTTCATCAATCTGCCCAGGTGGCGGGGGCTGTAAAAGAGCGCGGCGGAGACCGTCTGGTTGGTCACGTCCTCGCCGATATGCTCGTCGATAAAGGCGATGATCCGGTCGAGCATATCCCGGTTGTTTTCCTGCTCCTGTTCGCCCCGGACAAGCTCGATCAGAAGCGCTTTCAGGAGGGTGCTCACCTTCTCGGCGAAGAAGGGGCGGCGTTGCTGTACTTCCCGCAGGATCTCCGATATGGCGTCCTCCAAATAAAACAGGCTGTCCCGGATCAGGGGCTTTGCCAGGAGGGGCGCGTCCGACAGGACCGGCTCCCGGCTGATCCAGGCGGGGGCGGCGTCATCCCGGGAAAAGGGCGATGGCGGCGCGGGCTCGCCGGCGCGGCGCTGGGTCAGGTCAAAGCCGAGGACCGCCAATTCGATCTCGGAATCCGGGGACAAAGAAAAAGACGAATCCGGCGGAAGCAGGGCAAGAACCCCGCGCTGAAGGTCATACTCTCTCCCTTTCAGCGTCATCCGGGCAGATCCGTTCAAGATATAAAGCAGGCGCGTATCGTCGGCGCGGGAGAGAGCCCGGCTTTCCCGAAGGATCAAGCGGTCCGCAAAGCGGACGTGGGGGATCACTTCGATCAAAGTCATAACGTCTCCTGCCTACACTCCAAAAACGAGGTCGTCTGTCAAGTCGGGCGTTCATTATATGACAATTTGTCATATTTGTCAAGGTATAATATGACATACTGTCATTGAGGATCGGTCGTACACTTTCCTTCACTGTCATTTTTATTGATCAATTTAGGGCCGATTCAGAGGCGCGATTATGGATAACAATTTGAAGCTTTTGCGGAAGGAAAAGGGGCTGACGCAGATCGCTTTGATGATGCAGACGGGGATCGAGCAAGCCCTTTTGAGTAAATATGAAAACGGTGAGCGGATCCCGCCCACCGAAACACTTGTGCGGCTCGCCGATTTTTACGGCGTGAGCCTCGACTATCTCCTTTGCCGAACCGATAAGAGAGAGGTGAACCGGTAATGGCGCCTGGCGGCGCCATTGTAACCAACCTGCGTTTTGAGCGTTAGCGCAAATTTGTGACGTCGCTTTCGCCCATCCCCACAACACTCGCAAGCTCGTATTGCGGGGTCCCCGGGCAGCGTCTACCCCTTCGATCGTCGCTAACCAATCGGGCTGCGCCTTTGGCTTGCCCTCTTGGGCTCCTGTAGCACGGGCGATACCAACGGCTCGCAAAGCTTCGCCGGGTCTCGCTAGCTCTGCCGTCAGGCAGCGCTTCGGCGAGAGCGGCTCCCAGGGGGTTTACCCCTCATCCGTCAACTTCGTTGACACCTTCCCCCGAGGGGGAAGGACTTGCGCAGGGCGGCTCCCGGTTCGATCACCGGGTATAGACACAATCGACGCCCTCTGCCCATCCGGCGGGAGCTGCGAGCAGCTCCCCTACGGTAAACCTGAGGCGTGGTTTCAACCACAACGCGACTTCCTGATCGTTGCCTTGTGTTTTTCAGCTGCCCTTCCTCGGGGGTACCCCTCAACCGGCGCGTCCCGCGCCACCTTCTCCCCAAGGAGAAGGACTTACAAGGGGGAAGGACTCCCTCGCAACAAAAAAAGCATCTGTGATACAGATGCTTTTTTTGCTTGGGCGCTTCAGATGATGTCCACGACCACCTTGACGTTTTTCTTGGCGGCGCAGGCCTTCATCACGGAACGGATCGCTTTGGCGATGCGTCCCTGTTTGCCGATGACTTTGCCCATGTCCTCGGGCGCGACGCTGAGTTCCAGGTGCAGGATGTCCCCTTCCTGGCGCTCCACGACCTGCACCTCATCGGGCTGGGTGACGAGCGCCTTCGCGATATCGATCAATATCTGTTTCATCCTATGCTCCTTACTCGATGACGCCGCTCTTCTTCAGGATGGACCTTACGGTATCCGTAGGCTGAGCGCCGTTGGCGATCCACTTCTTTGCCGCCTCCGCGTCCACGTTGATCGCGGGGGGATCCATCAGCGGGTTGTAGGTGCCGATCTCTTCAATGAAGCGACCGTCCCGGGGAGAGCGGGAATCCGCCACCACCACACGGTAGAAAGGCGCCTTCTTCGCGCCCATTCTCTTGAGTCTGATTTTCACTGCCATTTGTCTTTCACCTCCTTCGGGTTGTTTGTATTCATAAAGATTTATTCTGAAACCCTAAAGCAAACACTGAATCAATCACGCCTAACGGCTCAATACCCGCCTCGCTTGTTCTTTTCCCGGCATTGCACACAAAGCTCACTTGACAATCGGAAGAGTGCCTGCGCTCACTTTGTACACACTGCCGAAAAAATAAGCGGCGCGATCCGGGCATTGGATTTACTCATTGTTTACTTAAAACGGGAATTTCATTCGCTTGCCTTTTTTGCCGGAGAACTGCTTCATCATTTTATTGACGCTCTCGAACTGGCGCAGGAGCTTATTCACGTCCTCCACGCTCTGCCCGCAGCCGGCGGCGATGCGCCGTTTCCGGGAGGCGTTGATCAGATCCGGCTTCACCCGCTCCCGGGGGGTCATGGACTGGATGATGGCTTTCATCCGGTCCACCGCTCTTTCGTCCAGCTGCACGTCCTTCATGGCGCCGGGCTTCATGCCGGGGATCATACCCATCAGCTGTTCCAACGAGCCCATCTTTTTCAGGGAGTCGAACTGCTCCATATAGTCTTCCAGGGTGAAGGTGTTGGAGCGGAGCTTCTGCTCCATTTCCCGCGCCTGCTTCTCGTCGAAGGCGGCTTCCGCCCGGTCGATGAGGGACAACATATCACCCATACCGATGATGCGGCTCGCCATACGGTCGGGATAGAAAGGCTCCAGGGCGTCCAGCTTTTCGCCGGTGCCGATGAACTTGATGGGCTTGCCGGTGACGTGGCGCACGGAAAGCGCCGCGCCGCCCCGGGTGTCGCCGTCCATCTTCGTCAGCAGAACGCCGGTGATATCCAATAGTTCGTTAAAGCTCTCCGCCACGTTGACGGCGTCCTGGCCGGTCATGGCGTCCACCACCAGCAGGATCTCCGTGGGGGAGACGGTCTCCTTGATCCGGCGCAGCTCCTCCATCAGTTCCTCGTCCACGTGGAGCCGACCGGCGGTATCCAGGATCACCAGGTCGCGGGCGTTTTTCTCAGCGTACGCGACGCCCTCTTTGGCGATCTTCACCGCGTCCGTGGAACCGTCGATGGAAAAGACGGGGACTTCCACCTGCTCGCCTACGACTTTCAGCTGGGAGACGGCGGCGGGACGGTACACGTCGCACGCCACGAGCAAGGGACGCTTGCCCTGCTGTTTCATCAACCGCGCTAATTTCGCGGACTGGGTGGTTTTACCGCTGCCCTGCAAGCCGCACATCATCACGACGGTGGGGGGCTTGGGGGAGATGGTGAGTTTTTCATTCTCCTCGCCCATGATCGCGATCAATTCCTCCCGGACGATCTTGACCACCTGCTGGGCGGGGACCAGGCTTTCCAGGACCTCCTGTCCCACGGCGCGCTCGGAGACCCGGGCGACGAATTCCTTGACCACTTTGAAGTTGACGTCCGCTTCCAGCAGCGCCAGCTTGATCTGGCGCATACCCGCTTTGACATCCGCTTCGGTCAATTTGCCTTTATTCCGGAAGGACTGAAACGCGGCGTTCATTTTATCCATAAGGCCTTGCAGCATCGCCATCTTTCATTCCTCCTTCACAAATTATCTTTCAGCGCCGCCAAAAGCTCCTCCCGCCGGGCGGGATCGGCGCAGGATCCGATTTGGTCGATGAGGGCGAGATTCTCTTCCCTGCTCCGGAGCAAATTCAGCTTTTCCTCAAACTGCCGCAGCTCCTGGCAGGTGCGGCGGAGCAGATCCTGCACCGCCTGGCGGGTGGTGCCGGTATCCTCGGCGATCTCCGCCAGGGACAGGTCCTCCCCGTAATACGCCTCGAAGGCCTCCCTTTTTTTCGGGGACAAAAGGGCGCCGTAGCGATCGTACAGGACCCACAATTTCAGATCTTTTTCAAACACGGTCCGCACCCCGCTGTCAAGGTTTTTTCTTTACACCTGCGTATGATAGCATAAACAGGCGGCGTTGTCAAGTTTTTTCTTGAAAGAAAAAAGAAATCACCCCGCCGATGGCGGGGTGATCGTAAACGCGCCGGGGATCAGTTGAAGACGATGGCGGAGAGGGCGGGTTCGCCGTCTTCCCAAGCCATATTCATCACGGAAACCTTCACATAGGTTTCATCGTCCAGGTCGGCGAAGCAGATGTTCTGATCGTCTTTCGCTTTCACACGATAGAAGGACTTGCCGGCGATCTCCACGTTGTCGATCTCTTTGTCGCCGCCGTAGTTGCCGTTGATATTGTCCGCCCACTCTTTGGCGTGCTCGTCGCCGTGAACCTTGTAAACAGTGACTTCAACAGTGTCGATAAACGCTCCGGGAGGCTGCATCTCAATGCTTTCGCCTTCCTTATAGGAATCGATGGACCAACCTTCGGGAATGGTAACGCTGACAGAACCGAGCTGCACGGTGTCGCCGCCTTTGGGAAGGTCGGCCTCTTCGGTCTCTTCGGTCTCTTCGGTTTCCTCGGTCACTTCCGCTTCGGCGGTGGTTTCCGCTTCGGTGGCAGGCTCCGCGGTCTCGGCGGCTTTGCCGGTTGCGGCGGGGGTTTCGGTCTTACCGCACGCCGTCGCCAGGGACAGGACCATGGTCAATGCAAGGACGATAACAAGAAGCTTTTTCATAGTACACTCTCCTTTGATGAATTGGAATCGCTTCCAATGAAAGTATACTCCTTTTCCGGGAAAAGTCAATCTTTTCGGCAAATCACAAGTTTTTTTCAAAAGCGCAGGACGCCCGCCAGGAAAAGGAACGCCAGGACGAAGGCGATCAAGAGCAGGATCGGGACGAGGATGGTCCGCAGGGAGAACCGGGGCGAACCGTCGGAGGGGGGCATCAGCTTCATACGGCGCAGGGCGGAGACCAGGGGCTTATAGAGCAGAAGGGTCAGGGCGGCGTTCATCCCGCCCTTCACCAGGTTGAAGGGGATGAAGGTGGGGAGAAGCATACCGACCACCACCTCGCGAGGCACGCCCATATAGATGGGGGTGATCAGCCAGTTCCACAGGGTCATACTTAACACCATCGCCAGCACGCCGGAGGCGAGTCCCGTCAAAGCGCTGTTCCGGGATCTGTTTTTCTGATAGAGGAACGCCGCCGGGATGGCGAAGGAGCAGGTGGAGAGCACGTTCATCAACAAGCCCCAAAGCCCGGTGGTGGAAACGGTGAGCATCTCCACCAAAGATACCACCAGGGCGATGCCGGCGGCAAACCACGGTCCCAGGGAAAAGCCGGCGATGACGACGACGGCGTCCTTGGGATCATAGCTTAAAAAGCCCGCTACGTTGGGAACGACCTTTCCCAACAACGTGGCGGCGAACGCCAGGGCGGCAAACATAGCCGCCACGGCGATCTTTACGGTATTCCGATTGCGATCCATAAGATTTCTCCTTTCACAAAAGGGGGATGAAGCTTGAAAGGAGAGAAAAAAGCGCCCCTGCAAAATATGCAGGGGCGCAAAGCGCGCAAAGGCGTTTTTTTCTTCTCTCATCCGGACTATACCGTCGGTACAGGAATTTCACCTGTTCAGCCATGCGGCTCGCGGACTATACCGCCGGTGTGGAATCACACCAACCCCTGAAGAATGGTTTTTTGTGTCTTACTCAGCCACGTCGATGACGACGCCGGAACCGACGGTTCTGCCGCCTTCACGGATAGCGAAGCGAAGACCTTTTTCGATCGCGATGGGAGCGATCAGCTCAACGTTCATATCAACGTTATCGCCGGGGGCGCACATTTCAACGTCGGAAGGCAGGGTGATCACGCCGGTGACGTCGGTGGTGCGGA
>JAGDAA010000064.1 GCA_017959745.1 Clostridia bacterium
GGACAAAGCACAAAGCGGCGCTTCCGAAAACCGCCGCGGAAAGAAACAGCCAGAGCGCGGGAAAGCACTGCCAGAACAGAACCGCCGCCACAAAAGCCGCGGCGAAGGCGTTGATGTCCTGGCGGTAGAACAGCGAGGGAAAACGGGGCGTACGATCCACGGCTCCTCCTCCCTTCTCCCGGCATCTTCTGCCATTGTATCACAGAGGGGCGGATCGCGCAAGCGGCCGTTATTGGCTCAGAAGTAAATACACCAGAATGCTGAGCAGTATGCCGTCGCTTTTACCGTGATCGGACAACAGGAACAGGATCAGTCCCGCCAGAGCGGCGTCCCCGGACAAGCCCGGGCGCGGCGTTTTTTCCTCATTCCGATCGGGGCGGGGCGTCCGGGTCTCCTGCCCCTCCCGCAGGCGGCGCGCCCATTCTTCCCGCTCCCGTTCATGGGGCAGGATTTCTTTTTCACGCAGCGGTGCGCTGTACATGGTTTTCCCCTTTCATTGCATCAAGGTCAGCAGGTCCAGTGTTTTCAGCAGGGACAGCACCCGGTCCACCTTCGCCCGGCGATCCGGTTCCAGAAAGGGCCGGACCGCGGAAAGCAGGGCGATGCGTTCCCCGGCGTGCTCCCGCCAGTCCCGCAGGAACGCCGGGGGCAGGAAGGACAGAGGGGAGGCGTCCGCGCGGAGGGAGACATCTCCGTCACAGGAAGGCGTCTTTTCCATTCCCCCTCCGGCAAAGCTCTTTGCCAGCGCCGCGATCTGCGCCATACGGGCGGGATCGGACAGCACCTGATCCAGCTTCTGAGAAAAATCTTGATCGCTCACGTGTTGTCAACCTCTTGTTTCAGCTGCGTCAGAGTGGTTTTCAGCCGTTCCTCCCCCAACACCGCGCCCACCCGATCCAGGTCCTGGGGCGTCAGTTTCGCGATGGCGGCGCGGATCTGATCCGCCTGCATAAGATACGGTTTCAAAAGGGATTCGTCCAGGCCCAGCCCCAAAGCCACCCGGGTAGCCGCGTCCCGCAGCGCCCCGTCATCCATTCCCAGCACCTTCTCCAGCAGGTCACGATCCAACTCCATTTCCTCTGTCCCCCTTATATCCGGTTTTACTCCATCCTATGCGGGGAGAAGTAAAACCGTGACAAAAAAAGACTTGCCCCCGGGGGCAAGGTATGATAAAGTATGGGTAGAACGTAAGAAAGCGAGGGTCCCGCTATGACGAAGGCAAAGCTGTATTTTACGCCGGACGTGACACCCGGGAATGTGGTTGCCTTGTACCGGAAGCTAGGGGTTACCCTGAACGGGAAGGTCGCCGTCAAGGTGCATTCCGGGGAAAAGGGCAACCAAAACTTCCTGCGCCCCGCGTTCTGGAAACCCATCGTGGATCTGGTGGGCGGCACGGTGGTGGAATGCAACACCGCCTATTCCGGGGCGCGGAATGAATCGGAAAAGCACAAAAAACTGCTGGAGCGCCACGAGTGGCTCCGAACCTTTTCCGTGGATCTGCTGGATGAGGAAGGACCGGACGCGTCCCTGCCCGTCCGGGCGGGATCCAGGCACCTGAAGGAGGACCTGGTGGGGAAGAACCTTTTGAACTATGACTCCCTTCTGATCCTGTCCCATTTCAAGGGGCATCCCATGGGCGGCTTCGGCGGCGCGCTGAAACAGCTCTCCATCGGCTGCGCCTCCACGGCGGGCAAGGTGAACATCCACTCCGCGGGCAAGTATACAAAAAAAGAGGAGCAGTCCGTGGTGTGGAAGGATCTGCCGCCTCACGATGATTTTCTGGAATCCATGGCGGAAGCCGCCTGCTCCGTGGCGGACCGCTTTGCCGGACAGGTGGTATACGTCAACGTGATGGCGAATATGTCCGTGGACTGCGACTGCTGCGCCGTGGCGGAGGATCCCTGCCTGAAGGATATGGGCATTTTCATCGGCACGGACCCGGTCGCCATCGACCGCGCCTGCGTGGACCTGGTCAAGGCCTCCGACGATCCGGGCAAGGCGCATTTCCTGGAGCGGGTGTCCTCCCGCAACGGGGAGCACACCATCGACGCCGCGGAGAAGCTGGGGCTGGGCATCCAGCAATATGAGGTCATACCCCTGTAAAACACCTGAACAAACACGCGCGGCGGCAGTTTTCTGCCGCCGCGCGTGTTTGTTGCCTTCGGGCGTTCAGATCCGCCGGATCAGATCCATCAATTCTTCCGGCGCCGTCTCCCCGGTGACCGTGCATTCGTATACGGGCGCCCCGGCGCTGATCGCCGTGAAACGGAGCGCGTCGTAGGAGAGGTCCTTCTCCCGGAGCAGATCCATAGTGTCCCGGATGGCGAGGGCGAACGCCTGCTTTTGCGCCTTTTCCCGGCGGAAGGTCAGGGAAAAGCGCATCTCCTTTTCCAGGGTCTGATCATACTTGCCGTAGACGCCGGGGACCACTTCCCGGGACGCCAGTTCCTCCGAAAAGCCGTCCGGCTCCGTCAGGATCTCCTCCTTGCCGTCCCGCAGCGCTTCGATGAGGGCGGAGCGGCGCACCTCCTGGGAAAACGCCATACGGTCCGCCAGAAAGCCGTCCTCCACGGTGTCCCCGAACAGGATCACGGAGGTCAGAACGTTGTCTTCATTGAGATAGGAGCAATCGCAGTGCCAGACGCCCAGGACGGGATCCCGGTAACTCTCCGCGGCGGTGAATTCCTGATCCGGGTAGCGGTCGGCGAGATACGCCCGTGCCCGCGCGCCGGCGGCGAGATACGCGCCGGGCGTGCCGTAGAGAAACAGGGGAAGGATCACGCCGGGCAGCGCCGCGAGAAGGGCGAAGATCCAAAAGAGCTTTTTCTGTTTCACCCGCTTCAGACAGGCGACCAGACCCGCCGCCGCCAGCGCCAGGAGGAGCATCGCCCCGCCGTAGACGAAAGGCGCGGATACGCCCCGGGCAAAGCCGCAGCCCAGGGAAAAGACCGCGGTCAACACCCCCTGAAACAGGAGGTTCCCTTTCAGAAAGAACGCCGCAACAAACAGGCAAAAACTCACGGGGAAAACGGCGACCATGCCCGAAACGGGACAGCCTGCCGCCGCGCCGAGAAAGAGCAGCGCGCCGGCGAGCGCCGCCGCCAGAGAAGGGCGGGCATCCAGCCACTTCGTTATATGACTCATAGGATCACTCCTTTGTCAAAGCGGGGTCAAAGCCCCGCCGGACGCGTAAATTGTACCATAAAGGCAAAAGAAAAGCAAGCCGACGGGACGCCGACGACTTGCTTATTTTGCGGGAACGGTTGCAAATTTTGAAAAAAGAGGCTATACTGTAGTGGGCTCTTCCCCGGAGACTTCTTCCTTCTGGGCGGCCGCGCCGCATGCAGATTCGTAAGCCTCCATCACTGCCGCTTCCAGTTCCTTCCGGAAAGAAGGCAGAATGGGATGCGCCACATCCCGATAGGTGCCGTCTCCGTTTTTCCGGTTGGGCATAACGATCAGGAGCCTTTCCCCGATGGAAAGCACTTTGATATCGTGAACCACGAAAACGTCGTCAAAGGTCACGCTCACCACGGCACGCATGATACCCTCGTTGAACAGCTTGCGAACAGCGACTTCCGTAATTTTCATGAGATGTCCTCCGTTTCCATTTGTTCCCATTTACAGCCTAATTACAAAAACTGACATATTTTACACTGCCTATGTGAACAGTAGGTGAAAAAGAATGACAAATAATTACCAAAAAAACGCATCAGCTTCATCCATTTTTCGGCAAAATGACAGTCATCTGTTCTTTGCCGGCATCGGCGGGATCAGTATGTCCGCCCTTGCCTTCATGGAGCAGAGGGCGGGCAAGACCTGTTCCGGATACGACGCGGTGGCGTCTCCCTTGACGGATAAACTCCGCGCCGCGGGGATCCCCGTTGCCACAACCTTTGATCCCTCTCTGCTGGACGGGGTGGACCTGGTGATCTACACCGGCGCCATCCACGACACGGACCCGGTTCTGAAAACGCCCCGGGAAAGAGGCATTCCCACTATGACCCGGGCGGAGGCATTCGGGGAGATGATGCGGTGCTTCGACAATCCCATCGGGGTGGCGGGAACCCACGGAAAAAGCACCACCACAGGGATGCTGGCGTCTGTTTTTACCCTTGCCGAAGGGCGGGATCCCACGGTGATGGTGGGAGCAGAGCTGTCCCTGCTGGACGGGACCTGGCGCACCGGTGCCGGAGAGGATTTCATCTTTGAGGCCTGTGAATACCAGGACAGCTTTCTGCATTTCTTCCCCCGTCTGGCGGTGATCCTCAACGTCGCCCACGATCACGACGACTACTTCCCCACCCTGGAGGACGTAATATGTTCCTTCACCCGCTTCGCGGACCTTGCCAAGGATGGCTGCGCCATCCTGAACCGGGACGACAGGGGCAGTATCGAGGTGGCAAAACGCACCGCGGCGCCGGTTTTCTTCTTTTCCCGAAAGGGAAACGCGGATATCCGGAGTGAAAACGAGACGGAGCGGGAGGGCTTCTGGTCCTTTGACGCGTATACGAAAGAAGGACTGTACGCCCATATCGACCTGAACGTTCCCGGGGAGCATAATATCGGCAACGCCCTTGCCGCCCTTGCCGCCGCGAAGCTCAGCGGTATCAGCGGGGCAGAAGCCGCCCGGGGCATCGCCGCCTTCGGCGGGGTGCGCCGCCGCTTTGAATACCGGGGCAAATGCCACGCCTACAAGGTCTACGACGATTACGCCCATCATCCCGACGAGATCCGCGCCACCCTGAACACGGCGCGGAAAATGACGCGGGATCCCGTCACCGTGGTCTATCAACCCCATACCTACTCCCGGACCAAAGCCCACTGGGACGACTTTGCCGCCTCTCTTTCCCTGGCGGACCGGGTGATCATGATGGATATCTACCCCGCCCGGGAGGCGCCCCTGCCGGGGATCACCTCGGAGCGCCTGGCAAAGGAGATCCGGGGCGGAGAATACGTGGGTGATGAAAACGCCATTGCCAAAACCCTGCTGGACAGCCGGGAAGGCGGGATGCTCATCATCATGGGCGCGGGGGACATCATCCATCTGACGGACAAGATCTTAACGGAGGGGCTGTGATGTTTGCCGTATCGGTGGATCCCACCCTTCTGACCCTGCTTATCATTTTCGCCGCCGTGAACGTGGCGGCGCTGGGCGTCTTTCTGTTTTTCCGCCTGAAGGACCGAGCCAAGCGGGAGGAAGTACGCCATTACGGGGACTACGCGGAAAAACGGGTGGCGGAAACCATCCGCCGGGAGTTTCCCGGGGGCGTTCTTATGAACAACGTCTTTTTGAAGACAGGGCGCGGCTCCACCCAGATCGACCACATCCTTTTGTGCAAGTGGGGGCTGTACGTCATCGAGACCAAGAGCCACAACGGCAGGATCCTGGTGGAGGACCGGGAATGGACCCAGATCTACGGCGAAAAGGTGATCCGCTTCCATTCCCCCGTACGGCAGAACAAGAGCCACGTGAACGCCCTGCGGAGCGTATTGGACGGAAAGCGGGGCATTCCCCGGGTGAACGTAATGGGTCTGGTGGTCTTCACCTCCCGCCGGGTGAGCTTTTCCCGCCAGGTGAAGGGCGTGGTCCGACTGTCGGAGCTGGGCAGGACCATCAAGGGATCCGCTTCCTCCCGGGAGGGCGTCACCGCCGCGCCGGGGCGGAAATATCTGAACAGCCGAGAAATCGCGGCACTGGAAAAAGCCATCCGGAAAAGCTGCGTCCGCGGCAGAGCCGCCCGGCGCCGCCACGAACGGCGTGTCCGGGAGATCGATCGCAATGCGAGATTTTGAAATCCTCTTTGAAGACGGCGCGTTTCTCGTGATCCGGAAGGAAGCGGGGCTGCTGTCGCAGAAAAATGAACGGGGCGAACCCGGACTGACGGAGCTTCTGCCGTCCCGGACGGGCAGCTCCGTTTTTCCCGTTCATCGCCTGGATCGGGAAACGGGGGGTGCGATGGTCTTCGCCAAGACGGAAGAAGCCGCGGCGGCGCTGTCCGCCGCCATCCGGGAGGGACGCTTTCAGAAGGAGTACCTCGCCCTCCTGACAAAGCCGCCGGCGGCGCCGGAAGGCACGCTTGAGCATTTGCTCTTCTACGACCGCAAGCGGGGCAAGGTCTTCCCGGTGACCCGGGAAAGAAAGGGCGTCAAAAAGGCGCGCCTGCGCTATCAAACGGTTTCTGCCCGGGAGGGGCTGACCCTGGTCCGGGTCTTTCCTGAAACCGGGCGCACCCACCAGATCCGGGTCCAGTTCGCCGCGGCGGGGTCTCCTCTGGCGGGGGACCGCCGGTACGGGGGCGGCGAAGGGATGCTTTGTCTGTTCTGCCGCGCCCTCTCCTTCCCGGACCCGGAAACGGGGGAAGAGCGCGTTTTCACCCTTTCTCCCCGGGGGGAGCGATGGGATCTGTTTCGGAACGAAATACAGGTGTTGCCGAACGGCAATATTGATTCCTTATCCATTCTATAACCGATTCTTATACCTAAACGAATTAAGTTTTATTGATCTTCCGCTTGCTTTTTTTAAGAATCATTGGTATAATATCCTTGTCATTAGAGTTCGGAAGGACAGGGAGGATCGATATGAAGCTGGATAAAGTGGATGAAAAGATCATCCAGATGCTGCAAGCCAACGCCCGTATTCCCGTCAAGGAGATAGCCAAAGAGGTTTTTCTGTCCTCCCCCGCCGTTTCCGCGCGGATCGAACGACTGAGCCAGGAGGGTTTGATCCAGGGCTATCACATGACCATCGACCGTCACAAGCTGGGGTATGATGTGACCGCCTATATCAGCCTGGAAATGTCTCCCACTCAAAAGGTGAAATTCTATCCCTTCGTGAAGGCGTGCCCCAACGTTCTGGAGTGCAACTGTGTCACCGGGCAGTATTCTCAACTCATCAAGGTGGCGTTCCGCAGCACCGCGGATCTGGACGCCTTTATCGGCTCCCTCCAGCAGTTCGGCCGCACCAGCACCGAGATCGTCTTTTCCACCCCGGTGGAACCCCGGGACGTGGATATTGCCAACGGGTGAAATAGCGAACAGGAAGCATAAGAAAAAAGCTCGCGCGACGAAAGTCGCGCGAGCTTTTTTGTGGCGTTAATTTATTTCCAGGTGCCGAAGATGCCCCGGAAGATCTGCTTGCCCAATTCCCTGCCGAAGGCGGTCATAGCGGAATTGGTCGCTTTGGAGACAGGGGTGGACTGCTTGCGGGGGGAGGCGGTCTTTTGCTTTGCCGCTTTCTCCTTTTTTTTCAGCGCGTCTTCCCGTTCCTTCAGGCTCTGGGCTTCCGCCCCGGCGCGGGCGGTTTCCTCATCCCGCAGGCGGGCGGCGATGATCTCATAGGCGCTTTCCCGATCCACCGCGTTCCCGTACTTGGCATAGAGGGTGCTGGCGCCGGTGAGGGAGGCGATGACGGTGTCCTCCACCATATTCATAGACGAACGGGGCGGCAGGATGCCGGCGCGTTCCACCACAGTGGGCACGCCCTTTTCATCCAGGACGGAGACCAGGGCTTCCCCGGTCGCCAGCTCCTGGAGGACGGTCTCGGTATCAAAAGCGGGGTTTGCCCGGAAGGAGCGGGCGGCGTAGCGCAGGGCGATCTGCTCGTTGGGGGTATAGGCCCGCAGGGCGTGCTGGACCCGGTTGCCGATCTGCCCCAGAACGCTTTCCGGCACGTCGGCGGGATTCTGGGTGATGAACCACACGGAAACGCCCTTGGAGCGGATGAGACGCACCACCTGTTCGATCTTTTCCAGAAGGGCTTTCGGCGCGTCCTTGAAAAGCAGGTGGGCTTCATCGAAGAAAAAGGCGATCTTGGGCTTTGCCGCGTCCCCCGTCTCCGGGAGCATTTCATACAGCTCGGAGAGCATCCACAGAAGGAAGGTGGAATACAGGAGCGGGTGCTGGAAAAGCTCTCGGCATTCCAGAATATTCATAACGCCCCAGCCGTTGGCGTCCCAGCTGAACCAGTCGGAAAGCGCCAGAGCGGGCTCCCCGAAGAAGATGCCGCCGCCGGCGTCCTCCAAGGCGAGGAGCGCCCGCTGAATGGCACCCAGGGACGGACCGGTCACGTTGCCGTAGGTCAGTTTGTATTCATTGGCGTGATCCCCCACGTGCTGGATCATGGCGCGAAGGTCCTTCAGGTCCAACAACAGAAGCCCCCCGTCGTCCGCGATGCGGAACACGATGCGCAAGACGCCCTGCTGGACTTCGGAAAGCCCCAGCAGCCGCGCCAAAAGCTCCGGTCCCATTTCGGAGACGGTGGTGCGCACGGGAAGCCCCAGGCGCCCGTACACATCGAAGAACCGTGCGGGATAGCCGGTATAGGTGAAATTCTCGATGCCCATGGTGTCGATGGAACGGCGGATGTGCTTGTTCTCCGCCCCGGGGGCGCACATACCCGTCAGGTCCCCCTTGACGTCCGCGATAAAGGTGGGAACACCCATTTCGGAGAAGGATTCCGCGATGACCTTCAAGGTCACGGTCTTCCCCGTGCCGGTAGCGCCGGCGATCGGTCCGTGGCGGTTTGCCATAGCGGGATCGAGCCAGACTTTTTCACTTCCGGTGGCGAGCCATATCTTTCCGGTATCCGTCATATACATAGCTGTTTCCTCACTCTCCGGTATGACTTGTTTCTTCGGCGGGTTCCTCCTGCTCCCGGGCGGGCGCGATCTTCATATCCGCGTTGAAACGCCCGGTGGGCTGTTTGGAGACCTTGATGCGGTAGGACCAGGGTCCGTGCTCGGGACAGGTCGCCTTGATCACCCGGGTGACCCGGGGCGCCTTTTCGATCCGCCCGGTCAACTCCCGATCGCAGAAGGGACAGGTGATCTTTTTCAATTTCGGATGCGCCAGGGCGGCGCGGACCGAGGGGAAATCCTCCAGGTGGATATTGAGAAGCCGGTAGATCCGCTGTTCCTCCTCCAGTTTCCGGATGCCCGCGGGAATGTCCAGAAGCTGGGCGATGGAGGCGGTATTCAGCGCGTCGGCAAAGGCGTTGTGCATATTGAAACGGTGGGGGACGCCCATTTCCGCCATGGCGTCTTCCAGCGCCACCTGGCGGGACTCGTGGGTGATCTGATTGGCGAAGATCCGCTGCAGGTCATAATAGGGCGGGATCTCAACATCCGTAACGCCGTACGCCTTCATATTGTCCCGGAGCATAGGCACATCGTCCGGCCCCCAGGAAAAGAGGATCCCGTCCTCCCCCCAGAAGGCGGCGAAATCCCGGACGACCTCCGGAAAGGAGCGGCAGCCCTCCAGGTCCTTTTCCTTCATTCCGCAGATCTTGCGGACGTGGTAGTGGAGCTTTTTATAGAAGCGCAGGGAGACGTTCTCGCAGAACGCCCCGTCCCGGCTTCCGTCCTCCCGCAAGCGGACGGCGCCGATCTGAAAGACCTCGCCGATGAGCTGGACCCCGTGATCCCCGCGTTTCTCCCGGGTCATGGGCTGGTTCCACTCCATATCGAAAATGATGTACTTCACGTTGTTACTTCTTTCTGCTTGGCAATATGCGGTCCGCGGAAACGCAGACCGTCAGGGCGATGAACAACAGGACGCATCCGATGATCTGCTCCGCGGTCATGGCGGTGTGGAGATAGATAACGTCACTGAGGACGGCAAACACGGACTCCAGACACATAATGAGCGCCGCCAGGGCGGGGGGCGTTTTCTGCTGACCCAGAATCTGCAGGGTATAGCCCATAACGCAGGAGATCACCGCGGAATACCAGATGCCGCCGGACGCCGCCTGAATATCGCTCCAGGCGGGCCTTTCAAAAATGAGCATCAGAACGCAGCCGATGACGCCCCCCACGAAGAACTGGGCGCAGGACAGCCAGACGCCGTCCGTTTGCGGGGCGAACCGGTCCACGGAAAGGATGTGAAAGGTGAAAACGAAGGCACAGCCCAGGGTGAGCAGGTCCCCCGTTGAAAAGCGAAAGTTCCGCAGGACGCCCGCCCAGCCGGCGGAGAAATCCGCCACGCAGAGGCAATACAGACCGATGGCAGCCACCACGACGCTAGGCCAGGTCAATACCGGCACCCGCCGGCGGAAGAACAGCCCCACCAGGGGAACGAAGATCACGTAGACGGCGGTGATAAAGCCGCTCTTGCCCGCGCTGGTTCCCAAAACGATCCCCTGCTGCTGAAGGATGCCGGCGGCGATGACCAGCACGCCGCAGACGGCACCGCCCGAAAGCAGGGTGCGCCGGCTCTCCCGGGTCTTCAGGGTAGCGAACATCCTGCCCCTGTTCTTCACGGCGATCACGGGCAACAGCAAAACGGAGCCCAAAAGCATCCGGATCCCGTTGAAGGTACAGGCGCCGACAGTATCGCTGATCAGATCCTGCGCCACGAAGGTGGTGCCCCATACAAACGCCGCCAGAAGGAGCAAAAGCGGTCCCTGCCAGGCGGCGGAGCGGGACGGGGTCTTTGTTTCTTCCATATGATCCTTTGCTGTGAAAAAAGAAAAACGGGAGCGATCCCGTTTCTCTTTTCGATAAACTTTACTTCATAAAGATGATCTGGATCTCATCTTCGGGGGTAACGGGCGTGCCGAGTTTGGCATCCTTCTCGTTTACCAGGTAGTTCCAGAAGTAGCCGCCGCCCGCTGAGATCTCACCGATCTTGGTGATGCGGTTGCTGGCTTCGTCATAGACCAGGTTCTCGTTCTTGGCGTCGGCATACGCCTGAATCACGTCCAGAACGGTGATCTCGCTTGTTTCGGTCTCCGCGTAGACCACCACTTCGCCGGAGTAGACGGTTTCCTCAAAATCAAAGTCCAGGTCTTCCTCACCCGCTTCAGCGGCCTCTTCCGCCGTCTCAGCTTCTTCCGCCGGTTCGGAGGCGTTGGGATCCAGGGTGTTGATGATGATGACGTTGGGGAAGGAAATGGGAGTGCCGTCCTGGGCGCTGCCGCAGGAAACGGCGAAGGGCAAAACCATCGCCAATGCCAGAATCAGGGCGCAAATCTTGCTGATTTTCATTTCAGATTACCTCTCTCTTCCATAGATTTGGAATCGTCTTCAGCGGAAACCCGCTTGGGGTTATTATAGAATAAAAACGGTGGAGTGTCAATATATATTTTGTAAACGAAGGGTATGGAAAAGGGGGCTTTACAATGAAGAAGATCCTGCCGATCCTGGCGGCGATCCTGGCGGCGGTATTGTTTCTGGGACGAGCGTCCCGGGTGGATCCCGGCGCCCTGGCGGAGGATTTTTACCGGCACCTGTTCCGGCACGAGGGAGTGAGAGAGGTCTTCGGCCTGGAGGAGGGGGAGATCGCCACCGTCTTCGGGGAAGAAACGGCGCCGGCTGACCCGGTTTGACGCGCCGCCGGGTGGAGATCAGCCCCGGGTTCTGGCTGTTTTTAGGGATCGTTCTGCTGTGGATGCCCCTCTCCCAGGCGGTGTGCCTCTTCGGGGCGGCGGGTCTGCACGAACTGGGGCACCTGCTGGCGTCGATTCGGGCGGGCGGCGGATTCCGGGGGATACGCCTGGGCTTTTTCGGCTGGGAAATGGCGCTGGACCGGGAACGGCTCTCCTACCGGCGGCAGATCCTCGTGGATCTGGCGGGGCCCTTGATGAATGCCCTGGTCTGCGGCGCATCACTTCTGTTCATCCGGGCGCGCCCTACGTCGTCGCGCCTGTTTTTCTTTTTCTGCAACGCCCTGTACGGAGCGGCGCAGCTCCTGCCAATCCCCCAGCTGGACGGGGGGCGGGCGCTGACGGCGGCGCTGTCCCTGTTTCTCCCCAGGGAAACGGCGGAGCGGATCGCGGGGGCGGTAGGATGGACGGTGGGCGCCGCGGCGCTGGCGGCGGGGATCCTTCTGTTCCGGCGCACGGGAAACCCCTCCCCCGCCCTATTCCTACCCGGCGCGGCGCTGACGGGGCAACAAAAAAAGTTGAGAAGACATATGCCTTCTCAACCGTTTTTTCAAGAACAAATCACTTGACTTCGTTGACCTTCTTTGCCATCTGGCTCTTTCTTCTGGCAGCCGTGTTCTTATGAACGTAGCCCTTGGACGCGGCGGAGTCGATCTTCCGCACGGCTTCGCGATGCGCCGCGGCGATAGCGGTCTTATCCCCCTCTTCCAGCGCTTTATCAAACTTTTTCACAGTCGTCTTGATGCTGGTGTTGAACGCCTTGTTCAAAGCCGCTTTCTTTTCGGTGACGACGACGCGCTTTTTGGCAGATTTAATATTCGGCAAAACAATTCACCTCCTTGCCCGATAACTGTAGCGTTTTTCATCATATCACCGTTTTTTGAAAAATGCAAGGATTTTCGAAAATTTTTTGAAAAAAAGGGCCATAATCTCCTCTGACGTTACAAAGGAGGCGGCTTATGGCGGCGATACGGACGGATCTGGCGCTGGAGATCATGGAGGACTTGAAGCGTAATGGATCGGAGAACGGGGGCATAGAATGGACTACACAGACGCGGCGGGGACTGACCCTGGACCGGGTTTTCGTGAAGGATGAAACGGGAGAAAAAAGGTCCGGGAAGCCCCGGGGGGTCTACGATACGCTGGAGGTGGGAAAGGTGTGGCTGGCGGACGAGGCGGGATTCCGGGAGCGGGTGCTCGCCCTGCGGGATCTTTTGCGGGAGGCGGCGGGGAAAAAGCCCCGCTCCGTCCTGGTGGCGGGGCTGGGAAACCGGTCCATCACCGCGGACAACCTGGGTCCGGAAACGGTGAAAAACCTGATCATCACCCGGCACCTTCGGAAGGTTTCCCCCGCCATGTTCTCCGATCTGGGACTGACGGAGCTTTCGGCGGTGACGCCGGGGGTCTTAGGGCAAACGGGGATCGAAAGCGCCGACGTGATCGCCGGGGTGACCCGGGCGGTGGAGCCGGATCTCATCGTCGCCGTGGACGCCCTGTGCGCCCGGGAGTGGAAGCGGCTCGTGACCACGGTCCAGCTCTCCACGGCGGGGATCCGCCCGGGGAGCGGCGTGGGAAACGAACGGCCGGAGATCACCGAGGCGCGCCTGGGCGTTCCGGTGATCAGCGTGGGCGTGCCCACGGTGGTAGACGCCGCCACTCTGGCGGCGGACGTGATCCGGGACTACGCCGGATCAGAAGCGGCGCCCGAGAATCTGCGGGCGGCCTTCGGCAAAACGGAATTGAACTTTTTTGTGACCCCCAAGGAGACGGACCAGGTCATAAGGCGCCTGGGGGCGCTCATCGGCTACGCTGTGAATTTAGCGTGGAACGATGATCTCTCTTACGAGGACATGTTGGGACTGATGGAGTGAAAAAGATGAGAAAAATCGGGAAAAAGATCAATAAAACGCTGTTGAAAAAGCGATTGAGGGAAGGCACGTCCTATTTTCTGCTGTACGGCTTTCTGCCTCTGTTGTGCGGGCTGATGGCGGGGGGCCTGCTCTGGTTGAACGCCTACGGGGGAACGGCGGGGGAGCTTTTAGAGCGGTACGGGGAAAGGAGCGTCGCCGCCGCCATCGGGGGCGTTCCCGTGCGCCGCAGGGCAGTGTCAGCCGCGCCCGCCCCGGCGCCGGAGAAGGAGCCGTCCGGGGAGCCGGAACCGGAGGCGGAGACCCCGCCCCCCGCGGAGGAAACGAAAAGCCCTTCCGTGGTCTACGATACCCTGCCGGAGGACGCGGTGCCCGTGATCGCCTGCGATCTGTCCGCCAAAAGCTACTTTATCAACACCACCAAATATGAGATCGACATAGACGCCGCCCGCGCCGCCCCCTGGCCGGTGGCGCCCGCCGCCGGGTCGGAGGAGCCTCTGGTCCTGGTGCTTCACACCCACGCCACGGAGAGCTATCTCTTCGATGATACCAACCTTTCTGATTTCGCGAGGGAGGGGGTGGAGACCTACTTCCGGACCAACGCTTCCCTGCGGGATCAGGACCCGGCGCGACCGGTGGTGCAGGTGGGCGAGGTCTTCTGTGAGACCCTGCGGGCGGCGGGGATCCCCACCCTGCACTGCACGGATATGCACGATCTGCCGGACTTCAACCAGGCCTACGTGAACAGCGCGGAAACGGTGAAGCGGTACCTGGCGCAATACCCTTCCATCCGCTACGTCATCGACCTGCACCGGGACTCCGTGACCCGGGGGGACGCCTACGTGAAAACCAGCGCCCGGAGCGATGCCGGCCCCTGCGCCCAGGTGATGCTGGTGGTGGGAACCAATCAGCAGGGTCGGCACCCCAACTGGGAGCAGAATCTGACAGTGGCGACGGCGTTCAAGGATCAGATGGACCGGGAGAGGCCGGGCCTTTCCCGGGCGCTGTACCTCCGCACCGCCCGCTTCAATCAGGAGTATCTGCCGGGGTGTATGCTCCTGGAGGTGGGCAGCGCCATGAATACCCTGGAGGAGGCGGAGAACGCCGCCCGCTCCGCCGCGTCCTCCCTGGCGAAGGTGATAGAGGCGCACACATGAAAAAACACCGCGTTTCAAAAATGAAGCGCGGTGTTTTTTTGTTTGGTTTATAGCGACAACAGGAGCCGTTCCAGGGCGGCGACGGTGGGGACGGTGAAATCCGGGCGGCAGGCATTCAGTTCCTCCGGGGAGCCGTAGCCGTAGGTGACCGCCACGGTGAGAAGACCGTTCTTTTTTCCGGCGTTCACGTCGTACTTCCGGTCTCCCACGATCAGGGAGCCGGGGGCGGCGGGCAGATCCCGCAGGGCGGCGGCGAGGACCGTATCCTTGTCCCCGGATTGAGATTCATCCAGCGGTGCGCCGTCGATCCGGGAAAAACAGGGCAGGAGCTCAAAGCGTTCCAGGATCCGCTCCGCGAAGACGGTGGGCTTGGAGGTGGCGACCCGCAGGATAAAGCCCGCGTCCCGCAGCTTTGTCAGAAGTTCCCTGACCCCGGGATAGGGACTATTTTCCCACATTCCCTTATCGGTGAAATACTCCCGGAAAAAGCCGATGGCACGAAGGGCGGTCTCTTTGTCATAGCCGCATTTTTCCCCGAAGGCTTTTGTCAATTCGGGACCCACGAAATACGCCAATTCCGCCCGGGTCATAGGGAGATGCCCCATTTTCTCCAGGGCGTACGCCACGGAGTTGATGATGCCGGGGGCGGAATCCGTCAGGGTGCCGTCCAGGTCGAAGAAGATCGTCTTTCCCATCAGAACAAAACCGTGTAGAAATAGGTCATAGGCTTATCGTCCCGCAGGACGGAAACGGCGATGACATTCTCCTCCAGAAAGTCCACGGACAAAACCCGTTCCCCCTCTAAGATATCCGTGAGGCAGAACAGGCGCTGGTTGGAGAGGATCCACACCCGCTCCCCCCGCCGGGCGGCGGCGTGCTTCGCCGCCGGGGAGACGGAGAAGAGACGCAGGTCCGCCTCATCCCCCTGGCAGAGGGTATCCGTTCCCAGAAGCAGGTTGGTCCAGGCGGCGCAGTAGCGCGGCCTTTCCTCCTCCGTCAGAGGACGCTGGGCGAAAAAGCGGGAGAGGGGCTCTTCCCGGGGGACGGTGAAATCCGCGGGGCACAGGACCGCTTCGCCGGTCTCGCAGTTGACGGCGGCATAGACGGTATTTTTTCCCGCCTTCAAGGTAAACGCCGCGTACTGTTCCCCGGTAAAGGCAACGAAGGCGGCGTCTTCTCCCAGGTCGTTCAGGGAAACGGTCTTCACGTCCACGATCCGAAGGGAATCGTTATCCGGGTCGGTGTGATAGACGGAGACGAGCCCGTCTGAAAGGGACAGGGCGTAGGAGCCGTTAGAGGAAAACGCCAGGAGCCCTTTGCCGTCCTCCGGCGCCTCCGGGACGGAATCCGCGAAGACGTGCCAGGCGCGGCCCTGCTCCGTATCAATCTGCCAGACGGCGTCCCCGGCGCGGTACAAAAAACGGGCGGGGGTGGAAACGGGCCAAAAGCCCTCGTACCCCTCTTCCACACAAAAGGCGTAGCCGTTGTACGGGAAATAGGAGAAGGTCTCCCCCTCAAAGCCGTAGGGGGTGAGATCCACGTCCACGCGGGCGATCTCCTCCAGTTTGATCCGCTCCTGGGCGCGGTAGGCAAGGGCGGTTTGGCCGTCCTGAGACAACAGGAGCTTGCCGTTCCAGGTGTAGGCACCCTCCCGGGTATCAAAGGGGGCGAGCCCCGTCCGGATGTACTGCCCCCGGACCCGGAAAAACACGAACAGCCCGGTCAAAACGAAGGCAAACAGGACGATGGCGATGATAAGATAGCGTTTTTTCACAACAAAGCCTTTCCCGGAAACGGTTGAATTCCCGTAAAAACTATGATAAAATGAGACGAGGTGAAATGCATGACGGTGACCTTTGTCTGTACCGGCAATACCTGCCGTTCCCCCATGGGGGAGGCGATCCTGAAAAAGCTTGCCGCCGCGCGGGGCTGGGATATGCGCGTCCTGTCCGCGGGGCTGTACGCCGAACCCGGCAGGCCCCTCTCGGAAAACGCCCGGGCGGTCCTGCGACAGGTCTATCACATCCCGGACTTCGATCACGTCTCCCGGCCTCTGACCCGGGAGCTGTTCGACCGGTCGGATCTGGTGATCCCTATGACCGAGGGGCACGCCCGCATCCTGCGGGAACGCTTCGGAAACAGCGATAAGATCGTTCCCATGCCCGGAGACGTGGGAGATCCCTGGGGCGGGAGCTTCGCCGAATACGAGGCCAGCGCCCGGCAGATCGAGGCGGGGATCGGCGCGCTGCGGGAACGGGGTGCGCTCCATGGTTGAGATCCGTTTCGCCCGGGAAGAGGACTTCCCCCGGCTGGCGGAATTGGAGCGGCTTTGCTTCTCCACCCCCTGGTCGGAATTGTCTTTCGCCGATTTCGCCCGCCACGGCGGGATGATCCTGACAGCCGTAGAAAACGGCGGGATCTCCGGCTATGTCACGTTACTATTCGCGGCGGACGAGGGGGAGATCGCCAACCTGGCGACGGACCCCGGCGCCAGGCGGAAAGGGATCGCCTCCCGGCTTCTGACGGCGGCGGAAGAACAAGCCGTGTCAAGGGGGGGCAAAGCCCTGTTTTTAGAGGTGCGCGCCTCCAATCAAAAGGCGATTTCTCTCTATGAAAAAAACGGGTATCAAGCCGTGGGCAGACGGAAAAACTTTTATCAATTTCCCACGGAGGACGCCCTTCTGTACCGAAAGGACCTGGTATGAATATACTCGCTTTTGAATCCTCCTGCGACGAAACCTGCGCCGCGGTGGTGCGGGACGGCAGGACCGTTTTATCTGACGCGATCTTAAGCCAGATCGAATCTCACGCCCGCTTCGGCGGGGTGGTGCCGGAGATCGCCTCCCGGGCGCACACGGAAGCCATTACCGCGGTATGCGACCGGGCGCTGGCGGACGCCGGGCTGACCCTGGACGGGATTGACGCCATCGCCGTGACCGCGTTTCCGGGGCTCATCGGCGCCCTTTTGGTGGGGGTGAACTTCGCCAAATCCCTCGCCGCCGCCCGGGGGCTGCCCCTGATCCCGGTGAACCACATCGAGGGGCACATCGCCGCCGGGTACCTGGCGCATCCGGACCTGGAGCCGCCCTTCCTCGCCATGGTGATGAGCGGGGGGCACAGTTCCATCGTGGAGGTGCGGGACTACACGGATTTCAAGCTCATCGGCGCCACCCGGGACGACGCCGCGGGAGAGGCCTTTGACAAGGCGGCGCGGGTGCTGGGGATCCCCTACCCCGGCGGGAAAGAAATGGACCGGCTCGCCGCCCTGGGCGATCCCGACGCGGTGCCCTTTCCCCCCGCCGTCATTCGGGAGAGCCGCTATGATTTGTCCTTTTCCGGCTTGAAAACGGCGGTGATTAACTACGCCCACCATTGTGAGCAGACGGGGGAGGCGCTCAACCGGGAAGACCTTGCCGCGTCCTTCACCAAAGCGGTGTGCCGGGGGATCGAAAGCCGGCTGGAAAACGTCTTGGAGGACTACCCCGAAAAGACGCTGGTCCTGGGGGGCGGCGTCGCCGCCAATTCCCACATTCGCGAGACGGTGACAAAGCTCTGCGAAAGAAAGGGCGCCGCCTTAAAGCTATTGCCCCTGTCCCTCTGCGGGGACAACGGCGCCATGATCGGCGCCCAGGCGTATTACAATTACAAAGCGGGGATCACGGCGGGCCCGGACCTGAACGCGGACGCCACCTCCCGTTTCAGCTTTCACGCTTAGGTTCTTTATTCTCCACAGTATCTTCCCCGGTGAGAAAGCGCAGGGCGCGCTCCACCGCGTCCCGGGCGTTCCCCCAGGGCTCATCGGCGTAGCGGTAGTCAAACTTCCGGCAGAAGAAGGACACATCGTCCTTCAGGGAAGCGAGATATCCGGATTCCACTCCGTCCGCGGCTTTGAGAAAATCCGGCAGGGTCTTCTTGTTCAGCATAAGCTTCGCCGTCTTCAGAAAGCGGGCGTAGCAGGGCAGGCAGAAATAGCGCTGCGCCTCGGTCTTCTTCCGGAAGGCGGGATCGGATTCCCACAGGAGGCAGGCGGTCTCGAACATCTTGCCCCAGTGAAACTCCACCCGGTCGCACACGTAGCAGGAGCACGCCTGCTTTTCCGCTTTTTCCGCCACGGAGGCGGTCTTGTCCTTCAAAGACAGGGCGGGGGGCGCGATCTCCTTTTTTACCTGATCCAGGTGGCTTTCCAGGATCAGCCCCAGGGGCAGGCGCTTCTGGGCGGCGAACATCTTTTTGAAGTGCCGGGCGCAGAAGCCCTTTTCATTGGTTTTGATCCGCACGTCCGGCTCCATCATGGACGCGCCGAGGATCAGATCGACTTCCCTGTCCTCCAGCTGCTGTTTCATACGGCAAAAGGGGCAGGAGCCGCTTGTCTCAAAGGCTTCATTAACGGGAATGGTATAGATCTTCTCCACGGGGCGACCCTCCTTTTTCCCGTATTTTATCACAAATCGCTCGATTTTGCAAGGGATGACGCATGAACAGAATCCTGACACAACTGGATGAGACATACGCCGTTTTTCAGCCGGAAAGCGGCTTTCGCTTCGGGATCGACGCCCTGCTGCTGGCGGGGGCGGTCCGCTGCGAACAAAATGAGGTGGGATGCGAACTGGGGACCGGCTGCGGGGTGATCCCCGTGCTTTTGAAAAAGCGCCGGGACTTCGCCCGGATCTACGCCATAGAGATCGACCCGGACATGGCTTCCCTCGCCCGGGAAAACGTCCGACGCAACGGGATGACGGACAGCGTTCGCGTCATAGAAGGGGACCTGAAGGATGCCCGGAAGCTCCTGCCGGAAGCGTGCGATTTCGTCTTTGCCAATCCCCCCTACCGAAAGGCGGACGAGGGGGGCAAGCCGTCCCCCGCGCGGCACGAGCTTCTCTGCACCATTTCGGAGGTATGCCGCGCCGCGGGGGAGATCCTGGTCCATAACGGTCGCTTTACGGTAATCTGGCCCGCCAAACGCCTGACGGACCTGATGGTCGCCCTGCGGGACGCGGGAGTGGAACCGAAGGAAATGATTCCCGTCGTCCCTCTGCGGGGCGGCGGCGCAAAAATTGTGATCGTCACCGCGAAAAAGGGAGCGAAACCCGGACTTGCCGTATCCCCCGCCTTCGTTCTGCGGGAGCGGGACGGCGGGGAGACCGGGGCGTGCCGGGTGCTGTATGAACGGGGCGTTCTCACGGAGGAGGAAGGATGAAAAAAGGCTTTTGGGGACTTGTTGCCCTGCTCCTTCTCACAACGGGTTGTTCCGCCGGGAACGGCGGGGCGATCGCCGCCCGCGCCGCCCGGGACAAGGAGCGGCTGATCCTGGCGGCACGGGAGATGCGCGCCATGGACGCGGAGCGGATCTACGTCGCCATGGAAGCCCCAAAGGAGACCCAAACGGAGACCGGAACGGCGGAAATCACCGCGACAACAGAAGGGATCCCCCGCCTGGTGCGCTACGTAAAAGCAAACGATAGCCGGGAGGAGATCGAAAGCGAGGTCCTGGAAGGGGTCCTGGCGGACTACGGCTTTGCCCTGATCTTTTTCCAGACCGCCGCCGACGGCAGGGAAAGCGTGATCTTTTCCACCGGCAAGGAAACGGACGCGGGCGTGACACGGGGCGTATCCTACGCCTTTGACGGGGAGCCGGTGGCGTGGTGGGGCAGAAACGCACAACTCACCAAGCACAAGGGACGCTACGTGGAGATCAACCCCAAAGGGGACGCCTGGTACTACACCGTTCCCCTGGGGGACGGGCTCTGGTACTGGGAAAAGAGCGGGACCGTTTTAGGGTGACCGCCGGATACATACAAAAAAAGAGCCGCCCGGCAACCGCCGGACGGCTCTTTTGTATCTCAGCCCGTTTTTTTCCGGGAAATCTTTGCCCGGACGCTTCTTGCCGTGCTTTGCAGGAAAGGATCCCGCAGGAGGAACAGAAACAGAAAATAAAGCACGGCGCCCGCCAGGATCCGAAGCAGGATCCACAGATAGCTGACAGCGGGGAAGATCCGGTTGAAAAGCAAAAGGAGGGCAAACATCAAAAGTCCCGCCGCGGCGTTCCGCCAGCACTCCAGATACATTTTCGGACTAAACTCCC
>JAGDAA010000065.1 GCA_017959745.1 Clostridia bacterium
CCCCACTGTCCCGACGCCATAAACACCAGGCCCAAAAGCACCGGCGTGACGGTCTGGGCGGACATACTGGCGGCGTAATAGTAGCCCGTGAACTTGCCGATCTTGTTGTTGGAACAAAGCTCCACCACCATAGGGAAGGAGCAGTTATGCACCAGCGCCATACCGAAGCCCTTGATGACCCACACGGCGTACAGAAGCGCCGGGAAGGAGAATTCCCCGTTCTTCCCCACCACGTTGCCCGTCGGCATAACGAAACACATCACCGCCATGGCGATCACCGTGACGCAAAGCCCGGCGGAGATGGTCCACTTCCGCCCGATCCGGTCCGCGATGATCCCGGCGGTGGCAAAGCCCGCCACGGAAGCTAAGCCCCCAATGATGGTGAGGATCATAGTGGCGCTGGAGGAGGCGTTCAGATGGTAGATCACGTAGTTGCCGATGTAGGTGCCGATAGCGTTATCCGCCATAAACCACAGAAATTCCGCGCCCAGAATGGCAAGGAGCATCCGGCGGTTCGCCTTGGGCATAGGACCCTCGTCCGTCACGGGCGTTTCAATGGCGGCGAGCTTCTCCCCCGCCTCCATTTCGTCCTTCAGCGCGACGGCGAGCTTGTTCTCCCGAATGGTGAAGAACAGCACAAAAGCGGAAATGACCATCAGAAGGGACGCCACGATGAAGGGGATCTCAATGATCCAAATCTTCCTTGCCTCGTCCCCCACGTTGATGTAGTTGGAAAGGGGCAGAAAGATCCCCAGAACGGTGGCAGAAGCGCCACCCAGATAACCCATGATGTTGATGATGCCGTTCGCCTTGGCGCGCAGGGGCTTTGGCGTGATGTCGGGCATCAGCGCCACGGCGGGGTTGCGGTACATCATCATAAAGATAAGCACGATCGCCATAACACAGACCATTCCGGCGACGTTGTTCTGATGGAAAAACAGCGGGATAAAGGGAAAGGCCACGGCGGAAACAAGCGTGCCGGTAAGGATATACGGCATCCGCTTGCCGATGGGCGTCTTCGTCCTGTCGGACAGGGAGCCGAAGATGGGCAGCAGGATCAGCGCCGCCAGGTTATCGCACGCCATAATGATGCCCACGATCCACTGAACGTTGAGGATCTTGTCCGGATCGCTCGCCTTCAGCCCCGCAGAGGACAGATCGTACATCCGCCGGGCGAAGATATCCGTTAAAAAGGTGGGGCACCAGGAGTCGTATACCTGCCAGAGAAGCAAAATGCCGAAAAAGGCAAATCCGATGAGAAAGGTGCGTTTGTAATTCAGCTTGAGTTTTACAGCTTCAGTTTTGGTCATACAGATCGTTTCCTTTCAATATGATAGCCAGACTATCTTTATTGTACCCTGATTCCCCCTCTTTGTCAATGTATGAAAACGCCGTGCCCGTTTCATGGCACGGCGTTTTTTTCGGGACATGATTAGTCCTCCGCGGTCACGTAGTTGATATAGTTCTTCAGGGCTTTTCGGGCGGCGGTGACGCGGGACTCGTAAAGGGAAACCAGAGTGTCGTAGTTCACGTCGCTTCCCTTGGCGGGTTCCCCGGTGCCTGCCACCTGACCGCCGTTGGAGCCGGCGGAGATAAACAAGGCGGAGCCCAGTTTCCCGAAGGAAAAGATGACCACCGGGTCGTAAACCTTGTTCTTCAGGGCAATATCCATCATTTCGATGGAGTCCGCGTCCTTCACGGTCTGTCCCTTGATGACCTGCTCGTAGTAGGCAACGGCAAGCGTGCCCATGGAGTAGTAGGAGAACGCCTCCAAGAAGTAGCCCGCCTGCTCTCTGCCGGAGGAAAAGCCGTTTTCCTCGTAGTCGGTGGCGTTGTCCGTGGTGACGGGGATGGCGTAGCCGTAACACCAGGTCGAGCTGAAGCTCGTCCAGTAATCTTCCTGTTCCTCACTCAACTTGGGCATAGGCAAAACCCCGAAATTCAGCTGTTCGCTCTTGTTCATATTCAGAATGGAGCCGGACAGACAGCTGTAGAAAGTGCCCAGACCCAGGCGGAAGCGGCTGCCGGAGTCCGCCACGTCACGGTATTCGGAGGTGAGAAGGGGTTTCAGAGCCGTCCAGGCGGTCAAAACCTCCTCACTCACGGTCGCGGGGATCTCGATCTCCCCGGCGGAAGAAATGCGGGACAGATGAAGTCCGCCCGCCGCCACGTGAAACCAGTTGTTATCCGCCTGACCGATGTAGCCGAATCGGTCCTTACCGATGGTATACGTGCCGTCGCCGTCCAGATCGTCGTGGGTCGCCATCATGATCTCGTACATCTGATCGATGGTCCACTTGCCTTCCCGGACCAGATCGTAGGGCATTTCGATATGCGCTTTCTCCAGAACGTCCTTGTTGAAATACATGATCCAGGAGGAACGCTCGTCCATGGTGCCGGCTTCCCCGGTGACGTAAAACGCCTTACCGGCGATACCCAGCCCCTCGATGGCGTTCTGATCCCACCACGCCTTTTCCAGGTTCACTTCTTCCAGCTCCTTGAAATCCACCAGAAGGTTGGAGGCGGACAAAGGACGAAGTTGGCTGACGCCGGTGTAGATAAAATCATATTGATATTCCCCCGCTAAAAGCTGTTCCTTCACAGCGCTGGCGGGATTCTCCACCCGATCCTCACGGATCTCGCAGTTGAACTTTTCCTGCAGGGCGGCGTTGCGCTTGAACACCGCGTCGTTGACCTTGTCGCCGTTGAGCTCCTCGGCGTAGATCTCATTTACCGTCAGGTGCTGATACTTGCCCAATTCCCGGACGATGAACCAGAACTGGTGACCGTGCATATCGTGGATCTTGGCGTCGTAATTCCTGGAGGTATCTTCCTCCTCCCTGGATTCCGCCACAACGGCAGGTCCGCCCTTCTTGCCGCCATCGTCCTTGCCGCAGCCCGCTACCAGGATCACGGGAACAAGCGTCAGCGCGGCAAGGAGCAAAGCGAGCGCTCTCCGTTTCATCATATCGGTACCCTCCTTCGTTTTTCGCTGATTCGTTTATTCGTTTTGTAATGCGCGAATACTATATACCTTTCTTTCTCTATTGACAAGTTGCCGCGCGCTAAAACGGTAATAATTCTAAAAAACAAAGTGATATAATTAAAAAGGCAGCGCCCACCCCGCGGCTTTACACCATAGGACCTCTTAACAAACCGAGCGGGCTTTCGCTTTCCGTTTCCGTTATTCCGGGTTCAGCAAACGCCTTGAAATCTCCGAAACGTTATGGTATAGTATATTTGTAGTATTATACGTTGACGCGTGATTCCTATGAACGGAAAGGAAACGGATCCATGCCCTACCGTGAATTGTTTGAAAGCGGCTACCTGACCCCAGCCATCGAATGGATCGGGGAACAGATTCCCGGCGGTTTCTTTATCTACCGGGCGGACGAAAAAATGGAACTGCTTTACGTCAATAACGCGGTCCTACGCATTTTCGGATGCGAGACCAGAGCGGAATTCAATGAATTGACCGGCAATAGCTTTGCCGGTTTGGTTCATCCGGAGGACTACGAAACGATCCGCTCTTCCATTGAGCGGCAGATCGCGGAGACCGGCAATGAGAAGCGGGACTTTGTGGAATATCGCGTCATCCGGAAGGACGGGACCGTGCGATGGGTGGACGACTACGGCCACTTCGCCCAGATGCCCGGCTACGGCGACGTTTACTACGTCTTTATCAGCGACATTACGGAAAAACATCGGTTGCGGGAGGAAAAAGACCGCAATGCCCTGATCTACGCCGGACGGATCGATCAGTTCAACGCCATGGCGGAGGAAAGCCTGTCGGTGAGCCGCTCCAACCTGACTACCGGCGTCATTCTCCAGGCGCGCGGCAGAGATCTCTTTGACACGGACGTGGCGGGCGGCAGAGAGGAAGACAGCTTCAACGCGCGGCTGGACAGCTTCATTCTGGAGGCGGACCGGAAACGGTATGAGGATATTTTCAGCGCGAAAAAGCTGATCGAACGCTTCAATCAAGGGGAAAGCGCCATCGTCTTCACAGGCTTCTGCCGGCGGCAGTCCGGCAAGCAATGCTTCGTAAAGTTCTCCCGGAGCTTGGTGCCGGATCCCGTCAGTGGTGATTTGATCGCCTTCAGCGTGGAAACGGAATCCAATACCGAAAAAGTGGAAGAAGTGCTGAACCAGAAGATCCTGGCGCAGCAATACGATATGGTCACCTATATCGTAAACGGTATGTATAGCGTGGTCATCGGCGATGCGGCTCGGATCGGAAAAGGCAGCATCTTTCCCCGCGAGCGGAACGGAAACTACGCCGCCTATTTGGAAGAGCAGGTCCTCCCCGCCGCGTCCGAAGAAATTCACGACCGGGCGGAACTGGCGCGAGCGCTCGCCTTTGAGACCGTTGTGGAAAAGCTGTCGCGGGAGGAATCCTACACCGTGGATATGACCTGCCTCATCGAAGGGGAGATTTTCAACAAGCGCATCAGCTTTTACGCCGTGGACCGGGACGCCAACTTCTATCTGCTCCTGAAATCCGACGTGACCGACGTTCTGCGTCAGGAACAGACCCGTCACCGTATCCTGACGGAGGCGCTGAAGGAAGCGGAGCAGGCAAACGCCGCGAAAACTTCCTTTTTATCCAATATGTCCCACGAGATCCGCACCCCTATGAACGCCATCATCGGGTTGAATTCTCTCGCCCTGGCGGACCCGGATCTGCCGGAGAAGACCCGCTCCTATCTGGAGCGGATCGGAAAGGGGGCCCGGCACCTGCTGGACCTTATCAACGGCATACTGGATATGAACCGCATCGAATCCGGCAGAATGGTTCTGAGAAAGAGCGATTTTTCCCTGCGTCTTCTGTTGGAACAAATCACCACCATGGTTCAGTCTCAATGCCGGGAAAAGGGCATTCACTTCTCCTGCAAAATCCCGGAGGACGATACCTGGTACTTTGGGGATCATATGAAATTGAAGCAGATCCTCATCAATCTTCTCAGCAACGCCGTCAAATTCACGGAGGAAGGCGGAAGCGTCACCCTGTCCGTAAAAAAGGGACCGGCCTTTGAGCGGCAGACCACCCTTCTCTTTACCGTCAAGGACACCGGCTTGGGGATGGATAAGGATTTCCTGCCCCGGATTTTCGAGCCGTTTTCCCAAGAGGACGGCAGCCGACGCAACCGCTTCGGCAGTACGGGTCTGGGTATGGCGATCACCAAAAACCTGGTGGATATGATGGGCGGTACCATCGCCGTTTCTTCCGAAAAAGGCGTCGGAACGGAATTTACAGTCACCGTCACCCTGCGGCAGTGTGATCCGGTGGACAATTCCGAAGCCATTCACGCGCAGCACAAGGTCCTTGCCGTGGCGGCGAATAGCGACGATCTCGCCGGCATCGCCATAGTCCTGGAAGAGGCGGGCGTTACCGCGGAGACCTGTGTCGACGCTTCCGATGCCCTCCGGGCAGTGGAATTGAGCTTTGCCAAATCCGAGCCCTTCGATCTGATTCTGGTGGATGAAGACATACAGGAGCTTGCTCCTGAGGCGCTTGCCCGCGCCGTCCGGGAGCGCGCCATAGGCGAGACAGTCACGGCGTATCTCACCAACGTTAAGGGTTCCGCCTTAAAGGAAGATCCGGAGATCGGCGTCATCGGCGTCATTCCCAAGCCCCTGTCCGTGAAAGCCATCCGCCGCCTTCTGAAGAACCGGAATAAGCGGGAAAACGAACAGAAAAAGCCAGCCGCTTTGGAAGGAAAACACATTCTGCTCGCGGAGGATATGCCCGTAAACGCGGAGATTATGAAGGAACTGCTTGCTATGCGCCGGATGGTCGTTTCTCACGCGGAAAACGGCAGGAAAGCGCTGGAGCTTTTCCAAAACAGCGAAGAAGGCTTCTTTGACGCCATCCTGATGGACGTTCGTATGCCCGTTATGGACGGTTTGGAGGCAACCGCCGCCATCCGGGCGCTTCCCCGCCCCGACGCCGGGACCGTACCCATCATCGCCGTCACCGCCAACGCTTTTGACGAGGACGTGAAGCAATCGCTTCAGGCGGGTATGAATGCCCATCTGTCCAAACCCGTAGAGCCGGATCGCCTCTACGAGATCCTTTCCGAACTCATCCCGGAATAAAACGCCGGAAGCGAAAAACACGTAGCCGACCGAGGCGTTCCTTCAGGAGTTTTTAAACAACGAAACAGAGCGGATTTCCAAATGGATTTCCGCTCTGTTTTTTGGATTGAATAATCCTTAAGGGAGCGCGCCGAAAGGGCGCTCCCTTTTTTCGTCTTTACGGGTTCACGTATTCCGGAATGATCTTGGCGTTGGTGTAGACCACGTAATTCTGTGCCTGGGAGAACAGATACCCTACGCCGTTTCCGTTCCGCAGGATCACGGTGACGGTAATGGTATAGTTGGCGTACTTCAAGTTGTCCGCCTCCAGGGCGTCTCCCGTCTTCGCTTCACAGTGAAGCATGGGGAAGGTGATCTCGGCGCCGTTGTCATCCAGGTTGGCGCGGGTGATGGTGGTGGTGTAGCTCAGACCGTTGTCCGTCATGGCTGCCTGTCCCTCAAACTCACAGGTCAGGTACTCGGAAATATCCAGCGGCGAGCCGTAAACGCCGTTCGGTTGCTTCTGCGTGAGCTGAATGGTGACGCGAGCGTCCGCGTATTCCGAAATGCGGTCCGCGATCTGAGTCACGTCCAGCACCGCCAGAAGGTCGAAGTCCTCCCAGTCTTTGTCGCCGTTGTTGAGGGCGTTGATGCCCAGCGGCGTAAAGTCGCCCACCTTATCCCCAACAGGGTTCAGATGCAGCTCCGCCACTTCCGGCGGCTTCTCGGAGTGATAGATCTTCGCCGGGGTCTCGTCCATGCCGATGGTGTTCTTACTGTAGGTGGTGGCGTACTGCTGGAAAGCAATGTTAGACGCCGCGGACACCGTCACACCGTCGGTATCGGAGGGCGGCAGGTCGCCCTGACCCGGGAACTGGGTGGGGATCGCCGCGGTGGGATAGGTGATGGTCGCCGTGGCGTTGATCTCAAACTTGTTGCCCGAGGCGAAGTAGTCGCTCAGGTCTCCGGTGACAAGCTCCGCGAAGTTCTGGGTGGTGCGGATATTCGCCGCGGCATACGCCCCCAAGGCACTGTCCGCCGTGGCGTTCAGCGTGTAGTCCGTCTCATAGCTGCCAGTCACGGTGGGTTCGCCCAGGATCACCTTGCTGATGGCGCCGTTCTCACGGCGGTTCAGAATGACAAGGTAACTCTGGTAAACGTCCGTCGCCGCGATCAGGCTTTGCAGGTTGGTCTTGATATCCGCGTCCAGATCGTCGGAAAGCCCGAATTGAGCGGAAAGATTGACCGTCAGCGCGTTGTTGGAATCCGTCATGATCAGAGACGGCGCCTGACTGGATTGGCTGTTCACGGTCAGCGAGGAGTGGTAGAAGATCTTACCCATGACCGTGTGCACCAAGGTGTGGGCGCCGGTATCGGTGATCTTGGAGGGATACTCCGTCTCGCTGAAGGAGGTGGGCGAGGTAACCAGATAATAATGGAAGAGCTCGTCGTTCACCGCGTTGGATTCGGTGTAGATGGAAAGGTAGTACTCCTCCGTTTCCATATCGGAAACGGAAATGGTGTACTTGGTGCCGGTATCCTCATCCGTGGCAAGGCGGTAGCCCTGCCCGTTCACGGTGACCGTCGCCTCATTCGCGGCGCACTGCACCATGGTATCGCTCTCGGTGCCGGTGGTAGCGGCGGAGAGCGTCATCATATTGGACAGCGTCTGGGGCGTGAAAGAATCACCCGAGAAGGTGTATCCGCCCGCGCCGTCCGGGGTCATAACGGACTTGAACGCCGACAAATTCAGCGTGTTCCCCGTCATGGCCTCCCCGAAGGTGGCATAATAGGGCTTGCCGCCGTTGTCGGGATCCACCAGGACCAAAACGGTATTCGCCGGGAAGTTCTTTAAGCAGTCGTTGGTGTTCGCTTTATAGAACAGCAGGGATTTGGCGTAGTTCCGATCCACGTTTTCACCGGCGTTGATGGCTTCCGCCCATTCCGCGGGAGTCCGGGAATAGGTGTACCGGAAGTTCAGGGTGACGGGCATCCCGATGTTCTCGATCAACGCCTGCCCGATACGGGGCGTGTAGATGCTGTCCAGATAGGTGGTACCGGACAGCTGGGCGATATCGAACTGATAGGACAAAACCTTCTTCACAAAGACGGGGATATACAGGTGATACGCCGTATCCGTGGTCTTCACCGGGTCAAAGAAGCGCACGTCGACCAGGGAGAACTGGGATTTGCCGCTGTCGAAGGTGGAGTTGAGCATGTAGAACTGCCCGTACTCCCGCTTGAGGCTGGCGCCCACGGCGGAGGGCGTGAACACGCCGTTCTCATAGACCATGTTGTAGATCTTGACTTCGTACTTCCCCGCCACGTCCGTGCCGTAGTCCTCCCGGGTGTTGGTCAGGAGCCGGATGTAGCTGTTGATCTCCTTGGTGGTGTTGGCTCTCGTGGTATCGTCCACGATCAACACCGGGAAGTCGGTGCCCAGATAGCCGGAAACTTCCGTGGAGAACATGGTGAACTTGCTTGTAAAGGCGTTGAACGCGGCGTGGTTGGTATCCCCGGAGGAGCCGGTGTAATAGCCGGTCGCCGCGTACTC
>JAGDAA010000007.1 GCA_017959745.1 Clostridia bacterium
CCCCCACCCATTCCGGCACGACCCGCGCCACCCGCTTCGCGCCCTCCGTCAGAAGGGCAGGGAGAAGGTTTGCCACTTGGGTTTCCTCGTCCCGGCGCAGGATTTCCGACAGCCATTTTCCCATGCGGGCCGTACCGTTTTGCAGCCACTGGCTGACGGTGGAGACCGCGCCCTCCAGCCCTTCTCCCAGCGCCATAACGCCCTTTAACGCTTTTTCCGCCGCGAGGACCGCCAAAAGGGAGAGCAGGGCGAACAGGATCATCAGGATCAGAACGATCAGCGCCCGGCGCACCGGCAGGGAGACCGGCTTCAATTTCCGGAAACTGCTCCGCACCGCCTCGGAAAACAGGTAGCCCGCCCCCACCGGCAGGATCAGAAAGAAGAGCTTTTTCAGCAGAAACAGTCCGACCAGCGTCACGCCCGCCGTCAGCAGGACGTCTATGAATATGCGGCGCGTTTTATTTTCCACCTTTTTCGCCCTCCGTTCATTCTTCGGTATTCTTACTGTGTCCCCGGCACGTCGCTTTTATCCCGGGCACCCGCTTTTTGTATGCCGTACCGGAAGATTTTTCCCGGAAACACTTGTTAAAACTATTATTATATGTTATACTGCAAACTGTATAGGGATAAGTGTTTATGCGAGGGAGGAAAAGCGCCTTGGGCAAACTGATCGTGATTGACGGACTGGACGGCAGCGGAAAGAACACCCAGACCAAAAAGCTTTATGAAAGGCTCACCCGTGCCGGCGTTCCCGCCTGTATGGTATCTTTCCCCGACTATGAGAGCGATTCCAGCGCCCTGGTCAAAATGTATCTGGGGGGCGCTTTCGGCACTGACCCGGAAAGCGTGAACTGCTACGCCGCCTCCTCCTTTTACGCGGTGGACCGTTACGCCTCCTTCCGGCTGAACTGGAAGGCGGACTACGACGCGGGGAGAATCATTCTGGCGAATCGCTACACCACCGCCAACGCCATCCATCAGCTGGCGAAATTGCCCTTGGCGGAGCGCGCCGCCTTTTTGGAATGGCTGTGGGACTATGAATTCGTAAAACTCGCCTTGCCGGTCCCGGACCGGTCCATCCTCCTGGAACTGCCCGTGGAGAAGAGTCTGCAGCTTATCGATCACCGGGGGGAAAAGAAGGATATTCACGAGAACCGCGCCCATCTGGAGAAGGCGCGGGAAGCGGCGCTCCAGGCGGCAGACGCCTGGAACTGGACGCGCATTTCCTGTCTGGACGGCTCGGGGGAGCTTCTCCCCGTGGAAGCCATTTCCGATATGATTTGGAACGCCGTTTCCGACCTTGTTTGATTGCGTTTGCAGGAAAGGAACAGCAAAGTGGTACTTGTTTTTTTAGCGGAAGGCTTTGAAGAAACGGAAGCCGTTACCCCCATCGATATTCTGCGCCGCGGCGGCGCGGAAGTGAAGACCTGCTCCCTGACGCCCGACAGCCGGGAAGTGACGGGGGCGCACGGCTTAAAGCTGACGGCGGATCTTCTCCCCGGCGAATTGCCGGAAACGGAGGACTGCATCCTTTTGCCCGGCGGTATGCCCGGAACGCTTCATTTGCGGGAATCGGACTTGGTCCGTCGGCGGATCCTGGCGGGGAGAGAGCGGGGTATATGGCTTACGGCGATTTGCGCAGCTCCCACCGTCCTTTCCGCCTGCGGCGTTCTGCAAGGGGAGCGGGCGACCTGCTACCCCGGTATGGAAGGGGAATTGGATTGCGCCGCCTACACCCCGGAAAGAGTGGTCGTTTCCGGCCGGGTAATCACCGGCTGCGGACCCGGCGCCGCCGCTGAATTCGGTCTCACCGTCCTCGCCGCCCTGCAAGGCGCGGATGCGGCGGACCGGGTGCGGCGTTCTATGTGCTATCCGTCTGAGGTGCGTTCGTGAAAGCTCGTTCCGCCCTCTACGCGCCGTTGCTCTTCGGTGTCGTTTTGATCCTGGTCGGTTTTTCCGCCCGGTTCGTTCGGTGGATGGGGGGCGTCAGCGCCGATCCCTATCTGTCGGCGGCGATCATTCAGTTCCTGGTATTTCTCCTGCCCCTGGCTTTTTATGCCATCGTGCGGGGGGCGAGCCTTTCCTCTATTTTGAAATTCAATGGTTTTTCCGTCCGGAAATTGCCGTTTCTGACCGTGATGCTCGCCCTGACCTTCACCGTGATCCTGTTCTGCCGCTATATGGGGTTGTTCTGGTTCAAAGGCGCTATGACAAATACGCCCAGCGCCGTGTATTTGGGCGTTTCCACAGATAGCCTGGTCCTGAGGATCCTGTGCGACGTTCTTCTGCCCGCCGTTCTGGAGGAGGTGCTCTGCCGGGGCATCCTGCTGAATGAATACCGGGTGTACGGGGATGGCTATGCGATATGTATGAGCGCCGTGATGTTCGCCATGCTTCACGTTGCCCCCGAAAACCTGTTTTTCTACCTGTGCCTGGGGCTTATTTTCGGTGTTTCCACGCTGGTTTCCAACTCTCTGATCTCCGCGATCGTGATGCACGTCCTTACCAACCTGTCTTATTTCTTCCTGCGGGCGGGGGGATTGGAATACGTGCGGCAGGCGGGAAAGAGCCCCCTGCTCCCGTATCTGCTTTTTGCCGCGATTCTCTTTCTTTTGTTCCTGGCGTTTTCCAGGATGGAGGATCTGCACCGGGACGATTCCTTTGATGAAGCGGCACAGAGCCGCAAGGAATTACTGTACCGGGAGATGGAGAAGAACAAGCCCGTTTCTGATCAGCCGGAAAAGGTGTTTTTCCTGAATTTCCGGGATGTGTGGCTGTCGCCTACTTTTCTGGGCGCCGTCGCTGTTTACGTCCTGTTCGCGTCGCATATTATGTAATCACGCCGGAGGAATCCAATGAACGAAAATCAACAAAACGACCGGAAGCACGAGACCATCGATATATTGGTGGATCCACGGCACAACGCGCCCGCTCCGCAGAATACTCCCCCCGCGCAGAAGAGAGCGCCTCAATCCGGAACCGCTTCGCCTGTACACCGGTCCGCGCCCGATCCCCAAGGCGACGCGCCCTCCGTACAGCGTCCCGCGTCTGCCGCGCGGCATCCCGCGCCTGCCGCACAGCATTCGGCGCAGGCCTCACCGCGGATCGGTCCCGAGACCCCGGCGGCAGCGACCCGGAAGGTCAGCGCGGTTTCTCCTTCCTCCGAGCCGGTGGCGCCTGCCATGGCGGTGCCGATTGCCACACCGGCGGCCGTCCCCGAAAAGCCTAAGAAAAGCCCGCGGGAAAAAGGCGGGATTCTGTTGGAACAGGGAAGGATCCGTTCCACCCTCACCCGCACCCTTCTGTATATTGCCTTTGTGGTGGTGATCTCCGCCATTCTGTCCACCATCGCGATTCGCTGGGCAAATGACGTTTTTGCCCTGGTGAAGGACGAAGTCACTACGACGATCTCCCTGCCGGAAGACGCCACGATTTCCGAGGTGGCGGGCATATTGAAGGACAGCGGCATCATCCAGTATCCCTTCGTCTTCCGGATGTACGTCGGCTATCGGCACCGGAACGATGATCCGCCCCTGAGCTTCAAGGCGGGGGAATATGAATTAAAAAGCACTTTGAACTACGACCAGATCACCAATTTGATCAAGTTCAAGTCCACCCGTCAGATCATCAAGCTGACCATCCCCGAGGGTCTCAACGTGAACGAGACCATTCAGCTGTTCCTGGATAATGGGATCGGCACCCGGGAGGGCTTTGTTCAGGCCATCAACGAGTACCCCTATGAATATGCCTTTATGGAACGGCTGAATCAGATTCAGTTCGCCGAGGGGCGCAGTTACCGCCTGGAGGGATATCTCTTCCCGGATACCTACGAATTCTATACCGATTCCTCCGAAGTCGCCATCGTGGATAAGATGCTCTCGGCGTTCGAGGCGCACTTTGAGAAGGCGTACTACGATCGGCTGGACGAGATCGGAATGAATCTGGATCAGGTGGTCACTATCGCGTCCATGGCGCAGATGGAGGGACGGACTGAAAATGATTTCTACGCCATCGCGGGTGTTTTCAACAACCGTCTGAAGAGCGCGACCCTTCGGTATCTCCAGTCGGACGCCACGGTGCAGTACGCCATACAGGACCATAAAGAGGATCTGACCGCGGAAGATCTTTCCGTGGCGAGTCCCTACAATACGTACGTGACCCAGGGGTTGCCGCCCGGACCCATCGCCAACCCCGGCTGGGCTGCCATCCAGGCGGCGCTGTACCCGGAGGCGAACGACTATTACTACTTCGTTTCCGACATAGACGGCACCACCCTGTTTGCCAAGGATCTCGCCGAGCATCAGCGCAACGTCGCCCAGGTGCGTGCCAACCGGGAGAAAGCCGCCGCGTCCCAGTGACAGGATGAGAAAGGATTTATAATTTGGAACCGTACTTGATTGCTATTGTTTCCTTGAGCGCCCTGACGCTCCTTGTTTCCGTGATCGCCCTTTTCACGGCGAAAAAGAGCGGGGGCGGCGAGGAACTGCGGGAGACAGAGAGGCGTCTTATGACGGCGGTGGGCGACGCCCGCCGGGAGATCCTGGAACAGGAGCGGGCTTCCATAGAGGCGTCCTTCCGTTCCTTCAGGGAGCAGGAAGAGGCGCTTTACGCCCGTCAGGACAAACAGCTCTCCGACCTGATCGGAAACGTCAATACCTCCCTGGAGA
>JAGDAA010000066.1 GCA_017959745.1 Clostridia bacterium
CCTTGCCATTGCCAGCGAGAAGAGAAAGCTGGAGCTGGGCGTCTGGGCGGGCCGTATGAAGACCCTGGCGGATCAGATCGCCGCCGGCAGAGTGGAATACGCCGCGGAGGACAAGGCGCTCATTGAGCTGACCGATACCATCGAGGGGCAGGATCACGCCATCGACGCGCTGTACGTGGAGACCCAGGAAAAGAACGTGGAGAGCGAGAAGAAGCGGGCGGAGGTCTCCCGTCTTGCCGGGGAGGACAGCGACCTGGCGGCACGCCTTTCCGTTTTGGAAAATGAGATCCACCACATCGACGTTCGACATGCGGAAACGGAAGAGGAATCCGGGCGCAACGCGGACCGCCGCGCCGCCGCCGAGGAGAGCCGCGCCGAAGCGGAGACCTTTCTCGCCGCCATCCAGGCGGAAATGGACGAGGTGGAGAAGACCCTGGAAGAGAATCTTGCCGCCCAGAAGGAACTGGCGGACCGCTATATCGCCGCCGGAGAGCGGGAGGAGGCGATCCTCACCCAAAAGGACGCCCTGGAAGAAGAGATTCGCGAGGCGCAGATGCGCCTGAAAGAGGAAGAGGGCTTCGGAAAAGCCCGGGAAGAGCGGGCGGAGACCATTCGCGCTTCTCTCGCCGGCGCCGAAGCGGACCGTAAGAGCGCCAAAGAGCGTTTTGCCGCCCTGGAGGCGGAACTGCAAAAGGCGGAAGAGGCAAAGAAAGCCGCTGACGAGGAAAACGGCAGGATCAACCTGGAATTGTATCATCTGGGTGAGTCCATCGAGAACCAGAGCGACGTGCTCCAGCGGGAAAAGCTCAAAAAGCTGGAGTCGGAACAACGCAGGGAGACTCTGACGCGGATGGAGCGGCTGTTGGAGGGATTTTCCGACTCCGTGCGGGAGATCATGGCAGCGGCCGGCGACGGCGAACTGAAAGGGATCTGTGGTCCCGTTTCCCGGGTGATCTCCACCGATGAGAAGTACGTTCTCGCCATTGAAACGGCGCTGGCGGGCGCCATTCAGCACGTGGTGACCGAGGACGAGGACAGCGCCCGGGATGCCATTCGTTTCTTGAAGGAGAATAAGCTGGGCAGGGCGACATTCCTGCCTTTGACCACCATCCGCCCCGCTCGATACCGGGACGACCACATCCGCGCCCGGGGGTATCTGGGCGTGGCGTCCGACCTGTGCCGCAGCGAGGAAACATATCAAAGCGTGGTGGAATACCTGCTGGGAAAGACCCTGGTGTGCGAGAACCTGCAGGACGCCATCGACCTGGCGCGTTCCGAAAAATTCGGCGTGAAGATCGTGACCCTGGACGGGCAGGTCATCCACGCCGGCGGCGCTTTCTCCGGCGGTCAGGCGCAGCACAAATCCGGCACGCTCTCCCGGGCGGGGGACATCGCCCGTTTGGGGGACGAGATCGCCGCCGGTGAAAAAAAGATCGCCTCTCTGCAGGAAAAGCTGGACGAGGCGGAAGCCCGCCGCCGGGAATTGCGGGATCAGCTGAAGGAGATCGAACAAAAGCTGGAGATCCTGAACGCCGCCGCGGCGTCCCGCCGGAACGAGGTTCAGTTGGAAGGAGAACGCCTGTCCCGGGGAGATGAGTCCTTTAAGGAAATGGAAGCGGAACTGGCGGGGCTGACCGAGGCGCTCTCCCGTCGGGAGGAGGAAAGCGAGGCGCGTCAGCGCGCCATGGAAGCGCTTCAGGAGAAGTGCCGCGCCCTGGACGAAGAACTGGATAAGATCGCCTCGGAAGAGGCGGAACTGGAGGAAAAGCGGGAAAAAGAGATCATCCGCCAGGGTGAGATCAATACTCTGCGCGCCCAGGCTCAGCTGCGGCTGGAGTCCGCCGCGGACAAGCTGAACCAGGTCCAGCGCGTCCTGGATCAGATCGATGAAGGGGAAGCGAAAAAGGCGGCGGCGGAAGAGGCGCTTTCGCGCCAGCGGGAAGAAGCGCTGGCGGAGATCGAAGCTTCCAAGATCCGCCGGGCGGAGCTTTCCCGGCTCATCGAAGAGGAAAACGCCGCTATCGCCGCCCTGCAGGAGCGGGTGCGGGAAGCGGGGGAGGAATCCGGTCGGATCCGTCAGGAACAGCGCGCCCTCATCGCCGAAAAAGAGAAACGCATGGAGGCCTTTTCCCGCTTGGCGGGCAAGCTCAACGGCGCGGAGCGGGAGACGGATAACATCCGGCGTCAGCTCTTTGAGGAATACGAACTGGAGGAGACCAGCGAGGAGTTTGTGTCCGCCGCCGCCACGGACGTTGCCGCCATGGGCGGAGAAAAGCGTCTGTCGGAACTGCGGGGGCAGATCCGGCGCATCGGTCCTGTGAACCTGGATTCCGTTCAGGAGTTGGCGGAAACGAAAGCGCGGTTTGAATTCCTCAACACCCAGTATGCCGATATCATTCAGTCCAAAGAGGAACTGGAGCATCTCATCGCCGATCTGGAAGGCACCATGCGGGATATGTTCGCCGCCACCTTTGAGGAGGTGCGCCTCGCCTTCCGGCAGATCTTCACGGAGCTGTTCGGCGGCGGCAGCGCCGATATCGAACTGACCAATAAGGAAGATATTTTGAACTGCGGCGTGGAGATCCGGGTCCAGCCCCCGGGAAAGCTCATTAAGAACCTGTCGCTCCTGTCCGGCGGCGAGCAGGCGTTTGTCGCCATCGCCCTGTATATGTCCCTTTTGCGGATCAATCCCAGCCCCTTCTGCATTTTTGACGAGATCGAATCCGCCCTGGACGAATCCAACGTGCGCCGCTTCGCCACCTACCTCCACGCCCACAACGACAAGACCCAGTTCATTGTCATCACCCACCGGCGGGGCACCATGGAGGAAGCGGATACCCTCTACGGCATCACCATGCAGGAAAAGGGCGTCAGTGATTTCATTCGCCTGGACGCCGGGAGCATCGGGAACTATACTACGGATAAAGAATAAAAACGCGAATTGGCGCGAATCAATCATCAAAAGGTTGTTAATAAGGATTGCAAATGGGATTTTTTGAAAAGCTGAAAGCGGGACTCGCGAAGACCAAAAACGCCGTCCTCCATCGGGCGGACGCCCTGTTCCGGGCGCTCTCCGGGGAGATCGGAGACGATTTCTACGACGAATTGGAAGAGATCTTGATCCTGGCGGATTTCGGCGCGGAGACCGCGGAAGAGATCCTGGACGCCTTGCGGGACAAGGTGCGGGACGAACGCATTATGAACGGAGAGGACGCCCGCCGGGCGCTGAGGGAGATCCTGACGGGGATGATCCAGAGCGACGGACTTGAGATGGACCTTTCCAAGACCCCCGCCGCCATTCTGATGATCGGCGTCAACGGCGTGGGCAAGACCACCTCCATCGCCAAGATCGCCCATTTCCTGAAGGAGCAGGGCAAGACCGTCCTGCTTGCCGCGGGCGATACCTTCCGCGCCGCCGCCATCGAACAGCTGGGCATCTGGGCGGAACGGGTGGGCGTTGATATGATCGCCCAGGCGGACGGGGCGGACCCCGCCGCTGTGGTGTTTGACGCCGCCAGCGCCGCCAAAAAGCGCGGCGCGGACGTTCTGATCGTGGATACCGCCGGACGCCTTCACAACAAGAAAAACCTGATGGATGAACTGGCGAAGATCCGCCGGGTACTGGATCGGGAACTGCCTGATACATCCCGGGAGATCCTTCTGGTTTTGGATGCTACCACCGGGCAGAACGCCGTTTCCCAGGCGAAGGAATTCAGCCGCGCAGCCGGGATCACCGGACTGGTGCTGACCAAACTGGACGGTACCGCCAAGGGGGGCATCGTCTTCTCCCTGAAAAAGGAGCTGGGCGTCCCAGTGAAATTCATCGGTGTGGGGGAAGGGATGGATGATCTGCGTCCCTTCGACCCGGAAGCCTTTGTTTCCGCTTTGTTTGAATGAAAACGATCCTGTTCGGCGGCGGCTTTGATCCGCCCCACCGGGGACACGAGCGGGCGTTGGAGGCGCTTTTTGCCCTTTCGCCCGACCGGGTGATCGTCCTGCCCTCCGGGAAGCCGCCTCACAAGGCGCTGTCCGGGGGCGCGGACGGTGAGGGGCGCATGGCTATGTGCCGCGCCGCCTTCGCCCGGGAAAAGGTTGTCTTTTCTGACTTCGACTTGAAGCAGGAAGGGAAGTGCTACACTTACCACACCCTGACGCATTTTCAGAAGGAAGATCCAGACGGGGAGATCCTCCTGTACTGCGGCACGGACGAGTTTCTTTCCTTTGAGACCTGGTTTCGTTTTGAGGAAATTCTTAAGATCGCGACCCTGGCGGTCATGTCCCGGGACGGGGACGAAGAAGTCCTCGCGGAGAAAAAAGCCCGGCTGGAAAAGGCGTATCACGCCCGGGTCCTGCTTCTGGATGAAAAGCCCGTTATGGCTTCCTCCACGGAGATCCGGGAGGAGATCGAAAAGCGCGGTTTTTCCGACTCTCTCTCCCCCGGAGTCAATGAGATCATCGCCCGCCGGGGCTTTTACGGGAGCCGTTTGAACGAAAGGCGGGGCGCCGTTCTGGACCGTATTTTGTCCGAACTGGATGAGGAGCGCCTGTCCCACACCCTGGGCGTGGAGCGGGAGACCGTCCGCCTGTGCGAACTGCTGGACGAATCCCCGGATGACTTGCGCCTGGCGGCGCTGCTCCACGACCTGACCCGCCGGTGGCGGGACGAAAAGCAAATCGACTTTCTCCGGGAAGCCGGGGAAACGGTAACGGGCGAGGATATGGCGTCACCCGCTGTTCTGCACGGACGGAGCGCCGCCCTCATCGCCGCCCGGGATTTCGGACTGGACACGGTTGTATGCGACGCCATCCGGTTCCACACCACCGGGCGACGCGGGATGACCCTGCCTGACAAGATCCTGTTCTTCGCGGACTTGATCGAGGAAACACGGCGCCACGAGGTGTGCCAAAAGGCGCGCTCTCATTTTTACGGGGGACTGCCCGGTGATCCGGCGGCGCGGCTCGCCTGGCTGGACAAGTGCGTACGCCTGGCGCTGGACGGCACGGTCTCGCATTTACAAACAGAGGGAAAACCCGTTCACTCACTGACCATCGGCGCCCGGGACGACCTGTCCCGAGCCCCGCAATAAACGATAGAAAGGAAACAACATGACATCACTTGAAAAAGCGGAACGGATCGCCCGCATCCTGGACGAAAAGAAAGGAAAGGATATCAAGATCCTCCACGTGACGGATCAAACCGTCATTACCGACTATTTCGTCATCTGCGGCGGCGGAAGCAACACCCAGGTGAAAGCCCTCAGCGATGAGGTGGAATATAAGCTCAAGGAAGAGGACGGCATCACCCCCGCCCGGGTGGAGGGATATGACGGCGGCGCCTGGATCCTCATTGATTACAGCGACGTGATCGTCCACGTGTTCGACCCCGCCAGCCGGGAGTTTTATAAACTGGAAAAGCTTTGGGCGCAAGCGGAGGAGATCCCCTTCACCCCCAAGGAAGACTAACGCAAAGAAGGTAGAAAAATGGAGTACAAGTTCAAAGAGATCGAAAAAAAGTGGCAGGATAAGTGGGACGCAGAAGGCACCTTCGTCGCCAAAAACGACTATACCCTGCCCAAGTTCTACGCTCTGGTGGAATTTCCCTATCCCTCCGGACAGGGTCTGCACGTGGGGCATCCCCGCTCCTATACCGCCCTGGACATCGTGGCGCGGAAGAAACGCCTGGAAGGGATCAACGTCCTCTACCCCATGGGCTGGGACGCCTTCGGTCTGCCCACGGAGAATTACGCCATCAAGAATCACATTCATCCCCGGATTGTCACGGAGAAGAATGTGGCGCATTTCAAGGAGCAGCTGAAATCCCTGGGCTTTTCCTTCGACTGGACGAGGGAGGTGAATACCACCGATCCCGACTACTACAAGTGGACCCAGTGGATCTTCCTGCAGCTCTATAAGAAGGGCCTCGCCTATAAGAAGGAAATGGCTGTGAACTGGTGTCCTTCCTGCAAGTGCGTGCTTGCCAACGAGGAAGCCGCCGGCGGCGTATGCGAGCGCTGCGGCAGTGAGGTGGTCCGTCGGGTGAAGAGCCAGTGGATGCTGAAGATCACCGAATACGCCGAGAAGCTCCTTGAGGGACTGGACGGCGTGAACTTCATCGAGCGGGTCAAGACCCAGCAGCGGAACTGGATCGGCCGTTCCACCGGCGCTCAGGTCACCTTCAAAACCAGCGCGGGGGACGATCTGGAGATCTATACCACCCGCCCCGACACCCTCTTCGGCGCCACCTATATGGTTATGGCGCCGGAGCACGCCCTCATCGAAAAATGGGCAAATCAGCTCACCAATCTGGACGAGGTCCGCGCCTACCAGGCGGAAGCCGCCCGGAAGAGCGATTTTGAACGAACCGAGGTCGCCAAGACCAAGACCGGCGTCAAGCTCCTGGGCGTCACTGCCACCAATCCCGTGAACGGCAGGGAGATCCCCATTTTCATTTCCGACTACGTTCTGGCGTCCTACGGCACCGGCGCCATCATGGCGGTGCCCGCCCACGACGAAAGGGACTATGAATTCGCCAAGGTCTTCGATCTGCCCATCATCGAGGTGGTGAAGGGCGGGGATATCACCAAGGAAGCCTACGTGGACTGCTCCGAGGGCGAAATGGTCAACTCCGACTTCCTCAACGGGCTTTCTGTCGCCGAAGCCAAAAAGAAGATTGTCGCCTTCCCCACGGAAAAGGGCGTGGGCTATGAAAAGGTCAACTTCAAGCTCCGAGACTGGGTCTTCTCCCGTCAGCGTTACTGGGGCGAGCCCATCCCCATCGTCCACTGTCCCCACTGCGGCGCGGTGCCGCTGGAGGAAAAGGACCTGCCCCTGGTTTTGCCGGACGTGGATTCCTATGAGCCCACCGAGACCGGCGAGAGCCCCCTGGCGAAGATGACCGACTGGGTGAACGTGCCCTGTCCCAAGTGCGGCGCCCCCGCCAAGCGGGAGACGGACACCATGCCCCAGTGGGCGGGCTCCTCCTGGTACTTCATCCGCTACGTGGATCCCCACAACAAAAACGCCATCGCCTCCCGGGAAGCTATGAAATACTGGCTCCCCGTGGACTGGTACAACGGAGGTATGGAACATACCACCCTGCATCTGCTCTATTCCCGCTTTTGGCATCAGTTCCTCTACGACGTGGGCGCCGTGCCCTGTCCCGAGCCCTACGCCAAGCGCACCAGTCATGGGATGATCTTAGGCGAAAACGGGGAAAAGATGAGCAAATCCCAGGGGAACGTAGTGAACCCGGACGACATCGTCAACGAATACGGCGCGGATACCATGCGTCTGTATGAAATGTTCATCGGCGATTTTGAGAAGGCGGTGCCCTGGAGTTCCTCCTCCATCAAGGGCTGTAAGCGCTTCCTGGATCGCGTGTGGGCGCTGGGAGAGAGCGTAGC
>JAGDAA010000067.1 GCA_017959745.1 Clostridia bacterium
CCGGCTCGTTGGTCAAGTGGTTAAGACACGGCCCTTTCACGGCTGTAACAGGGGTTCTACTCCCCTACGAGTCACCAAGAAAGAGACCTGATTTGGTAAACAAATCAGGTCTCTTTCAATGATATCCGTTCCTCATCGGAACGGGTGATATACCTTCGGTATGATATCCGCTTACGCGGATGATATACGCCTGCGGCGTATGACGGGACGGATATTATTACGAGCGGAGCGAGTAACAAGGTTCTGCCCGCAGGGCAGGTCCTTATATCATACTCGGCGCAAAGCGGCGAGTATATCATGCCGCGTGCCGGCGCGGTATATCATACGGCGCAGCCGTATATCATTGACTTTTTTCACTTGACTTGAAAAATCCCATCTCCTATGATAAAATAGTAAGACAGGCATAACTATACAATGATTTGTTATGCGGAAAAGGAGAGATAGATTATGGAAATCCTGCAAAACAAAAACGGAAACACAATGAACGTTGCTCTGAAGGGTCGGCTCGACACCACCACGGCGCCACAGTTGGAGGAGGCGCTCAAGTCCGCCATTTCAGACGTGACTTCGCTCATTTTTGACTTTTCAGAGTTGGATTATATTTCATCCGCCGGTCTTCGCGTGCTGCTTGCCTCGCAAAAGCAAATGAATACCCGTGGTGAAATGAAGGTCACCCACGTGAACGATACGATCATGGAGATCTTTGATGTTACCGGTTTTACCGATATTTTGACGATCGAATAATGTAAATACGATTTTAGAGAGGGACAACTATGGAAACGATCATTCAAAAACTACAGCGGTATACCAAAGAAGATCCCAATGCCGTCATTCTTTACGATGAGGCGCATTCCAACGGGATCTCCTACGCAAAGCTCGACGATATGTCCGGCCGCGTCTACGTCTATCTGAAGGCGCATGGGATCGGCAAAGAGGATTTTGTGATGATCAACCTGCCCCGGGGCATTCTTCCTGTGATCGCGATGGTGGGCGTTTGGAAAGCGGGCGCGGCGTGGGCGCTGGTGGAGGATACCTACGCGCCGGAGCGCATCGCCTTCATTCGGGAGGACTGCGGATGCAAGCTGGATCTGTCCGCCGAAAACTGGGATGAGATCATGCGTACCGAGCCTCTTGTCGGCTATGAGGAAGTTGATCCGCACGACGCGGCTTACGCCATCTATACCTCCGGGACCACCGGCAATCCCAAGGGCGTTCTGCACGAATACGGAAACTTAGAGCGCGCCATTGAATCGATCAAAGTCGGCGGCGTGATCCCGTTTACCGGTAAGGACCGTTTGGCGACCCTGGCGCCCATGAACTTTGTGGCGACGGTCATTGTGATCCTGGCGTGCCTGAACATTTTCCGCGGTAAGAATTTCATCGTTTCCTACGCGACCATTAAAAATCCCGCGGCGCTGGCGAAATTTTTCCTGACCAAGCGCATCACCATTACTTTCCTTACCCCGTCTTACGTTCGTATGCTGGGCAACCAGACCGGCCCGTTCCTGCGGATGCTCTTTGTCGGTTCGGAACCGGCAAACAACATTTACAACAAGAACGTGGAGCTGATCAACATTTACGCCTGCTCCGAATCCGGCTTTGCCGTGGGCGTGTTTCCCATCGATAAGCCCTATGAGACCTGCCCGGTGGGTAAACCCGCGGTGGATACCAAGATCACGCTGATCGGTGAAAACGGCGAGGAGGTGCCCGAAGGCGAGATGGGTGAGCTTTGCTTTGAGAACCCGTTCGTCCGCGGTTATATTCATTTGCCGGAAGAGACCGAGAAGGCTTTTGTAAACGGTATTTACCACACCGGCGACCTTGCCCGCAGGGATGAAAACGGGAATTACGTTCTTTTGGGCCGTTCCAACGATATGATCAAAATCAACGGCAACCGCATTGAACCCGCCGAAATCGAGGCCGCTTTCAAGCAGGTGGTGGGTATTGACTGGGCGGCGGCAAAGGGCATCGAGGAAGGCGGAAAGAGCTTTCTGTGCGTCTACTATGTCGCGGATATCACCTTTGACGGTGAAGAACTGCGGCAGAAATTGCTCCAGCGCTTGCCGTATTATATGATCCCTTCTTATTACGTGAAAATCGAGAAGATCCCTCTTAAGGCGAACGGTAAGCTCGACCGGAAAGCGCTGCCCAAGCCCGAAGTGAAAAATCCCGCCGGCGATTACGCGGCGCCGACAAATGAGATCGAGAAAAAGCTCTGCGACGGGATGGCGAAGGTGCTAAAGCTTTCTCAGGTGGGCATCCATGACGACTTTTATGAAATGGGTGGCGATTCTCTGGGTTCCATTGAATTGATCACGGAGTGTGACTTGCCCGGTCTGAACGCGGGGGAGATCTTCCGCGGAAGAACGCCCGAGAAAATCGCGAAGCTCTATGAAGAAACGCACGCCAATGACGACGGCGTCGACCCGAACGAGAAAAACGCCCAGGCGCTGGCCGCGGATCACCCGCTGACCGCCGAACAGCTTTATATGATCGACTATCAGCTTTATACGCCGAATTCCACCATGTATAACCTCTTCTCGGTCATGAAGGTCAGCAAGGAACTGTTTGATCTCGAGAAGCTTGCCGACGCTATGAAGAACGCCATCGCGGCCCATCCTGCGCTGTTGACCACTTTCGGTTACAACGACGAAGGCGATCTGGTACAGCGCTATACGCCCGAGGCGCTGCCGGATATCCACGTGGAAAAGCTGTCGGAGTTTGAATTCAGATTTGTCAAGGATACGCTGGTCTATCCCTTCAAGATCATCGGCGGACGCCTCTGCCGCTGCAGGATCTTTGAAACGGAGAAGGCGGGTTATATCTTCTTTGACGTGCATCATTCGCTCTTTGACGGAACGTCCTTAAAGGTCTTCCTCGGCGGCGTGGGCAGGGCGTATATGGGGATGCCCATTGATCCGGACTACTACTATCTGATGCTGAAAAACCGCGAGGAAGCCGCCCACACCGCGTTTTATGAGGAGAGCAAGCGCTACTTTGAGGAGCGCTACGACAACGTGGAGTGGTCCAGCTATCCTGCCATTGATCACGAATCCCGGAACAATGAAATGGGCGAGCTGTTCGTTTCGCTGGGCATCGAGCAGCCTCAGATGGTTGCTATGGAGCGCGCCTACAAGATCAGCCGCAATGAGTTCTTTATCGCGGTGGCGGCGCTGGCGATTTCCATTTACAACAACAAGCCCGACATCAAGCTTTCCTGGATTTATAACGGACGTGAGGATTCACAGATGATGACCAGCGTCGGTTTGCTGTTCCGGGATCTGCCGGTTGCCGTGCGCCTCAAGGACAGCGATACGCTTCGCAGCGTCTTCGCCGATATCCATGAGCAGGTGCAGAAGGGCATCGAGCATAGTTGCTATCCCTACGTGGACCTGCACAATCAGGTGGCGCAGGGTGAGAGCGCCTATTTGCTCTATCAGCAGGATATCCGCGATATGGGCGGCCTTGAGGGATTTGATATCGAGACGGTGGACGTCCGCCAGAATCAGGCGGCCTCACAAACGATTCTGGATATGGAGATCCTCGACGGGCAGGACGGTTTGCAGCTTATGATCGACTTTGCCGCCAGCCGCTATGAGGAAGCCAGTATCGAGCGCTTCAAGGATATCTATGTGAAGCTCGCCCAGTCCATGGTTACGCACAATTCCCAGAAGGACGTAACGATCGGCGAGATCAAAGACAAGGTCAAGGATAAAAAGGCGTTCTTCCAGCTGGTCAAAGGCATTTTCTCGAAGAAAAAATAAGACTTATCAGTCCCCGCGCCGGCGACGTCAGTTGTCGGCGCGGTCTGACAGGAGACAGGTATGAAGGAAATCTATCAGCCCAACAACCCGATCACAGGCGACTATGACGTCAACTGCGCCGCGGTCTGCAAAAACGGAGCGTTTGTCGGTATAGTAAACGAAGGGGTGACGGCGTTCAGAGGAATCCCTTTCGCGGAGCCCCCTGTCGGTCCGCTGCGCTGGAAGGAACCGATGCCGGCGTCGGCGCGAGAGGGTGTGTTTGAAGCGCTTCACAACGGGCCCACCGCGATCCAGACAGAACTGGATTCCGAACGTGCCTCATTTTATCACCAGAGCGAGGACTGTCTGTATCTGAACGTTTGGACGGCAAAGGATTTTGTCGGAGCAAAACGTCCCGTTATGGTTTTTATTCACGGCGGCAACTACGGTTGGGGCGGCACGGCGGACCCGCTTTACGACGGACACAATTTCGTTGCGTCCCATCCGGAGATCGTTCTGGTGACCATTGCTTACCGCGTGGGCATTTTCGGGTTTATGGATTTTTCTTCTGTCCCCGGGGGAGAGGCGTTTCCCAAGAGCGGAAACCTTGGCCTCTTGGATCAGATCTGCGCGCTCCGTTACATCCGGGAAAATATCGAGAGCTTCGGCGGCGACCCGGATAACGTGACTATTTTCGGCGAATCCGCCGGGGCGGGCAGTGTTTCGCTTCTGCCCTTGATCCCGGCGGCGAAAGGGTTGTTTTCCCGGGTGATCGCGGAGAGCGGCTCCATCGCCTTAACTTACAGCAGGGAAGAGATGCAGCCGTTGACGCGCCAGCTCCTGAAACACAGCGGCGCGAAAACCATGGCGGATCTGTGCGCCCTTTCGGAAGCGGAACTGAAAAAGATCAACGAAAAAGTCGGGCAGACCAATAATTTCCCGGAACGGGACGGGATCGTGCTGCCGATGGATCTGTACGCCGCCTATAAAAACGGCGAGGCGTATCCGGTGGATATGCTGATCGGCACCAATGCCGACGAGCTGCGCTACTGGATTCTGGATCTGGGCGGTCTTGCTCCGTTCCGGCAAACCGGTTATCTGATGTATGAAGGCGTCATGAAGCAGTTTGACAAACAGGACCGGCGCCGCGTGAACGAGTTTCTTCGCCTGCAGGCGAAGAAGGGGATCACGTCAAAGCCTTATCAAGTCACGGAACTGTTTAATGAACTTCTGTTCCGGTTGCCTGCCGTTTCGCAGGGGGAGATGCACGCCGCCAACGGGAACCGGGTTTATCAGTATTATTGGACCTATCCTTCTTCCATTCCGCACTTGAAAGCGTGCCACGCGGTGGAGCTTGCCTACGTGTTCGGCAATCTGCGTGAAACGATCTATACAGGGGAAAACCCGAGAGAGGAGCTTTCCGAAACCGTACGGCAAATGTGGACCAATTTCGCGAGAACCGGCGACCCCTCCATAGAGGGAACGGTATGGACGCCGTATACCGCCCGTGACCGCGGCACGATGCTGTTAGGTGAAAAGATCGGGTTGGAAAAGGATTGGCGGGAAACGGAGCGGAAATATCTTTTGCCGTTGCTGCGCTACCGTATCAACGGCAATTCCCTCAATTTGACTGCCGGATTGAATAAGTTTTTAATCACGGCGGCAATCGTCGCGGGCGTCAGCGCGGCGGCCCTGCTGCTGCGATTCCTGTTCAACCGGGACAGTTCGGATGAATGAGCGTAAAGCATTTATAGATACGTTTTTCCCGTGGTACGGTACCATGTGAAAAAACAAACCGGAGGTTTGTTATGTTCTACTTTGTTTTGTCAACTTTGATGACGTACAACTTCATTCTGATGCTTGCCGCCGTGATCCCGGCAGTCTTTCTGATGATCAAGGCATACCGTTCGGACAGAATGGAAAAAGAATCGCCGGCTTTGTTGTGGACGCTGGTCAAGGCTGGGGTCTTTTCCGCCCTTATCGCGTTGATTTCGGAGCGGGCATTGTGCGCGTTGCTGGATCTATTTGTCGCCAAAGAGAACGGCTGGTATAACGTAATACTGTATTTCGGCATTGTCGCTTGTTCGGAAGAGGGCGCGAAATACTTTATGCTGAAACGAAATACCTGGCGTTCGCCGGAATTTAACTGTCAGTACGACGGGGTGGTTTACGCCGTATTTGTTTCCCTGGGGTTTGCGCTTTGGGAAAATATCAGCTACGTGATACACTACGGCTTCACCACGGCGCTTGTCCGCGCGGTAACGGCGATCCCCGGTCACGCTTGCTTCGGTGTATTTATGGGCGTCTTTTACGGCATTGCCAAAAAGTACGATACTTGGGGCAACAGAGCGGCTTCCACGACGTTTCGCGTCCTGGCGATCGTCCTTTCCGCCCTGCTTCACGGCGCCTACGACTATATTGCCAGTACCCGGGGCGGGGACTGGTACTTCGCGGGCTTTATCGCCGTTCTGTTTCTGGCTTCTTATCTACTGGTGGGAAAAACATCCCGGAAAGATCGGTATATTTAAGGGATCTCATTTCACCGAACACGTTTGTGTTCGATTTCACTTGAGGGCAAAACCCGAAAAGTTCACCGCGGTGCAAGTCGTGAGTGCGCCGCTTTCTTCGGGCGTTGCCCGATTTTTTTATCCGCGAAAAAACATAGCCGGTCCGGACGCCCGGGTCAAAAGCGGAGAGAGAATCTTTGCCATAACCGGTAATTATTTTGCATCCGGGCGGGATCGCTTGTTGATGTACAATTGACAAGTGCCATCCCCTTTTTTTCTTCCTTCAAAAGTTTCACCTATCATTGACATCTCAACAGTTTCCGGGGGAAAAGAATTTTTTTCTCTTGACAAGCGTTTTTCTTTTTGCTATACTGGCAAAGCTGTCCACCCAAAATGCTTCTGTAGCTCAGTTGGTAGAGC
>JAGDAA010000068.1 GCA_017959745.1 Clostridia bacterium
CGTCAAACTTCTGGAAGGAATGGTCCCGCGCCACGGAGCGGGACACCACGTCCGCGGACGAGCCCTTCCCCGCCAGATCCACCTTATACAGGCTGACGGCGCGCTGGTCGCCGTGAGTCATCAGCCGCTCCCGGACCACGAGCTTCGCGCCCTCTTTCAGAACGGCGGTGGTGGTGCGGTCGGTATCATCCACGCCACGGATCTGCACCATTTCCATTTCGACCACGCTATCCGCTTCCTGATGCACCTCGGTCACGGGATTCAGGACGCGCTTGCCCGCGCCGGTTCCGGAGCCGTAATGCTTTTCCACGTATTTGACCCGGGCGCCCTTCTCCACGAAAAAGCGGTGGACGCCGTCATGCTGAGAGTCCTGATTGCCGCAGTTGTCGATGCCGCAGCCGGCGACGATGACCACGTCCGCACCTTCCCCCACGTAAAAGTCATTGTAAACGACTTCTTTCAAGCCGCTCTGCGTCAGCACCACGGGGATGTGGACACTTTCATTTTTGGTGCCGGGGGCGATGCGGATCTCCAGGCCGGAAACGTCCGTCTTCGGGACGATTTCGATATGCGCGGTGGAGCGGCGTCCGGCGGAAGCGCCGTCGGTGCGGATGTTATAGGCGCCCTCGGGGACCTTGTGCAGGTCCGCCACTTCGGCGAGGATGCGCTTTTCGGTCGCTGTCAGTTCCTTCATCAGAACGCGCCTCCTTCCGTTTTCTCCACCCGGGGACAATCCGCGCGGGCGGCGGGGGTCCCGATCAACCCGGGCAGGATCTCCTCCCGGCTGCCCTGACGGTCCACGGTGCCGTCCTTCAACACCACGATCTCGTCGGCGATATTCAGGATGCGCTCCTGGTGAGAAATGATGAGAATGGAGCCGTTTTCCGTCTTCTTCCGCATTTCCTGAAAGACCCGGATCAGATTCTGGAAGCTCCACAGGTCGATCCCCGCTTCCGGCTCGTCAAAGACGGACAACAGGGGCTTGCGGGCAAGGACGGTGGCGATCTCAATGCGCTTCAGTTCCCCGCCGGAAAGGGAGGCGTTCACTTCCCTCTCCACGTAGTCCCGGGCGCAAAGCCCCACGGCGGAGAGATATTCACAGGCGCTGGCGGGGGTGAGATGCTCCCCGGCGGCGATGCGGATCAGGTCCAGCACCCGGATGCCCTTGAAGCGCACCGGCTGCTGAAAGGCAAAGCCCATTCCCAAATTCGCCCGCTCCGTGACGGATCTTTTCGTAATGTCTTTCCCCCGGAAGAAAACCTGTCCGGCGGTGGGGGTCTCGATGCCCATAATGAGCTTGGCAAGGGTGGATTTGCCCCCGCCGTTGGGTCCGGTGACCGCCACCAGTTTATTCTCGGGCACGGTGAGGGACAGATCGCGGATGATGGTCTTTTTCTCCCCGTCCACCATAACTTCAAAGCTTAGATTCTTCAGCTGCAGCATAAAAAAGAAATCCTTTCAAGCCTCTATGGATTCGGCGATTTTTCGATTGATGGACAGCGCCACCGCGCCCGCGGGTACGCCGTGGACGGCGCATGCCTGCGCCAGAGTCTCCCCCTGGGCGGAGGGACAGCCCAGGCAGTGCATCCCGATGGCGAACAGCACTTCCGCCGCCTGGGGATACTCCCGCACGATCTCGCCGATCAGGGTGTTTTCGTTGATATATTCCCGCATTGCGCTTCTCCTTTGGTTTTCTTCCACTTATCATACCCCGAAACAATCGTTTCGTCAAGGGAAAGCCCCGGAAAAATATCGCCCGCGTCCAAACATACCGGAAACCGCGGCGGTTTGATAATTTATCGAATTTCGATAAAAACTTATTGACAATCGGTTATCTTCGTGCTATACTGACCGCGAGAACGAAAGACCGCGACGCGGTCGGAACGGAGGCAACTATGAAACAAAAAGCGCTGGCAACGTGGATCCGGGTGGCGCTCGCCCTGTTGGGGGTCATCGGCGCGGTGGTCTATATCCTCATCATCCCCACCTTCGGGTTGGACCTGAGGGACTCCTACCCGGAGTTTTCGGGCCGCTTCTACCCCTGGCTCATTTTCCTGCTGTCAACCGCCCTGCCCTGCTACGCCATCCTGGTCCTGGGCTGGCTGATCGCCGGGAACATCGGACGGGACCAATCCTTTTCCCAAAAGAACGCCCGGTACCTGAAATGGATCGCGGGGATCGCCGCGGGGCTTTCCCTCTACTTCTTTATCGGAAACCTGGTACTGCTTTTCCTGGATATGAGCCATCCGGGGATCGTCATCGGCGCGATGCTTTTCGTGCTGGCGGGAATCGCCGTCACCCTCGCCGCTGCGGCGCTGTCCAGACTGGTGACGAAAGCCGCCGTTCTGCAGGACGAAAACGATCTGACGGTGTGAGGGCTTCATAATGGGAAGGATCATATTCCATATCGACGTGATGCTCGCCAAGCGGAAAATGAAAGCGGGGGACCTGGCGGAGAAGGTGGGCATCACCCCCGCCAACCTATCCATCCTCAAAACCGGCAAAGCCAGAGCCGTGCGGATCGCCACCCTGGAAAAGCTCTGCCAAGCCCTGGACTGCCAGCCGGGGGATCTGTTTTCCTATGAGGAATAGCGGACAGCGGAAAAAGCAAATCGAGCCATTCGCAAAACATTTCGAAAGTAAAAACCGTGAAAGGCTTTTTCATAAAAAGTCTGATAAAAAATGGGCGGAATAATAGTAAAAAATGGGAGTTTAATCTTGACATCTTCCCTTTCCCTCTGTAAAATACCGTCCATAAAAGAGACAAAGGCGTCTTCGGGGCGTAGTACCCCCGACGCCTCTTTTTCTTTTTTGTTTTGTTTTTTTCGGACACGGATCGGAGTGAAAGGGAAAGGAGAAGGGTTATGTCAAAGTTTATTTTTGTGACCGGCGGCGTGGTTTCCGGTCTCGGCAAAGGCATTACGGCGGCGTCCCTGGGGCGGCTTTTAAAGGCGCGGGGACTGAAGGTGGCGGCACAGAAGCTGGATCCCTACATCAACGTGGACCCCGGCACCATGAGCCCCTATCAGCACGGGGAAGTTTACGTGACGGAAGACGGCGCGGAAACGGACCTGGATCTGGGACACTATGAGCGCTTTATCGACGAGGATCTGAATCGCTTCTCCAACCTGACCACGGGCAAGGTCTACTGGAGCGTTCTCAACAAAGAGCGCCGGGGGGAATACCTGGGCTCCACGGTGCAGGTGATCCCCCACATCACGGACGAGATCAAGAGCTTTGTGTACGACCTGGAAAAAATGACCCAGGCGGACGTGATCATCA
>JAGDAA010000008.1 GCA_017959745.1 Clostridia bacterium
CCAAGAACGCCCGTATCGTGGTGTTCTCCGAAGTTGTGGAGGACGGCGTGATCACCGACGTGGTGTTCGACCACATCGTGGAAGCGCCCTACAGCCCCGTTATGAAGGAGGGTTACGTCTACACGCCCATCGCCTGCGCGGTGGATACGGCGGGACGGATCTACGTTGTCTCCTCCACCACCAACGAGGGTATCATTTCCATGAACGCCGCGGGGGACTTTCTGGGCTTCCTCGGCGCGCAGCGCACCGCTCCCAGCGCCTGGGAGATCTTTTGGCGTATGTTCCAGACCAAGGAACAGCGTTCCTCTCTGGTCAGCCAGGTGCCCACGGAATACAACAACATTTCCATTGATGAATCCGGTTTCATTTTCGCCACGACTTCTTCCCTGAACGCGAAAAAGGCTGAATCTGCGATCGCCAGCCATGCCACTTCCGGCGACTTCGCGCCGGTCAAAAAGCTGAACGCCCAGGGCGAGGACGTTATGATGCGTACCGGCTTCTGGCCTCCCTCCGGCGAAGTTACCGTGGTACACTACGGCAACGTGAGCCGGGACGCCGTCCACGGTACGTCCCTGGTGACCGACGTGGCTTTGGGTCCCAACGGGATCTGGAGCATCTGCGACGCCCGTCGGCAGCGGTTCTACACCTATGATTCCCAGGGCAAGCTCCTTTACATCTTCGGGGACAACGGACCCCAGCTGGGCAACAATATGAACCTGGGCGCCATCTGCTATCAGGGCGACAAGTTCCTGTCTTTGGACCGCGCCACCAACTCCATCACGGTCTACAAGAGGACCGCCTACGGCGACGACCTCTTCTCCGCCGTTCGGAACGTGGAAGAGCGCAATTACGACCAGTCCGCCGTCCATTGGAAGGAAGTGCTTCTGCGCAACTCCAATTTTGACGAGGCGTACATCGGCATCGGCGACAGCCTGTACCGCGCCGGAGATTACGCGGGCGCGCAGGAGTATTACAGCTACGCCTACAACGCCAAGGGCTATTCCAAGTGCTTCTCCCGGATCCGGAAAGGCTGGATCGAAAAGTATATTCTGGTCATCCCCATCGTCATCATCGCCGTGGCGTGGGCGCTGTCCCGCTTCTTCAAGTACGCCAACAAGGTGAATGAGAAGGGCCAGGTGATGAAGGAGAAGAGGACCTTCTGGGAGGCGTTTTTGTACGGCTTCCACGTGATCTTCCATCCCTTCGACGGCTTCTGGGATCTGAAACACGAGAAGCGAGGTAATTTCAAAGCCGGCGGCTTCTTCGTGGCGCTGACCATCATCGGCTATATCTACAACGACATCGGTCAGTCCTTCTGGTTCGTTCCCAACAATCCCGGGATTGATTTCTTCAATGAGATCCTCGGCGTCCTGGTGCCTCTGGGACTGTGGGCGTTGGGCAACTGGTGCCTCACCACCCTGTTCGAGGGCGAGGGCAGCTTCAAGGATATCCTCCTGGCGGCTTGCTACTCCGTGCTCCCGCTGCCTCTGATGATGATCCCGGCAACCATTTTGACGCACGTTTTGACGCTGGATGAATCCGCCGTGATCACGTTGCTCGTCGGCATCGGTTACGTCTGGACGGGCTTCCTCCTGTTCTTCGGCGTTATGACCACCCACGACTACACCTTCGGGAAGAACATTCTCACGGTGGTGGGAACGCTGGTTGCAATGGTATTCATTATGTTCATCGCGGTGCTGTTCTCCGGCTTGCTTTCCAAGATCACCGGTTTCATCGTAAACATCTTCTTGGAATTGAGCTTACGGGCGTAGGGAAGGGGGTTGATATTCATGAAAAAGACGAAAATTCTGTCCGGCGTCATTTCCTTGATCCTGGCAGTATCTATGATCGCAGCCCTTGTCCCTGCCGCTGTTGAGGCAAAGTCCCCCTTCGGGGATCCGGATCTGTATAAGTTCCTGCACGACATCAAGTATCAGTCCAAGATCTACCACTCTCCCGAGGAGAAGATCGCTACCATGACCAAGGCGGTGGAAAACGACCGCTATGCGCTCTACATCCAGGAATACACCGCCGAAGTAGTGGTGGTGGATAAGGTCACGGGGCAAAAGCTCTTCACCAATCCGTGGGATGCGGCGGATTCCGAATGCTCCATTTCCCTCCAGGATCAGCTGCTCAGTCAGATCATCCTGGACTATACGGATCGGGAAGGATCCAACTATAAGCTGACCAGCTACCGTGACGCCGCGGAACAGCAGCAGATCGTAGTCAAGCAGATCCGCAACGGCGTTCGCGTGGAATACACCCTGGGCGCCGCGGCGAAAAAGCGCATCGTGCCCCGCCGCATTGAGCGGAGCCGCTTTGAGGAACTGATCCTCAAGCCCTTCTTCGAGGCCACCACCGAATCGGAGGTCCCCTTCGAGGATTACATCGCCTTGAAAAACGGAAGCGACGATGACAAGATGAAAGCGGAATCCATGGAGGCCTTCGCCTTCTCCAAAGTGGTTTCCTTCTACTCCCTGCGCGATCTGTCCGATCCGAATCTGACGGCGCGGGAGCAGGCGGCGATGGTGGAGAATTATCCCGTCACCGAAAAGATGGCGATTTATGTGACGGACGACAAGATCAAGCCCGCCGACCTGAACACCATCGAGGGCTACATCAAGGAATATACCGAGTACTCCCTGGACGATATGCTCTCCGACCATGAAATGACCGAGTACGAGCTGGAGGAGACCTCTCCCCCCGTGTTCCGTATGGCGCTGGAATACACCCTGGAGAAGGATGGATTCCAGGCGCGGCTTCCCGCTCGCGGCATTTCTTACGACTCCTCCACCTACACCCTGGGAACCATTCAGGTGTTGCCCTTCCTGGGGGCCGGGAGAGTCTCCAGAAAAGAGCTGGTCACCGTCGGCGGTGAAAACGCGCCCGCCGACACGGATATCCGCAGGGACGTGGGTTACAACTTCGTTCCCGACGGATCCGGCACCATCATCAACTTCGATCAGAACACGCAGAAGACTTTGATCTCCGGCACCGTTTACGGACCGGATTACGGGTTCTACGACATCGGTTCCGCGGGCGCCGCCAGCTATCAGACCTGGCGCGTGCCGGTTTACGGTACCGTGATGGAAGAGACCTACGTGGTCGCGGAAGACGTTTACGATCGGAACGACGAAACGCTCCTCCTTACCGCCGCCGGTGAATACACTATGAAGCAGGGCTTCGTGGCGTTTATGACGGAAGGGGAGAGCCTGACCCGTATCGACGCCGCCTTCGGCGGTCCCGAACACGAGTACAACGCGACTACCACCACCTTTTTCGCCCGCCAGACCGACTCCTATCCCCTGGACGGCATCACCGTTTCCGGCGGAGAGGGCACCGCGTCCTACACCAAGGCGATCGAGCGGAAATACGTGGGCAACTATACCATGAAGTACCGCTTCCTGTGGGATGAAGAAGCCAATTACGTGGGTATGGCAAACGCCTATCGCCGGTACCTGATCGACGAGGGCATCCTGCCCAAGGAGATCGACAGCAAGAGCGACGTCAGCCTGTATCTGGATCTTCTGGGGGATATTGATACCACCATCCAGGTCCTGGGCGTTCCCGTTTCCACCAAAGCGGAGCTTACCACCTTTGAAAACGCTCAGACCATTATGGATGAGCTGAAGGACGCCGGTGTCAAGAATCAGATCCTGCGGTATCTGGGCTGGATGAACGGCGGCATGGCGTCTACGGCTCCCGCCAAGATGGATGTGGAGGGTAGCCTGGGCGGCGAAAAAGGACTTGAAAAACTGGTCGAATCCGTTCGCTCCGCGGGCAATCAGATCTTTATGGACTTTGATTTCGCCTACGTGGATACCGTGGGGATGTTTGACGGCTTTGACGACAAGACGGACACCGCGAAGACCATTGACGGCAAAGCGGCGTTCTTCAAGGACTACAACCCCGTGATGCACGCCTTCAACACCCAGGTGGCGTACGTGGTCGCCTCCAACCGCGTCCTTCCCATTTACTCCAAAGTCGCTGAAAAGTACGGCAAGCTCTTCAAGGACGGCGAGAAGTTCATCTCCGTCGGTTCCCTGGGCAGCGCCCTCTCCTCCAGTCAGGATGAGGAGTTCCCCATGAACCGCGAAGATTCCAAGAGCTATACGATCTCCGCTCTGGAGCGTATCGCCGAGGATTACGATCACGTCATCGTGGAAGACGGCAACGCCTACACCTGGCGCTACGCGGATCATATCCTCGATCTGCCGCTGGATTCCTCCAACCGTACCAATACCACGGCGGAGGTCCCGTTCCTGGGCATCCTGCTGCACGGATACAAGCATTACACCGGCGCCGCCATCAACCTGGCGGGGGACTATGAGTACAATATCCTCAAGACCATCGAGTCCGGCGCTGATCCGTACTTCGTGATCGCCTATCAGAACACCGCGCTTTTGAAAACCAACGGCTACGGCGCCTACTACGCCGTGAACTACGAGACCTGGAAGGAAAACATCATCTCTGAATACAAACGGATCGACGAAGCGATGAAGGGTGTGCAGGGTCAGAGTATTATTTCTCACGAGATCCTGGACAGCCGCGTCGTGAAAGTAACGTATGAAAACGGATGCGTCATCTATTTGAACTACAACAACTTTGACGTGGTTGAGGAGGGCGTTCCGCTTTCCGCTATGGACTTCGTCGTGACGGGGGTGAGGTGATCCCATGAATCAAGCGCAAGCAATGAAGAAAGCGCCGACTTCGGCGCCCGCGAGAAGACGCGGAAAAGCCGCGTCCCTGGACCGGAAAAAGGCGAGAGCCGGCTGGCTTTTCATCCTGCCTTTCGTCCTGGTGTTTTTCCTGGTCTACGTTCCTATCATCTTTGATTCCATCAACTATTCCTTCCACACCATCTATCTGCTCTCCGGCGGCGGCTTCGAACTGGATCCCGTCGGCTGGCAGAACTACTACGACGCGCTGTTTGTGGACGCGCATTTCGTGATGACCCTGACCAGCGGCATCCAGCAGCTGATCCTGGAAGTGCCCGCCATCGTGGTATTCTCCCTGTTTATGGCGGTCCTTCTCAATCAGAAAATGGTCGGGCGTACCGTGTTCCGCGCCATCTTCTTCATCCCGGTTATTCTTTCCACGGGTCTTATTGATTCCATCGATCTGAACAACGCTTTTACGGAGTATTCTCAGAGCGGTGTGGACTCGGGGAACGCCATACAGGGATCGGATTCCATTATGAGCGCTATGGACCTTCAGAACCTCTTCGCGGGAATGAAGGTGGGCCATGAGCTTCTGGAATACGTGGTGGACATCGTGAACAACGTGTACGGCATCGTAAACCGCAGCGGCGTTCAGATGCTTATCTTCCTGGCGGGTCTGCAGTCCATTTCTCCCGCCATCTATGAGTCCTGCACCATCGACGGCGCCACCGCGTGGGAAACCTTCTGGAAGATCACCTTCCCCATGATCAGCCCCATGATCCTGGTGAACTCCATCTATACGGTTATCGACTCCTTTACAGCCAGCTCCAACAAGGTTATGTCCTATGTGTCCGCCGTTTACAGCGGCGCCACGGAGGGCAGCGACGTGTTGGCGACCGCCATGTACTGGATCTACTTCACCATTGTCATTCTGATTATTGCGGCAGTGGCGGGTCTTCTCTCCGCCTACGTGTTCTATCAGAGAAGAGATTAAGGAAAGGAGGAAGAAGAATGAACGCTGAATTGGAAAAGCCCCGGCTGAAAAAGAAAAAGGATTTCGACGTCCAGTTCCAGGATCGGACTCCCTTCTGGCAGCGCTTCCGGGCAAGGTTTCTCACCTTTACGTTCCTGAAGAAGGTCCTTTGGGCAATCTTCCGCTACGTCCTCCTTGTGGGTATCTCCTACGTGATCCTTTATCCCTTCATCGCGAAGATAGCGGGTTCCTTTATGTCCCGCGAGGATTTTCTGGATGTTACCGTCCGTCTGATCCCCCGGTATCCGACTCTGGACACCTATAAGGCGATCATCACGGAAAACAAGTACTTCCTCGCTCTGTGGAACACAACGGTTTTGAGCTTCCTGTGCGCCGTGGTACAGATGCTTACCACCATGATCATCGGTTACGGATTCGCCAAGTTCAAGTTCAAGGGCAATACCTTCCTCTTCTACTGCGTGATCTTTACCATGGTCGTTCCTCACCAGGCACTGCGTCTCGCCCTGTTCCAGAAGTTCCGCTATTTTGACATTTACGGGATCTTCAATCTCCTTACGGGCAAGACCCTCAACCTGATCAACACCTACTGGCCTCTGGCGCTCCTGTCCATCGGCGGCCTCGCCTTCAAGAACGGGCTTTACATCTTCCTGATGCGCCAGTTCTTCCGGGGCGTACCGGACGAACTGGAGGAGGCGGCTTACGTGGATGGATCGGGCGTGTTCAAGACCTTCGTGCGGATCATCGTTCCCCTGTCCATGCCTATGATGGCGACGGTTTTCCTGTTCGCGTTCTCCTGGCAGTGGACGGACAACTTCTACTCCACGATGTTCTTTACCCGCTCCGGCAGCTACTTGATGCCCAACATCCTGACGATCCCTTCGTCCCTGGACGTAACGGGCTTCCAGGCGGCGGATGTGTATTCCTCCGCCATCCTGAATACGGCGGCGCTGATGATCATTCTGCCTCTTTTGATCGTGTACGTTTTCGGTCAGAAGTTCCTGGTACAGGGTATCGAGCGCTCCGGTATCGTCGGATAAGAAACGTAAACAATTGGAAAAAACAAGCTATCGCGCGATAGCTTGTTTTTTCATTGACAAACGGCAAAATAACCGATATACTGAACCTGCAAGGTATATGGAAGTTAAAATGAAAGGAAAGAACGAATCGTGAAAATACGTCTGCGTTTTGCTTTTGCGTCGCTTTTCGCGCTTTGTTTTCCGCTTTTTGCGGCGGCGCCTTCCTTTGCCGCGCCGGAAACACCGATCATTCCGTATTGCCAGCATGTCTGGGGCAAAGCGACTTATACCTGGTCTGAGGATTACAGTACCTGCACTGTCACCCGTACCTGCGTCAGGAACAAAAATCATACCATTTCGGAAACGGCGGCAGCTACGCTTTCGGAAGAAACGTCCGCCGACTGCGATACCCCCGCCTCAAAGACTTATACTGCTTCTTTTAAGAATGAAGCGTTTGAAACGGGAACGGCCACCGTGGTCACTTCTCAGGCTTTGGGACACGATTGGAACGAGACGAAATACGTTTGGGAAAACGATTACAGCGCCTGCACCGCCACCCGTACCTGCAAACGCAACGAATCGCACGTCCTTGAGGAAACGGCGCCTGCCTCTGCCGTTATGACCAAGCCCGTCACCGCCGAGGAAGACGGCACTGTGACCTATACCGCCGTGTTTTCCAATCGGGATCTGCCAGCCGCCACGCTGGACGTCCCGATCTCCTATCTCGACGTCCTTTGGGGCGACGCCAACGGCGACGGGGTCGTGAACAACAAGGATATCGTTCGTTTAAAGAACTACCTTGCCGACTATGATGAAGAGAGCAAAACCTCCACCGTTGATATTTTCCCCGGCGCGGACGCCAGCGGGGATGGCGCGGTCAACAACAAGGACATCGTCCGCTTGAAAAACTATTTTGCCAATCTGGAAGACGGTTCGGGATTGTTCACCGTCACCTTAGGTCCCGCGGCATAAAAAAAGAGCGGCGCCTTCATCCTTTTCAAAAAAACGCCTGTGCGGTCGCACAGGCGTTTTTTTGATCCGATGGCGTTTATTCCGCCGCCCTCTTGAACGTCGCGTACACGGCGCCGCTCACGTAGTACAAGGTCAATTTATCCCCCTGGATGGAAAAGGTGAATTCCGAGCGGGCGTCGTCCTCCCCTGTGAGCTGCAGGGTGTTTCCCTTCACGGTGTAGGTGCCGAAGGGCAGGGAAAAGCCGTCCCCCTCCGCCATAACGTTTCCGTCCTCGGTAAAACGGTAGCGCAGGGTCACGTCCCCCTGCAGTTCCTCGCTGTACCAGGAACCCTGCCAGACGCCTGTTACGGGAGAAACGGAGCGGCAGCCCGTGAAAAGCAGCGCGCAGAGCAGTAAAACGGCTAATACGACCTTTTTCAAACCGGGCGCCTCCTTCGTTCGTATGAGATGAGACTATTATGCAACTTATTCCCGGTCTTGTCAACTGCCTACCCCTCCCGTTCCCCGGGCTCTAAGATCCGGACCACGCACAGAGAGAGATCGTCCCGGAATTGCGCCCGGTCCCGCAGAGCGGCAAAAAGCACGTCACAGGCGGCGCCGGCGCTTTCACGAGGCGCGTTCAGCAAAAGAGGGAGCAGGGCGTTCCCCTCATCCTCCGCCACAGCGCCGTCGCTGGCGAGGATCACCAGATCCCCCGGTCGCAGGGGAAACCGGGTCTCTTCCGCGCAGAGCTTGGATAGAGCGCCCGCCGGCGGGGTCCTGGAGCGGATGCAATGGACCCGGTCCCCGCGTAAAACATAGGAGGGCGCCGCCCCCGCCTTGATGAAACTCCCCGTCCCGTCCAGCAGATCCACCTCCAAAAGATCCACGGTGGAGAAGGTCTCGTCCGTTTTGGACATGAGAAAGGTGTTGAGCATTTCCAGGGTCACGCTTTTCGGCGTGGCGCAAAGCATGAGCTTTTCCAGAAACAGAGAAGCGAGCCGGCTGGTAAAGGCGGCGTCACGCCCGCTGCCCATTCCGTCGCAGATCAGGGCGTAAAAGCGATCCCGCTCCCCCTCGAACAGGGCGACGCTATCCCCGTTCATCACCTCGCCCCGCTTGGTGCAGCCGGCTTTCGCGCACTCCAGGGTCAGGATCCTGCGCCGCCGTAGCCGCAGGATCACGTTTTCCTCCAGGAGCAGAAAGGCGGGCGCGTCAAAGGCACAGTGAAATTCCTTTTGAAAGGCATCCAGCAGGCTTTGGTTATCCAGCTTCCCTCGGTCCAGGCTGACGCCGTACACGTCGATGCGAATATCCCGGTCTCCGAATACCGCCGCCCGCCGGTAGCGGATCCCCAGTTTTTCCAGTACCTTGCCCGCCCGGGCGGCGAGGCGGGGGTTCAGGTCCGCCTCCCGGTCCATATCTCCGGCGCAGCTGTTGAGAAGGTGCGCCACGGAGCTGTATTCCCCCGCCAAAAGGGTGGTGCGGCTGTTTTGATAAGCGTTTCCCTGAAGGGCGCGAAACCGCCGGTTGACCAGCTCCACCAGTTCGCTCAAATGGGCGCAGCGGGTGGCGAAGGGCCGGGAAAAATCCTCCGGCCGGACCCGACCCTCCCCCAGGAGGCGCGCCGCCGCCCGCACGGTGGAAGAGCCGGTCTCGCTCTGCCTGTCCCCCCAGCACAAAGCGGAAATGGCGCATTTGGAACAAAGCTCCCGGCAACAGTCGGAGATCAGGCGGCTGGTTTCCGTGAGCCGAGGCTTTTTCATGGAGTCGGAAACAGTGTAAAAGACTTCGGACAGGGAGGAAAAGGCCTCGCTCAGTCCCCGGAGCTTCTTTCGGGCGTTTCGCAGGGATTCCCGGTCCGCCGCCTCCCGGTCCGTCCGGTCCGCCTCTTCCCGTTTGGGCAAAAGGCGGGAGAGGGGCAGGAAGAGGATCAGCCCGATCAGGGTATCTGCGGTCACTTGTCCGAACAGGGAGAACTGCCCGGAGACCGCCGCCCAGCCTCCCGCCGCCAGAAAGGAGATGCTCATCGCGGCGGCGGTGGACCACTCAAAGAACAACCCGGCGAAAAAACCCGCCAGCGCGAGGCAGGGTGCCAGGGCAGGGAGGGAACAGGCCATCCCGCAGATTAACCCGCAGCCTCCGCCGTATAACGCCCCCGTCCGCAAGGAGACCGCCAGGGTGAGAATCACGCTCAGGACATACGCCGCGTTCAATCGAAGCACGCTCACGTCCCGGAGGGCGTATACGCACAGAAACAGAAGGGCGCCCGCCGTGGCGTCCAGATAGACCCGCTGGCGGGCGGGCAATCCCCCCGGCGCGGCGACGGCGGACCCGGTGTAAAAGCCGCAGAGCAGGTAGGTGATCGCCGGGGTGATCAGGGTCAGGTACACCGAAGCCAGCACGCTGGATACGGTAAAGCCCGCCGTCCAAGCGGAAAACAGACCCATCCCCGCGCCACCCGCCGAGGCGAGGGTCACCCGGGAGAGGATGCCGTTCCGGAAATCCCCGTTGCTGATCCCCGCCCGGGCGAAAATGGTCCCCAGGTAAAACAGGAAATACCAGAAACCCTTTTCTCCCATAAAGAAGCAGGTAGCGAGCACCGCCGAAAACACCTGGAGCATAAGCCCCAGTTCCAGGCGGGCGCCCGCCTTTTCCCCCATGCCCCGGAACCGCCTTTTCGCTCCGCCCCCCGCGGCGGAGATCAGCGCGAAGCCCCCGGGATACACCCCCGTGGGAAATACGGCGAGCGATGCCGTAAACGCCACCGCCGGGATCCCCAGGGCAAGCCCCAGCGCCGCCAGATCCCCCGAAAGGGCGGTCCCCGCCGTGAGACGCGCCCCCGCCAGCCGGTAGGCGCGAACGATCTCCCCCATCGTTTTTTTCAGCCGGGTCAGTCCCGCCCGCAAACGCCTCTTCCACGCTTTTTCCTCCGCGGCGGCATTTGTCATTTCTTCGATCGCGGCTTTTTGTCCTTCCCGCTTTTCCATCTTTTCCACGTCCTCTCCGGATTTTTTCGCCATTGTAACATGGAGGGCGTATGGAAAAAGTCGAAAGAAAAACGCTTGCTAATTTTTCCGCTTTCGGGTACAATAGTGTCAGGATGTTCAAGGAGGAAAAATGGATGAAAACGTTGACAGAGATCAAAAGCGATTTGTCGGATATCGAGATCCGCCCCCGCGCCCTTTTCGCCTTTTCCACCCGCAACAAAAGAACGGGTGTTGAGAGCGGGGAGAAAAGCGTGGCGCTCTCCTTTTCCCTGACCCTGTGGCACCTGATCTGGATCGCTCTGGGGGCATTTTTCGCCCTGCAGACCCTTGCCGTCTTCCGCGCCGCCCTCCGGGAAAGCCGGATCAGAAGGGAAGTCAGACGGGAAGTGAAAAAGAGCCGCGGAGAGGCCAAAGAGGCGTAGTTTTGCTTCCTGTATAATATTTTTGAAAAAATTCCCGGGAAAAGCTTGCCTTTTTCCCGGGAATGTGCTATATTGTACCTTGCTCTGCCCGTGGTAGGCGGAGACATTGAACCGTGACGCAGCAGCGGGGAAGACCGGGCGATCCATTCGTCCCGCGGTTTTCACGGCCCCTGCCGGGTCACAGGAGATACTAACGGAGGTGAAAACCATGCTGAAAGAAGAGAAACAGCAAATCATTACCACGTACGCCACCCACGAGGGCGACACCGGATCCCCCGAGGTCCAGATCGCCGTATTGACCGCTCGCATCAATACCCTGACCGAGCATCTGAAGGTCAATAAGAAGGATCACCATTCCCGCAGAGGTATGCTGAAGATGGTCGGTCACAGACGCAATCTTCTGAACTATCTGCAGAAGAAGGACATTGAGCGCTACAGAGCCATCATTGAGAAGCTCGGGCTCAGAAAGTAATCAGGCGCCGTTATGTTTGAAAACTACAGAGTATTCAAGTATGATTTCGCCGGCAGACCTCTCATTATCGAGACCGGCAAGATCAGCCAGCTTTCCAACGGCTCCTGTCTCGTCCGCTACGGCGATACCACCATCCTGGCGAATGCAACCGCGTCCGCCGCGCCCCGGGACGGGATCGACTTTCTGCCCCTGTCCGTGGACTATGAAGAGCGGCTTTACGCCGTGGGCCGAATCCCCGGTTCCTTCAACCGCCGGGAAGGCAGACCCACCACCAAGGCGGTTTTGACCAGCCGCGTCATCGACCGTCCCATTCGTCCCCTCTTCCCCAAGGATCTGCGGAACGATATCTGCATCTCCCTTCTGACCCTGTCTGTGGATCATGACAATTCCCCCGAGATCGCCGCGATGATCGGCGCCTCCATTGCTCTGTCTATTTCGGACATCCCCTGGAACGGGCCCATCGGCGGCGCGTTCGTGGGACTGGTGGACGGCAAGCCCGTCATCAACCCCACCATGGCGCAGCGGGAAAAGAGCACCCTGGAGTTGACCGTCGCCGCCAGTGAGGAAAAGGTGGTCATGATCGAAGCCGGCGCCAAGGAAGTCTCCGACGAGGATATGTATAACGCCATTATGACTGCGTTTGAGGAGATCCGCGGCCTGGTAAAGTTCATCAAGGACATCGTCGCCGAGATCGGCAAGCCCAAGTTTTCCTATCCCTCCTGCGAGGTGGATCACGATCTCTTCGAGGGCATCAAGGAATTTGCCATCGAGGACGTCCGCGCCGCTATGGATACCGACGACAAGAAGGTTCGCGACGAGCGGATGCAGGGCGTGTATGAGAAGATCTATGAGAAGTTCGACCCCGAGGGAGAGAACCGCTCTATGGTCAACGAGTGCGTCTATAAACTGCAGAAGTTCGTGGTGCGCCGTTGACTTCTGGATGACCACAAGCGCGTGGACGGCCGCCGGATGGACCAGATCCGTCCTTTGGCTGCCGAAGTGGGGCTGATCCCCCGGGTACACGGCTCCGGGCTCTTCACCCGCGGCCAGACCCAGGTGCTGACCCTGGCGACTCTCGGCTCCGTTTCCGACGAGCAGATGCTGGACGGTGTGGATCCCGAAGAGACCAAGCGCTATATGCACCACTACAATATGCCCGGCTATTCCGTGGGCGAAGCCAAGGCGAGCCGTTCCCCCGGCAGACGGGAGATCGGTCACGGCGCCCTGGCGGAGCGCGCACTGGAGCCGGTTCTTCCCACCAAGGAAGAGTTCCCATATACCATCCGCCTGGTGAGTGAGATCGTTTCTTCCAACGGTTCCACCTCCC
>JAGDAA010000069.1 GCA_017959745.1 Clostridia bacterium
ATATGAACGGAACAAAGCTTACAAACCTTGTCATCCCGGACAGCGTCACCACCATCGGCGGCGATGCCTTTTCCGACTGCACGAGCTTGACTTCCATCACCATTCCGGACGGCGTCACCGCCATCGGTAGCTATGCCTTTTCCGGCTGCACGGGCTTGACCAGCGTTACCGTCGGCGCCGGCGTCACCTCCATCGGCGAGTTTGCCTTTTCCCGCTGCACGGGCTTGACTTTCATCACCATCCCGAAGGGCGTCACCGCCATCGGCTGGGGTGCCTTTTACGACTGCACGAGCTTGACCAGTATCACCATCCCGGACAGCGTCACCTCCATCGGCTGGGAAGCCTTTTCCTACTGCACGGGCTTGACAATGGTTTACTACGGCGGCACGGAGGCACAGTGGCAGTCCATCGAAATTGATTCCGGAAACGAAGCGCTCAAAAATGTCGAGATCGTCTTCAATCACACGCACAAATGGGATCCTGTTGTCCAATACGAATGGAAGTTTGACAACGTCTTTAATAACGTGTACTACGGCAACGTCTTTGACGATGTGTACTACGGCAACGTCTTTGATGACGTGTATACCACCTGCACCGCCGTACGCACCTGTTGGGCGGATCCCGTTCACGCGGAAAGGATCACGGTCATAGCGGAAAAGATCGTCCTGCCGGAGGCGGGTGCCGAAACAGGCGAGGTCACCGTCTACAGGGCGGTCTTCTCAGATCCCGCGATGGGTGTGAGATTTTACGCTGTGAAAGCAGACGGCGCGTCCTTTAGCATCGGCGACGCCAACGGGGACGAAAAGATCGACAACAAGGATATCGTCCGCCTGAAGAACTACCTGGCAAATTACGACGAGGATAGCGGTATTTCCAGTAACGGAACCACCACCTACGTCCTTTCTCCCGGCGCGGACGCCAACGGCGACGGGAAGGTGGACAACAAGGACATCGTCCGCCTGAAAAACTACCTGGCAAACTACGACGAGGATACCGGCATTTCCAGTAACGGAACCACCGTGTATGCCCTCGGTCCCTCCTGATCGCGCGAGCGATCAGAACGAAACGACCCGCATTCTGGCGGGTCGTTTCTCATCACGATGGGGCTCAGCCCCGTCTCATCACGACGGCTCTGCCGTCTCATCACGCGCCGTCGGGCGGCGCACATCACTTTGTACCAAAAAACGAAGCCGTGTTGTGTATGCACCCAAGCCCCGAATCTACCGTAGGGGCGATGCTTCAGCCCATTTCCCGCGAACCTCGCAAGCTCGTTTGGCGGGGTCCCCGGGCGGGCATCGCCCGCCGGATGGCAGACTGCAACGCTTTTGTATACCCCCGGTGATAGCATCGAAACCCCCTGTGCGCGAGTCCTTCCCCCTCGGGGGAAGGTGGCATCCAAAGGATGCCAGATGAGGGGTCCCCGCCTCAAAACCCATAACAGAAAAGAACCGTGCGCCGCGCACGGTTCTTTTCTTCCTAACTAGCTGTCCGCTGTCAGCTGTCCGCTACTTTCTCAACGGGCATCCTTCACAATCCGGATTCATCGCTCGGCAAAAGTCCCGACCGAAATCCACCACCCGGTGGCAGAAATCCGACTGCTCCTCTTTGGGAACGATCTTTTCCAGATCCCTCGTCACCTTTTCCGGAACGCGGCTGTCCGTCAATTTCCACCGTCCGGACAGGCGGATGCAGTGGGTGTCCGCCACGATGTGCGGGTCTCCGAATACGTCCCCCATCATAAGGTTGGCGATCTTTTCCCCCACCCCCGGCAGGGCCAAGAGCGCCTCCTTCGTGTCCGGCACCTGACCGCCGTACCGCTCCACCAGGATCCGGGAAAAGTCCTGTATGCTCTTCGCCTTGGTGTGATACAGCCCGCAGGGCTTGACCAGCGTCTCGATCTTTTCCAAGGGCGCCCCGGCAAAGGCGCGCGCGTCCGGCAGGACCCGGAAAAGCTCCCGGGAGACCAGGTTCACCCGTTTGTCCGTGCATTGGGCGGAGAGCCGCGCCATCACCAGCAGATGAAAGGGGTCCTGTTCGTATGCCAGGGCGCAGGCGGCGTCCGGATATACCTGCTTCAAACCTTCGCCCAGGGCGATCGCCCGGGCTTTTTTTCCTTTGGGCAGTCCCTTCAGAGCGGGACAGACGATCTCTTTCATCCCCGCGCCTCCCTTGCTTTTTTTCTGCCGTTATTGTATCGGTTCCGTCGAAAAATGTCAAGGCGCCCCCGGGAAAAGAAATCCGCTCTTTTTTCCTTTTTCCCCTTGAATTTATACCGTATATGGAGTACAATATAAAAGTATCATACTATATATGTGCCCAAGGAGGAAAACGGCATGAATCAGGTGGTTGCCCTGGTGGGTATGTGCGGCAGCGGCAAAAGCGTTTGCTGCGAGGCGTTTCAGGCGCGGGGCTGGGACCGTGTCTACTTCGGCGGCGTCACTATGACGGAGCTGGAAAAGCGCGGGCTGGAACGGAACGAAGCCAACGAACGCGCCGTGCGGGAGGAATTGCGCCGTACCTACGGGCCCGCCGCCTTCGCCATCCTGTTGAAGGACGTGATCCGGGAAAAGCTGGAGAAGGGTAACGTCTGCCTGGACGGTTTGTACTCCTGGTCGGAATATAAGGTGCTGAAAGAGGAGCTGGGCGACCGGCTCACCGTCGCCGCGGTGGTCATGGACCGCGCCGTCCGCTACGAGCGCATTTCCCGGCGGGACGTGCGTCCTCTGACGCCCGAGCAGGCGCTGTCCCGGGACGTGGCTGAAATCGAGAATATGGAGAAGGGCGGCCCCATCGCCATGGCGGACTGCTTTTTGATGAACGACGGCACGATGGAAGAGCTTACGGCGAAGGTCAACGCCCTCATCGACCGTATGGAGGCGCGGGCTTGACAAGCCGTTTGCTTTTTATGTATAATCGAGTCTCAGAAAAGGGGATCAGTTTATGAAATCATTGTATCCGCCTCAGCGCGAGCGCCAGGCGCGGGATCTGTACAGTCTCGTCCGGGAATCCGCCGGACTTTTTGAGGAAAAGGAATATCTGGTTTATAAGCGGAAAAGCGAGATCCGCTCCCTCTCCTTCGCGGAGCTGTTCCAGCGCGTCAGCTCCCTGGGCGAGGCGTTTTTGCAGATGGGTTTGGATCAGACGCCGATCGCCGTCATCGGCGAGACCTGCCCCGAGTGGATCATCACCTACCTTGCCGCTGTCTCTTCCGGGAATATCATCGTCCCTCTGGACCGGGAGCTTGCCCGGGATGAGATCGTAGGCTTTATCAAAAAAGTCGGCGCCCGTGTGGTGGTCTATTCGGAAAAGTACGCCGCCTATTTTGACGGACACGGCGAGGAGTTCGGCGAAGATACGTACTTTGTGGAGATCACCCCCGAACTGCCGGAGGGCTACGAGCCGGAGATCGGCGTCCCCGCTCCCGGTCATTTGAATTTTGAGGACCTGGTGGCTTTCGGCAAGTCCCGCCTGGACCTGGGCGCCACCCTCCTGGCGGACCTTGTGCCGGACCTGTCCCGGACAGCCGCCATCCTCTTCACCTCCGGCACCACCGGCACCGCCAAGGGCGTTATGCTCTCCCACACAAGTCTGGTGGCGGAGATCAACGCCTCCTACAATATGACCAATTTCCACGAGAAGGACGTTATCGTCTCCGTCCTCCCCGTGCAT
>JAGDAA010000070.1 GCA_017959745.1 Clostridia bacterium
CAAGGCGGCAAGTGATGTTGCGGCTTCGCCGCAGTGATGTTTCGCGGCTTTGCCCAATCCCCATAAACCTCGGCAGGCTCGGTTGATGGGGACCCCGGGCGCCGCGAAGTGATGTGACGTGTTCCTTTTCACGCGCGAAGCGCACATCGCTTGCCGAAGGCAAACATCACGCCCGCAGGGCACATCACGTTCCGCGACAGCGGAACACATCGTTCAAAAAGTGCTTTTTGTCCGGTAGACAAAAAGCACTTTTTTGATGGTCGAGATGGCGGGCTCCTTTGCCTGCGGGCAAACCGCGGCGTGGCTCTGGCGTGCCATCCGAGGCACGCCATTCACTCCCACGCCGTTCGAATCCCTCCATTCATAATAAACACAACAAGGGCACCCGCAAGGGTGCCCTTGTTGTGTTGGTCGAGATGGCGGGATTCGAACCCACGGCCTCTTGGTCCCGAACCAAGCGCTCTACCAAACTGAGCCACATCTCGATACTATGTATGAAATCTATGATTCGCTTGAATGCCCTGCTTTCGTGCCGATCGAGCGCCTGAAAGCGCTCCCCGCGTTGGTACCAGCGGTTTTCCCGGCGCCATTCGGCTTGGCAAAACCGGGTACCTGCCGTCCTCTTCCTTCAAAAACGCCACACTATGGCGTTTTTTCGGAACACGCAAACTGAGCCACATCTCGAAAAATCGGCAGGGATGAGTATATCACAGAAAAAAAGGTTTTGCAAGAGCAAAATGCAAAAAGATTTGCCGGTTGCCGGACAGGCGGCAAAAAAGGGAGCGGATCAAGCCGACCCGCTCCCGCGTGTTTCGGATTGTTCAGATGATCTCAAACCCGTTTTTGGTGAGGATGCGCGCCGCCTCGATGTTGTCCGCCACCCGCAGGACCACACGGGCGGTCCCGGGCTCGGAGGACAGGAAGGCGTAGAGATACTCCAGGTTCACGTCGTCCTTATCCAGAACGTCCAGCGCCTTTGCCAGGGCGCCGGGCTGATCGGAGAGCTTCACGCCCACCACCTCGGTGATCTGGACCAGAAGCCCCGCTTTCTTCAGGGCGTCGGACGCCTTCTCGGAGTCGCTGACGATGAGCCGGAGGATGCCGAAGTCCCGGGTATCCGCGATGGACAGGGCTTTCATATCCACGCCGCAGTCCGCCAGGAGCCGGGTGATCTCCGCCAGGCCGCCCTTGCGGTTTTCCACAAATACGGTGAGTTGTTTCATGCCTTACCCTCCTTTTCAGTCGTGCAGCTTGCGCTTGTCGATGACCCGCACCGCCTTGCCTTCACTGCGGGCGATGGTCTTGGGCGCCACCAGATGCACCACGGGGCTGATGCCCAGCATGATCTTGATGGCTTCCTGGAGCCGTCGCTCCATTTTGGTGATGCCGCTGACGGTATCGGTGAACTGCTCCGGCAGGAGCTCCACGTAAACGTCCAGGGTGTCGCTGTTGTTCACCCGGTCCACCTCGATGCGGTAGTTGGGGGCGTAGCCCTCGTTGAGCAGAACGGTCTCGATCTGGCTGGGGAAGACGTTGACCCCCCGGATGATCATCATATCGTCGCTTCTGCCCATAGGCTTCGCCATACGCACGTGAGTGCGGCCGCAGGAGCACTGCTTCCGGGAAAGGACGCAGATGTCCCGGGTGCGGTACCGCAGCAGGGGAAACGCCTCCTTGTCCAGGGAAGTGAAGACCAACTCGCCCTTTTCCCCGTCGGGCAGGACCTCCCCGGTGTCGGGGTCGATGATCTCCGCGATGAAGTGGTCCTCGTTGATATGCATCCCCTTCTGCTCACTGCACTCAAAGGCGACGCCGGGGCCGGAGGTCTCGGTGAGACCGTAGATGTCGTACGCTTTGATGCCCAGGGATTTCTCAATATCCCGGCGCATTTCCTCCGTCCAGGGCTCCGCCCCGAAGATGCCCGCTTTGAGGCTGTTGTCCTCCGGCTTGTAGCCCCGCTCCTTCAGAGCTTCGCCGATGTAGGCGGCATAGGAGGGGGTGCAGCAGATGATGGTGGATTTCAGATCCATCAGAAACTGGATCTGCCGCTCCGTGTTGCCGGAGGACATGGGCAGCGTCAGGCAGCCGACCTTGTGGGACCCGCCGTGCAGGCCGGACCCGCCGGTGAACAGGCCGTAGCCGTAGCAGACCTGGACCACGTCTTCCTTGGAGCCGCCTGCCGCCACGATGGCGCGGGCGCAGCAGTCCTCCCACAAATCGATGTCCTTCTGGGTATAGTAGGCGATGACCCGCTTGCCCGTGGTGCCGGAGGTGGAGTGGATGCGGACGCAGTCCGCCAGGGGGACCGCCAGCATCCCGTAGGGATAGGTCTCCCGCAGGTCCGCTTTGGACAGGAAGGGGAGCTTGTAAAGGTCTTCCACCCCGTGGATGTCGTCCGGGGTCACGCCTTTTTTCTCCATCAGAGAACGGTAATAGGGTACGTGCTCATAAACGTGCTTAACCTGTTGCACCAGCTTTTTCGACTGGAGCCCCCGGAGCTGCTCCCGGGGCATGGTTTCGATTTCTTCCTGAAAATAGCGCATGTTTTTTTCCTCGGTTTTTGAATCGTTGGTTGACTGTCGGCTTATCTCTCAATCCTTATAGATCCGGCGTACGTCGCCGTAGCCTTCCTCCATCAGGACGTCGATTTGGAATTTGGCGTTCTTTTTCAAGGGAAGCACCGTGACCCGCTTGCCTTGGGCGCGGAGCGCGGCGGCGTCCGCGAACACCTTTCGCATGAGCGCGCCGTCGGCGCCCGCTTCCACCAGCAGCGCCACCCCGTCTCCGGGGGTCGCCGCCTGCTTCTGCGCCATATCACCCAAAATGGTGATGATCCGCTCAAAGCCGATGGAGAAGCCGCAGGCGGGGGTGTCCTGCCCCGCGAAGCGCCCGATCATCTTGTCGTACCGGCCGCCTCCCGCGATGGAAAAGCTGTAGGCGTCCAGGGTCACCTCAAAAATGGGACCGGTGTAATAGCCCATACCCCGCACCAGGGTGGGATCGAAGACGAAGGTCGCCGTCGCCGGGGCGGCGGCTTTCACACAGGCGAGGATGGTGTCCAGGGTCTCCGGGATCGCCCCGTCCAGTCCGCTCTCCGACAAAAAGGCGCAGAAATCGGCGACGGAGCCGCTTCTCTCCCGGTCGAACAGCGCCAGGTACTTGTCCGCGGCGGCGCCGTCGAAGCCCTCCCGGACCATTTCCTCCTTGACGCCCTCTTTGCCCACCTTGTCCAGTTTATCCAGCAGGATAAAGACCAGGTCCAGCCGCTCCTCCGGGAAACCGGCGTACAGCGCCATCGCCCGCAGGATCCGCCGGTCGTTCACGTGGACGGTGAATTTCTCCGCCTCCGTTCCGGCGAACAGCTTGGTGAGCATCAGGGAAGTGGCGGAGATCAATTCGATCTCCGCGAGACAGGAGGCGTCCCCCAAAATGTCGATATCACACTGGGTGAACTGACGGAAGCGTCCCTTCTGGGGGCGGTCCGCCCGCCATACGGGACCCATCTGCAGGGCTTTGAAGGGCGCGGGCAGACTGTCCTTGTTGGCGGCGTAGAGCCGCGCCAGGGGCAGGGTCAGGTCATAGCGCAGACCGGAGTCCGCCAGCTCGTCCCCCTTCTCTATGGCGCGCTGCAGCTCCGCGCCCCGCTTCATCACCCGGAAAATAAGCTTTTCGTTCTCGCCGCCCTCTTTTCCGGTCAGGTTCTCGATATGCTCCACCGCCGGAGTCTCCACTTCGTCGAAGCCGAAGGCGGCGTAGGTCTCCCGGATGGCGGCGAGCGCCTTCCCGCGCAGCCGTTCCTCCCGGGGTAAAACGTCGTTCATACCCTTTACGGGCGTTTTGATCAGTTTCATAAGATCCTCCGTTTCGCCTTATTCTACCACATTCTACCGGGCATTGCAAGAAAAAAGAAAGGCCCCAATGACCTTTCTTTTTTCGGTTTTGATAGGTGTTCAGCCCAGCTTGATCCACATCATGGGACGGATGCCGTGGGCGGAGGACATGCTGCTGCCTTCGATGATTTCGCCCTTGTCGGTGACGGCGGAGGCGAAGCCTTCGCTTTCACCGGCGTTGCGCAGCCAGTAGCCGGCAAAGCCCTTGTTGGTGACCTTGGTTTTGTTCGCCTTGACGGCGGCGGTGCCTTCCGCGCGGATGTACTGCTCAAGCTCCTCGTTGCCCTTCAGATACTGTTCAATATCCTGGATGGAGGGCGCGAAGACGTGGGCTTTCACGGGATCGCCGGAATCCACGCCGGTGGAGCTGGGTTCGGTGGAGATCTCGGTCATGAGAATGGCTTTCTTGACGTCATCGTTCCCCATGCAGATGCTGGAGTAGAAGTCGCTTTCGCACCATTCGTGGATATTGCTGTTGGCGTAGGACATATTGCCCTCGGTCTTGCTCCGGGCGGAGATACTGCCGATGACCTTCTTGGAGAGGAGCAGCGCCATGGGCTGACTTCCCTCGTCCACGGACAGAACGATCCATTCGATGGGTTCCTCGCCGGAGGTGTCGCCATCCTGCTCAATGGTGCCGAAGGTGATGATTTCGCCCTGTTTGCACTGGAGCAGGGGATAGTCCTTGTAGAGCTTCTTGGCGGTTTTGATGATTTCCGGATCATCGGTCCGGACGGCCTCGAGGATCTTGGCGGCCTGCAGGAATTTACCTTCCTGGCAGAGGGCCTGCGCGTTGGCGACCTGATCTCCGGCGCTGGCGCAGGAAGCGAGGACGAACAGCTGGGAAAAGACCAGCAGCGCGGCGATCAGACCGAACGCGATCCGGCGGCCCTTCCCGATTTTTTTCTCTTGATTATTCATAGTTTCCTCCTGTGATGGCGACTGGTGGAAAAAGCCCGCTCATTCGAGCATTTCCCCCGACGCTACATTGCCATTATATCGACTTTGCTTTTTTTTTGCAATTTTTTTGCGCAATTTATAGCCTACAAAAATGCGCGGCTCTTTTTGTGCAAAACACACAAAGGGCGTTTATTCCATCGGACCCGTCACGTCCGTCGTGTTGGAGGCGTCCGTGATCTGCGCGTCCTCGATGGTCACCACGGAAAGGGTCTTGAGCTGTTTTCCCGCCACGGTGAGCAGGATGAATTCCGACAGGTCGAACAGCCCGTTCACCAGGACCATGGCGCCGCCCAGAATGATCATACCGTTTTCCGCGTCCAGGGGGCGGATCATCACCACCACCGCCATCACCAGGGTGAGGATGGCGTCCAGCATACTGATCCACCAGAAGGTGATGGAAGCGGTCCGCATGGTGAACGCGTGTTCCAGCTTATACACGGCGTCGATCAGAAGGATCACGCCCACCAGGAACCACAGGATGCTCATCATGGTGTCCCTTTGGAAGAAAAACGCCAGACCCAGCGCCAGGGCGAGGACCCCGGGGATCATCCCGCCGAACTGCAGGGATTTCGCTTCCGCGCGGAACACCTGCACCATGGACGCGACGCCGAACAGGACCAGAAGCCCGCCCATAACGTAGCACACCACGGTGCCGAAGCCGTGGGGGTTCAGGATCATGATCAGCCCCAGGGCGATCCCCGCCAGCGCGGTGATGAGCACCCAGGTCTTCCCGCTGCGGAACAGGGATTTCACATTGTCTTTCACATCGTTGTTTCTCATAGTGGATTCCTCCTTATTCTACTCCGTCTTTGGGAAAAGACAGGATCGCGTACGCGCATTTTTCGGGGAGCGTAACGCGGCAGCCCCCGTCGGTTTTTTCCACCCGGGCGTCTTCCTCCCGGAAGGGCAGGAAGACCCGGGGCGTCACCCGGCTCTCCAGCAGAAGGGTCCGCCCCACGCCCGCCGGCTCCGCCTTTGTGATCAGGTTGACCCGGCTCCGGTGGAAGCGCATATCGTCCAGCTTCTGATCGATCTCGGTCTCGAAGTCCGCGGCGAGGAAGTGGAAGAGAAGGGCGTCTTCGGTTTCAAAGACGGAAACGAGATAGCCCGTCTGCTCCTTGACCTTCACCGGCAAAGGGTTGCCGAAGTCCCGACAGAAGGACAGGATCGCCCCGTTGGGCTTCCCCCCGGAGATCCGAAGGGGATTGTACCAGAGACCCGGGCGGAGCTCGGTAAACGCGTCCTCGTCCCCGCTGTCCGGAATGGGCTCGTTCATCCAGGCGGGCTGCTGCATCCAGACGCCGTCCCGGACGGTGGAGAAAAACTTGTCGGGGGGCAGCTTCACGGCGTTGGGCAGCTTCCAGCCGCTCTTCGCCCCGGGGATCCCGGCGGGACCCGCGGCAACCGCCTTGCCTCCGGCGGCGAGATACCGGTCCAGCGCCCTTTCCTCTTCCTCGGTCAGAGAGAGGGGGCTGGGCATCAGGACCAGAGGATAGGTCTTCGCGTCCGCGGGGAGGTCAAAGATCACGTGGAAGGAGATCCCCGCCTCCGCCAGCAGCTTCACGGCGGCGGCAAAGTCCCTGGGATAGCCGCTTTCCTTGTTTCCGAAAAGGGTGTGGTTCCGGGTCTCGTAGGAAAAATAGAGACCCATCTGCGCCGCCCGGTCCCCCGTAAACAGATCCCCGTGCGCCTTTTCAAAGGCAAAGGCGTCGCCGATGAGCGCCCCTTCGTCCGGCAGGGAATCCAGAATGTGCCGGGGCAGGCCCAGCCGTTGTTTCAGGGTGCCGAACCAGGCGTCGGAGCCGCACATCTTGTTCACCGCCCAGATCACGTTGGCGGAGGGCTTGGAAAAGCCGTAGCCCGTGCCGAAACAGCGCAGGCCCTTTTCCCGCGCCACGCCTTCGTGGTGCAGACCGCTGATGATGTGGGCGGACACCGGCAGGTTCACGGTGACGGGATCCTTCTTGTACGGCGGCGTGTTGCCGCTGATCTCCAGATTGATATGGTTCACCGCCCGGGCGAACTGCCGGGCGTCCGTTCCCTGGCTGTTGCATTTGCCCGCGTCGGAGTGTCCGCCGCAGTTGAGCAGTTCGAATTTCTCCGGCAAAACGGCGCGGAGCTTTTCCATAAATTCGCCGCAGGCGTCGTAGCGCAGGTCGATCCAGGCGCGCCAGGCGGGATTGTCGTAGTTGCCCCAAAAGCCCGTATCTTCGGCGGGGGGCAGGTCGACCCCGGCGCGGCGCCGCAGCTCCGCCCGGCAGGCGGGACAGGCGCAGGCGTTGTAGTGCATATAATACACCGCGTCGTCCGCCATCAGCCCGTCGATGCCTGTGTCCGCCACCAGCTTTTTCGCGTATTCCAGATAGCTTTCGATAAATGCCGGATTGCGGTAGCAGAAGCCCTCCCCGGCGTATTGGGGGAAATAGAGAGGCTCCCGGGTCTTCACGTCGATCATGCGCCAGTCGTTGAGCTTTTTCCCCCGCCAGGTCCAGCTTTCCGCCGCCTCAAAGGAGGGGGAAAAGGGCAGGTGGGGACCGGAGTGGAGCATCACATGCCGCATCTCTTCCCGGTTGTGATACCGGTGGACCAGGTTGACGGAGTGATGATCGTAGAACTCCATACCCAATTTGTGGCACGCCTCCGCCACCCGGGCAAGGTAGTCGTGGAGCAATTCAAAGTAAGGCAGGTAATCCCAGCGGAAGTGGGTGCCGAAATCAATGACGGTGGTCACGTCCGCCCGCGCCAGCGCTTCGGCGCGGCGTCGGATCCGGTCCGCGTTGTCGTGATCGGGCCAGTTCAGATCCTCCCAGCGGATCCACCACATGGACATTCTTCTGTTCTTCATACCGATTCTCTTTCTCGTTTTCCGCTCAGCGGTTGTAGGCGTGCTTGGCGCGGCGGGCGGCGGAGGGCATCACCCGGGAGGCGAGCGCCACCAGGCGGGCGGTGCGGCAAACGGCTGCCGGATCGCCCGACGCCAGGGTCTTTGCCAGTATCTTAAAAGCCCTGCCGCAATCGGCGGGGAAACGCCGCTCCTGTCCCCGCTCCTCCGCCAGGGCGGCACGGACGTAGTCCTTCTTCTCCCCGGCTGAAAGCGGACAGGAGGGGGAAAACAACGTGGTGAAAGCGGACCAAAGGCTCTTCACCAGCATATAGTCCGCCGCCTCCCGGCAGGCGGGCGCGTTCAGTTCCTTCGCCAGGGCGCGGAAAGCGTCGTCCACTTCCCGGCAGATCTCGCATTTGTCCGACAGAAAGCGGGAGATAAGGCTGCCCGGCTGCTGCCGGTATTCGTACACGGGCTGAGACCAGAGGGCGGGCGTCTTTGCCCGGGCGAGGGCGCTGAAGAGGAACAGCCGGTCCTCCCCCCATTTCCGGTCGGGGAAGGAAAGATCCCGGATCAAATCTCGGCGAAATACCTTCGCCCACGCTTGATTGAGCATATTGGCGCGGTACAGTTCCCCCAGATGCTCCGAGATGCCCCGGGCGTCCAGATCCCTGTAGGTATAGGGCGCGCCGGGCTTCCCCGGCTCCGTCAGGAGAAATCCGGCGAGCAGAAGATCCGCGCCGCGCTTTTCCGCTTCCGCCACCGCCGCCTCCGGCATCCCGGGGAGAAAGGCGTCGTCCGCGTCGCAGAACGTCACGTATTCCCCGGCGGCTTCCCCCAGGGCGCGGTTGCGCGCCGCGGCGGGTCCGGCGTTTTCCTGGACGATCACCCGGAGACAGGGGTCCTTTTTCGCCAGCCCTGACAGGATCTCCCGGGTCCCGTCGGTGGAGCCGTCGTCCACAACCAGGATCTCATAGGGAAAAGCGGGGCGAGGGATGCCCGCCACCGTTGATTCGATGGTTTTCGCCCCGTTGAAAACGGGGATGATCACGCTGAGTTTCACGCCGCCGGTTCCTGCGCTTCTCCGCCGTCCGGCGCTGGCGCTTCCCCGCCCTCCGGCGCCGCTTCCTGCTCCGGCGCGCGGAACAGATCCGTTTCACTCAAAGCGGCGGTGGCGGGCGTTCCGCCTCCGGCTTTCAGAACGAAGGTATAGCTTTGATCGGGGATGCGGTTTTCCCCGTCGATCTCCACCCGGCGAAGCACGAACTCCGCCCGGTTCCCCGCGTTGTAGTCCTTCAATTCCCCGCGGAACTGAATGGTCTTCTCCGGGGTGGCGATACGGAAGCCCAGATCGCCCCGCTTTTTGCCCCAGGAAAATTTCAATTTGACGGAGCGAGTCCCGTTGTCCCCCTCCGTCTGCGGCAGCAGAAGAAAGCCGGGATCCTCCAGGGAGAATTCCGCTTCCCGCACGAAGGCGTTGTTGCCGTTCTCCGTCACGGCGTCCTTCAAAGAGAGGGTCAGGGTTTGCTCCCGGTCCCCCTGGATCTTTTTATCCAGCAAAGCAAAGCTGCGGACGGCGGACCGGGCGGGGTCCCGTCCCAGATCCAGCTCCAGCGCGCCCTGATGATTTTCGCCGCCCATGGGCAGATCCCAGGCGGCGCGGATCCCCCGGACCCTGTCGGAGACCACCCGGAAGGAGAGCTTCACGCTGCCTTTGCCCCCGGCGAATCCCGTGGCGAGGAGCGCCTGGTTCCCGTCTCCGCCGGTGAGAAAATCCATAATACGGTTGATCAGCTCCTGGGGCGCGCTTTCTCCGTTGGCGGCGTAGCAGGAGCGGATGAAATCCGCCGTCAGACTGCGCAGGGCCTCGTCCCCGGGCAGGATCTTCTGCCATTCCGTCAGGATGGCGCCCAGCCGCTTGGCGTCGAGCTCATAGCTGATCAGGGCCTCCGCGCCCTCTTCTGTGGTCACGCTTTCATCCGTCCGGCGGGGCAGATAGCGCTTCACCGCCTTGTAGTAAGGGGCGAGGACCGCTCCGGCGTCATCCCGGCTCTCCGTCAACAGGAGGAACCGGCGCAGCGTCAGCGCGGCGTCATCCTTTTCTCCGGCGAAGTGAGAGGCGTCGTATGCCTCCAGGGCATAGCGCGCGGAGGCGGAGGCGGATTCCTCCCCCTGCCGGAGCGTCAGCCCGTCATTCGAGGTGCA
>JAGDAA010000071.1 GCA_017959745.1 Clostridia bacterium
GCCGCGCTTCGGCGAAAACAGCACGTCAGTGCTGTTTTCTTCCGGCGCTTCGCGCCTCCCTCGCGGTTCGAATCCCACATCTTTATAGCCAAAACAAAAACCGCCCGGCTGGGCGGTTTCTGTTTTGGCTGCGGAAGAAGGATTTTTCCGAGCGCTATCGCGCTCTCTCGCCTCGCTTCGCTCGTTGCCGCGCTTCGGCGAAAACAGCACGTCAGTGCTGTTTTCTTCCGGCGCTTCGCGCCTCCCTCGCGGTTCGAATCCCACATCTTTATAGCCAAAACAAAAACCGCCCGACTGGGCGGTTTCTGTTTTGGCTGCGGAAGAAGGATTCGAACCCTCACAAACAGAGTCAGAGTCTGTCGTGCTACCATTACACAATTCCGCAAAATGGTCAGCGGGGATTATATTAGCATACTCCTTTTGGTTTGTCAAGATAAAAAAGCAGAAAAATGGAGCGATTTTTCCCTTGACAAACGCTTTTTTCCTTGTTATACTAACGCTTGCTTGATTTATTGCGTTTGGGCCTTTAGCTCAGTTGGTTAGAGCAACCGGCTCATAACCGGTCGGTCCCGGGTTCGAATCCCTGAAGGCCCACCATTTTTTCAAGCGATTCATAGGGGTTTAGCTCAGTTGGTAGAGCAGCGGTCGGAGCGAGACCCGGCGAAACCGAGCGAAGCGAGGGAGGAGCCGTAGGTATCGCCCGTGCTACAGGAGTCCGCGATTGGCAAGTCCGGCAGGACGCAGACAGAGCGGAGAACGACGATCGCGCTGATAAAATACAGTAGTGAGTTATTGGCTTTTGTGAAAAAGCATTCCACGATATTTCTTTGGTAGTTGTTTATATAGGGGTTTAGCTCAGTTGGTAGAGCAGCGGTCTCCAAAACCGCGTGCCGAGGGTTCGAGCCCTTCAACCCCTGCCAAAAAAATACCGCCCGGTTGGGCGGTATTTTTTTGGCAATGATCGGAGCGAACCCGAAGGCGCGCGGAGCGTGCCGGGTGAGGTCGCGAGCGCGTCCGCCAGGGCGATATAGCGAGCGTAACGAAGCGCAGCGGTCGAAAAACGGAAGGACAGAACGCGGTAGCGTTCCCGCACCGTTTTTCGGGCACCGCAAGAGGGGGTGCGAAGCACCTTCGAGCCCGCGGGCACCTGCCAAAGCAGAAACCGCCCAACCGGGCGGTTTTTGTTTTGGCAATGATCGGAGCGAACCCGAAGGCGCGCGGAGCGTGCCGAAAAAAACAGCTCAAAATAACGGTGGAAAAAAACGGCGAAAAAGACGGGGGCGGGTTGTTTTTTCGCGGATTTTGTGGTATACTGCCCCCGTGCGTAATGATTTCTGATCAAGGGAAGGATATGACAGTATGAAGGCAAAAACACCAAGGACCTTTGCGGAATTCAAGCTGAACAACCGGATCAAGGTGAACCGGTACCTGAACTACGTTCTGTGGTTTTTCGGCATCGCCGCCCCGGCGATCGCCCTGGGGGTGTATCTGGGGATCTTTCACGATATCAGCTACGGGACCTGCGCGGGCATTTTCGGCATCGTGGCGGTTTTATCCACCGTCCATCTGATCCTGTATAAGAAGATCCCCACCTCCCTTGTCACCAGTCTTTTTGCCCTCACGGCGGTGGACGCGCTTTTGGCTTATATGGCGCTTTCCCACGTGAGCGTATACCTGACCTGGTTTCTCGTTCCGTTTCTGAGTCTGCTCTTCTGCGACACATTCACCTTTTATTACGCCATCGGGATCAATACCGTCCTGATGGTGGCGACCACCGTGTTGTCCGCGCCCTATCACGTTTCCCTGCGGGCGGATTACGACACGGCGGGGGCGTATCTGGCGGACGTGCTGGGGGGATTTGCCATCGAATCCGTGGTCCTGCTCACCGCCGGCTCCATTATGCTGAAGCTGACGGTGGACTATTTGTCCAAGCTCTTCCGGCAAAACACGGTGATCGGGGATCAGAAGAGCGCTATGAAGGAGAAAATGGAGATCCTCGATTCCATGGCGGAGATCTATGACAACGTCAATCTGATCGATTTCATCGATCATTCCGAAATGTCCCTGCGGGATGAAAAGCAGAAAAAGCACGGCATCGATCTGGAGGCGCAGACCCACACCCTGATGAATCAACGGATCCAGAAGCAGGTGATGCCGGACCAGCTGGATGACTTTCTGAATTTCACCAACATCACCACCGTCCGGGAGCGGCTGAAAAACAAGAAATTGATCAGCGCCGATTTCATCGACGTGGTATCCGGCTGGTTCCGCGCCCAGTACATCACGGTGGGCGCCGCGCCGGACGGCACGCCGAATATGGTCATCTACACCACCCGGAACGTGGATGAGGAAAAGCGCCGGGAGGAGCATCTGATCCGCATCGCCATGACGGACGAAATGACCCGGCTCTTCAACCGCCGCTGTTACGAGGAGGATCTGATCGAATACCGGAAGGATCCCCTGCCGGACGATTTCGTCCTGCTGTCCCTGGACGTGAACGGCTTGAAGACCGTAAACGACAACAAGGGCCACGCCGCCGGGGATGAATTGATCAAGGGCGCCGCGGACTGCCTGGCGCTGTCCGTGAGAAACCACGGCAAGGCGTACCGCACCGGGGGGGACGAATTTATGGCGGTCGTCCGCGCCGACGATCCGGAATCGCTCCGGCGGGACATCCTGAAAAAAGCCGCCGAATGGCGCGGCGCTTACGTGGAGGAAGTGACCGTTTCCGTGGGCTACGCCGCCCGCCGGGATCACCCCGACGCCGCCGTGGACGAGCTGGAGAGGCTGGCGGACGCGGATATGTATGCCGAAAAGGAAAAATACTACAAGGAGCGGGGCATCGAAAAAAGAAGGTAGCCCCCGGAAAACAAGACAGCGGAGCCGTTTCACGATGGAAACGGCTCCGCTTTTTGCGCGGCTGTCCGGGAAGTCGCCTTTACCGGAGGGTGATCCCGTAGACGTATTCCAGTTTTTTCAGGATCTTTCCGATATAGCCGTCGATCTCCTCGGCGGTGAATTCGTGATCCGTTGGAGCGAAGGTGAGCTGGAACGCCATACTCTTTTTGCCCTCTCCGATGGCCTGGGAGCGGTACACGTCAAAGAGACGTACGTCCGTGAGCGCCTTGCAGGCGGAGAGGATGGCGTCTTGCAGTTCGCCGCAGGTCATTTCCTCCCCCGTCACCAGCGCCAGGTCCCGGGTCTCCGTGACGAATTTGGAGAGGGGCTGATAGCGGATGGCGGAAGACAGGGCGGGCGCAAGCGCCGCGTAATCCAGGCTCACCAGGCACACGGGCTTTTCGATCGCCAGCTCCTCGCACACCTCGTAGGAGAGCTTGCCCATAAAGCCGACCGTCTCTTCGCCCAAAAGGATCTCGGCGGTCTGGCCGGGATGCAGGAAGGGACGGGTCGCCTTGCGGTAGGTGAAGCGGACGCCGAACGCCGCCGCCAGCGCCTCGGGCGCGGATTTGGCGGTGAAGAAGGTCTCGTTGTCGCCGAAGAGCCCCACGCAGAGCTGGGTACGCTCCTCGGGGTACTCCGTCAGGGGCAGCGCCTTGGGCAGGAAGACGTTGGCGATCTCAAAGAAGCGGCCGGACGGATTGCCCCGGCGGAGATTCCGCACGGCGCAGTTGATCATAGAGGGGACCAGGGTGGTCCGCATCAGGGACAGATCCTCGCTGATGGGGTTTAAGATGCGGATGGCTTTCAGTTCCTCCGCGTCCTCGGGCAGGCGCAAAAGCGCCAGGTCCTTGGGGGAGAAGAAGGAGTAGAACACCGCTTCGTCAAAGCCGGCGCGGGCGAGCGCCACCCGGGCCTTGAGCAGTTTTTTCTGTTCCTCCGTGCGTCCGCCGGCGGTGACCCGGGCGTTGTCCAGGAAGCGGGGCTTGATATGCTCATAGCCCCAGGAGCGGATGATCTCCTCCGCCAGGTCGCTTTCGTGCTCGTCCATATCCTCCCGGTAGGGGGGGATGGAAACGGTGAGCAGATCTCCCTTGATCTCCGGCTGAAAATCCAGCGCCGTCAGGGTCTCTTTCACCACGTCCTCCGGCACGGAAACGCCCAGGATCTCATAGATCTTATTCAAGGAGGCGGTGAAGGTCCGCCGCTTCAATTCCGGGGTGACGGCGAGGTCCTTCCGGAAGGAGGTGACTTTCCCGGCGCCCAATTCCTCCATCAGATGGAGGGCGCGCGCCATGCCGTTGACGGTGGCGTATTCGTCCACGCCCTTCTCAAAGCGGGCGGAGGAATCCGAGGACTGGCCCAGGGCGCGGGCGGTGCGGCGCACGCTGTCCCGGGCGAACTTCGCCGCCTCAAAGAGGACCTGGGTGGTATCCGGCTCGATCTCGGAATTGAGACCGCCCATAATGCCCGCCAGCGCCACGGGGCGATCCGCGTCGCAGATCACCAGGTTCTCGGGGGTGAGGGAAAACTCCTTTTCGTCCAGGGTGACGATCGTTTCCCCGTCCTTCGCCCGGCGGACTACGATGCGTCCCGCGTTGAGCTGACGGCGGTCAAAGGCGTGCATGGGCTGACCGAATTCCTTTAAGACGTAGTTGGTGATGTCCACCACGTTGTTGATGGCGTTGATGCCCACCAGCGCCAGGCGGCGCTGCATCCAGGCGGGGGAAGGCGCGATCACCACGTCGTTCACCGCCGCGCCGATATAGCGGGGGCAGAGGTCCGGGGCTTCCACGGTCACGTCCAGGTCGGGCTTTTCGTCGGTGACGGTATAGTCCAGAGCGGGCATTTTCAGCGGCTTTTTCAAAATCGCCGCCACTTCCCGCGCCATGCCGAGAATGCTCTGGCAATCCGGGCGGTTGGCGGTGATCGCCACGTCGAAGATCACGTCGTCCAGACCCAGAAGGGGTTTTACGTCCGCGCCGGGAACGGCGTCATCCGGCAGGACCAGAAGACCGTTGTAGTCCGCGCCGGGGAACATGGCTTCCGTGAGCCCCAGCTCCACGCCGGAGCAGAGCATCCCGAAGGAATCATAACCCCGGAGCTTGCCGTCCTTGATGGTCATCACGCCTTCCACGGTGACGTGGTCTTTGGCGGTGGCGTACACGGTGGCGCCCGCCAGCGCCGCGGGGAATTTGCCCCCGGCGCGCACGTTGTCCGCGCCGCAGCAGATCTGGAAAGCGCCTTTGTCGCCGCAGTTCACCTGACAGACGTGCAGGTGGGTGTCCGGGATGGGCTCGCAGCTTTCCACAAGACCGACCGCCACGCCGGAAATATCCTTGCCCACTTCATAGCGTTCCTCCACCTCAAAACCGGCGGAGAAGAGCTTTTTTTCCAGTTCTTCGGGGGTGACGTCCACCTCCACGTATTCTTTTAACCAAGAGAGCGGTAACAACATATTCTTTCCCTCCCTTCAATCCCGGAACTGCTCGGCGAAGCGGACGTCCGACTCAAACAGCGCCTTGATGTTGTTGATGCCGTATTTCAGCATGGCGATGCGCTCGATGCCCATACCGAAGGCGAGCCCGGAATACACGTCCGGGTCGATGCCGCAGTTTTCCAGCACGTGGCGGTTCACGATGCCCGCGCCCAGCACCTCGATCCAGCCGGTGCCCTTGCAGAGCTTGCATCCCTTGCCGCCGCAGGCAAAGCAGCTCACGTCCACTTCCACACTGGGTTCGGTGAAGGGGAAGTAGGAGGGACGGAGCCGGGTCTTTACGCCCTCGCCGAAGATCTTTTCGCTGAAGGTATCCAGCATCCCTTGCAGGTCGCAGAGGGAAATGCCCTTATCCACCACCAGGCCCTCCATCTGACTGAACATGGGGGAGTGGGTGGCGTCGTCGTCGGAACGGAACACCTTGCCCGGCGACAGGATCTTGATGGGCGGGCGGCTGTTCTCCATGACGTGGATCTGCCCCGCGCTGGTCTGTGTCCGGAGAATGAAACCGGGCGCCAGATAAAACGTATCCTGCATGTCCCGGGCGGGATGATCCTCCGGGATGTTCAGCGCCGTGAAATTGTAGAAATCCGTTTCGATCTCCGTGCCTTCATAGATCTCAAAGCCCATCGAGGAGAAAATGTCGATGAGTTCGTTGGTCACGAGGGTAATGGGATGCAGGGAGCCCGGACGGATCTTCTTCGACGGAAGCGTCACGTCGATCTTCTCGGCTTCGTAGCGGGCCTCCAGCTCTCTCTGTTTGAACTCTTCGTTCAGCTGGGCAAAACGCGATTCTGTCCAGTCTTTCAGTTCGTTGACGGCACGTCC
>JAGDAA010000072.1 GCA_017959745.1 Clostridia bacterium
CTCTCGCCTTTGAGCGGCCTTCACTTCCTGTTCAACGGCGAGGGCGGGTTCGGGCTTTCCGGGCAGGCAGATGATCACCGTCGCGATCACCGCCGGAACAACGACGCAAAGCGCCGCCGCGACCCAGAAAATCCATTTTTGTTTCCATACTCGGATCAGTCCCAGTATTTGCTTCATAACAAATCATTCCAACCTCAAACAGCAGCGGGGGCGTCCGTCCGGGGCTCCACCAAAAGCATCTACCCTAAGACGCGTATCTGAATCCCTATGACGGGATCATAAATCTTTTTTTCGATACCGCAGAAGCGCCAGGGTCACCGCGGCGATCACCACAAAAGCCGAAACGGCGATGTACTTCCCTTCCAGTCCGCCGCTCTCCCGGATCCCGGCGCCGTCCGCCAGGGCGAAGGGGGTGAGATTCTTCAAAAAGGCGGCGTCCTCGGTGATGTTGGCAAGAATGTTGAGAAAATACAGTCCGAAAACGATCCCGATGCCGGCGGCAAGACCGCCCCGCACGGCAAACGAAGACAGGGCAAAGGCGATGGCGGCGATCTCCAGTTGCAGGATCAGATAGGCAACGAAAGACAGAGCGATGATCCCGGCGTCCGCCTTTTCCCCAATGGCGAGAATGGAAAGAGACGTGACAGCGGCGACCGCTCCGTTTAAGATCACGATCTGACACCAGACGGCGCAGAGCTTGCTCCCGGCGACATTCAACCGGGAAACGGGGTGGGACAGAAGATACTCCGCCGTATGCTCCCGCTCTTCCTTCGCCAGGGAAGCGCCCGCGATGGCGGCGAAAATGGCGCCGCCCAGTCCCAGAACATTGCCGCATTCCACGCAGAAGTAATCCGTCAGCTCCCCGAAATTGAGGCTGTCCATCCCGAAGGCTTTGCTGAAATCCCCCATTTCGGAAAAGGCTTTGGACATTTCATCCATCTGCTGCGCCATCTGCGGATAAATGAAAACGGTGAGCGCCAACATAAAGCTGATGACCGCCGTCCATATGAGTAATGACAGGCGAGCGCGCCTCATCTCATGCAAAAAGAGGGTCATTTCGTCTCACCTCCCTCATAAAAGTGGAGAAAGACCTCGTCCAGCTCCGGATCGGCCACGGTCAGGTCCTCAAAAGGAAATCCGTTCAGGGCGGCGACCAGAGAGGGCGCGCTTCCGGTATAGAGGAAGCGCAGGGTATCGTTTTCCCGCACAAGATCCCGGATACCGGGAAAATCCGGATCCCGGCTGGCGCCCCGCAGGATGACCTTCTTGGTGCCGGTGTGGCCCAGGTTTTCCACACTGTCGGCGGCGATGATCCTGCCCTCCCGTATGACCGCGGCGTGCCGGCAGTAACGGGAGATCTCCGAAAGGACGTGAGAGGACAAAAAGACGGTGGCGCCCTCCTTGTTCCGCTCCGAAAGAAGCTCATAAAACACCTGCTGCATCAAGGGATCCAGCCCGGAGGTCGGTTCATCCAGAATATACAGTTTCGGACGGTGCTGCATAGCGCAGACGATGCCCACTTTCTTCCGGTTTCCCAGGGAAAGCTGGTCCACCTTGCGATCGGGATCCAGAGAGAACTTTTCACACAGAGAAAGCCCCTCCGCCAGACAGTCGGTTTTCCGCAAGCGGGCGGACAGCGCCAGGATCTCCCGCACCCGCATCCCGTTGTAGAACGCCGCCTCCGAGGGGAGGTAGCCCACGTCCTTCAAAACGGCGAGATGCTCTTTTACAATGTCGCGCCCCAGTACGGCGCCCGTACCCGATGTGGGAGATAAAAAGCCCAGGAGCGTGCGGATGGTCGTGCTCTTCCCCGCGCCGTTGGGACCGATAAACCCGAAAAAATCGCCTTCGGAAACGTTCAAAGTCACGTTTTCGATGCCCCGGTTTTTTCCGTAATATTTTGTCAGTTCTTTCGTTTCAATCGCCCGCATAGCAAGTCTCCTTATAAAACGCCCAGGTCACGGTACAGCGCCGCTTTGGTCTTCCCCGTGCGGACGGCTTCCCTCAATCCCTTTCCGGTCAGGGCGACGCGCAGGGCGAGAAAGCCCCAGACAAATGCCTGGCGCAGCCAGGCGAAGGGAAGGAGGAAGGGAAAGTGATGGTACAGAGCCCAACCGCGCTTTCCGGCGCTCTGCAGGCCCTTGAAAAAGCCCTTTCCGTACAGGACCACCGCCGCCTTTTCCATATCGAGCGCCGTTTTATCCTTTTTGACGCCGAAATTGCCCTCGACAAAGAAAAAGTCCATCACACGCGCCGGGAGATCATCCCGGGAAGCGCGCGCCCAGGGATGCTCCCCCGGAAGACCGATATACAATTCCGCCGCCCGGGTCATCACCTGAGCGAACAAAGTCATACCCGCCTGCTCCGCTAAGGGCAAAAAGCGGTTTTCCCAAAACGCGGGGGTCATTTCCCGATGCACGAACATCGCCCAGTCCGCCAGATGCCGCAGCCCCAGACCGCCGGTGGTGAAATGGTGGCGCATATGATCCAGCAGGACCAGCCCGTTTTCGGGGGCGGGAAAGGCGGGAAATTCGTACTGCATCACCCGCATCGGTTCAGGTGTGTCGAATACGTGAAACAGAAGCGGCTCAAGATCCGCTTCCAAAAAACTGTATTGCCGGTGGAGCTCTATGTCTACGGTGTTTTTTTCATACTCCGTATGCCGCTCGTTCTCATGCCCCGACACATAGCCGTTTTCCCGGAGCAGGGCGCGCGCCGCCTCATAATCCGCCGGTTTGACAAGCAAATCCACATCGCCCACGGTGCGGGCGGCGGGCACTGGATAATACGCGGCGGCGGCGCTCCCCTTCAAAATGACCAGAGGAATATCACTGCCCCGCAGCAGGGCGATCAACCGGTCCTGCTCAAACAGGGCCTGCATAAAGCGGGCTTTGTTTCGCAGAGCCGCCTCCAAAAACAAAGGCTTTTTCTCCGCCGGAACGGAAAGTGCGCACAGGGATGTCACCGCCTGCTTTTTCGATTCCTCGTATAATTCGGTCCAGTCCACACCCTCCGGGAGAGCCTCTTCCCCGCCAAACAGCGCCTTTTTTACCAGGATCAGAAGCGCCTCTCGCGTAACAGCCCTCACGGTCTCATCCCCTCGAAGGACAACCGGGCGGGTTTCATCAAATAATCCATACCGCTCCCTTAAACCTTCCAAAGCCCGCGGAGGGTCCGCAGGACCTTCAAAGCAAAAATGCGAACAGGGTACAAAACACCCCAAAAAAAGACATAAACACGATAGGAAAAAGCGGTGACGGAGATCGTCTTTCCTTTCCGCAATACGGCCTCCAGCACGCCCAACACGTTCTCCGGGGGAACCGTTTCCCCCTCCGTGCAGTTATCGCCCACGATCCACAGGTTTCCGTCGGGCAGACGCTTCAACACCCGGTGCAGAACATAGCGTCCGCGGCCGGTGATACCCGGGCGGCAAAACAGAACGGCGTCGTATCGTTTTACGCTCTTTCCGTCGGCGGCGCGAATCCGCATAACATCCCTGCCCTCCCGCAGGAGGGGTTTCATACTGACCCCCACGTTGGTGAAGGCGATGCAGCCGTTTTTCGCCAGCTCTTCCTCAAAACTTGTCAGCAATTCGGATTTTCTCTCCTTACGGCATAATCAAAAGCCCTTCCTTCAAAAGCGTCAACAGAAAGGGGTTGAGTTCCTGCGCGATCTCCTGGTCGGTGGCATCGGGGAAGCGCGCCTTGAGACTGTCGTGGATCTTGTAGGGCGTGGTGTGCTCCTTCAGTTGCTCCAGGATGTCGGCGGACAGCGCGTTGAGGCGGAGCATCCCGCGGAAGGCCTTAGCGCTTTCACCCACGGGTACGGCGCAGATCTCCCCGTCTCCCATATCCATTACGGTAAACTCATACTTCAATTTCATATCGCTACCTCATCGCGGCGCTTCGCCCACCCCGGGCTCCCGATCCATCTTCCTGATGAACAGGATCTGGTCCTTGACAAACCCGATGAGAAATGCCAACGCAAAACAGATCGCAAATAAAATGACGCTCGCGTACTCCATCAAAAAGGGGATCAGCGCGGGCTTTAAGAGCTCCGCGGCAAGCATAATCACAAAAAACATAGGCTGGGACAAATAATACATCCGGCGGGCGTAGCTCCTGCCGTGAAGGACGAAAAAGCTCCCGTTGATCTTCGGATGGACCAGCGCCCATCCCGCCAGTCCCACGGCGGTGAAGAAGGACCCGACGGACATCCCCAGGTAGCGCAGGACCCCAAGGGAGGAAAGAAATTGAAACTCCCCGAAGGAAAGGGCGACGCCGCCCACGATCATAATCCAGTACAACACCGGATGAATGGACAGGAAGAGGGAAAACTTCTCCCGCATCAGCGCCCCGAACAGCATCAGGGGAATGGCATAGGTCACAGCGTTTGCCGGCAGATACCCGTATCCGAACAAGTCGAGGCGGATCAAGCCGGAGAATTCACCCAGGAGAAGTCCCACGGCGCCCAAAAGAAGAAACGGGATCTTCAGCGCGCGCAGGAGAAGGGTCTTATGCAGGATCAGCAAAACCACGTACGCGTAAAACAAGTTCCGAATGAACAGGATCGTCTCACCCCTGGGGAAGGGCCAGTAGGACATCACGAGAAAATTGAACCACAAGCGCTTGGAAAGAAGGTTGGATAAATCCGTCGTGCCCTGCAGAAGGAGTATTATCACGTTGAAGGCGAAGAGGACGACGAACAGCGCCAAAAAAAGGATCCCGCTTCTCTTCATGCCTCGGGACAGCTTGCCGCCCCGGACGGCTTCATCCTTGGGCAGGGTAAAGAAACCGCACAGGATGAAAAAGGTGGGAACGACGAATTGGCATAAAACGGGCACGTACCCGCTGATCGCGCCGAGAAAGCCGAAGGTGGGAAAGCCAAAGGACGCGAAAAAGACGAAGATCATCAAAAAGAATTTCAAGACGTCCGCGCCTCTGCCGTATCCCGTATCGTAGTAATTCGACCAGTCCGCCTCCACAAAGCGGTCCTGCGCCTCGTTGCGCTTCGGTTCGGAAGTGACCTCTTTCCATTCCTTCATATCAGGCATATCAAATCCCCCATATCGATTGGTCGGGCTCTTTGGGCAAAAGCACCTCTTCCGCGGGCGGCGCGGAAGGAGGCGGCACAGGCTCCCGGCGTCGCTCCAGCGGCTCCGGCTCCGCGGTCCAATCCATCGTTTCCAGTCCCGCCGCGTCCATCTCCGTCACCGCGCCGTCCTCGATGCGGTAGATCCTTTGACAGAGCTTCAAGGCGCTGGGACGGTGGGTGGACAGGATGATGACCCGGTTTGGATGGCGGCGAATGATGTTTTGAAGCACCCTCTCCTCCGTTTCCATATCCAGAGCGGAGGTCGCCTCGTCCAGGAGCAAAAAGGGCGAATTCCGCACCAGGGCGCGGGCGATGGAGAGCCGCTGCGCCTGTCCCTCGGAAATGCCTCTTCCCCGCTCTCCCAGGGTGCTGTTGATCCCGTCTGGCAATTCGGAAACGAAGTCCCAGGCGCAGGCGGTCTTCAACGCCTCTTCGATTTCGAGATCCGTCACGTCCTCACGCACCATACGCATATTCTCCGCGATGGTGCCGGAAAGGACGGTGTTCCCCTGGGGCACGTAGGCGAAAAAGGCGCGGGTATCGGCATTGACGGGTACGCTTTCACCGTCCGATCGGGTGAGCGTAACGCCCCCTTCCTCCGGGGTAAGCATCCCCAGGATCAGGCGCATCATGGTAGTCTTGCCCGCGCCGGAAGAGCCGACCAGGGCGACGATCTCGCCGGGGCAAGCCTCAAAATTCAATTTCTGATATACCGTGCGGTTCTTTTCGTAGAAGAAGGAGACGTCCTTCACGCGGATCCCGAGCCCCTGATCCGCCAGAGCGGCGGTCTGCTTGTAAGCTTCGGGGTCGTGCTCCTCCCGGGGGAGGTCCACCAATTCCCGGATACGGTGTGCGGACACCGCGGAATTGAGCATTCCGGGCAAGGTGCTCACAAGGTTCTGAAAACGGTTGCTCAGATTGGAGCGCTGCTGGAGGAAGAAGGTCATATCGCCGTAGAGGATCTGCCCGGTCCACAGCCGGTACAGACAGTAGCCGAAAGCCGCGAGACCCACCAGGGTGGAGACGGCGGTGAGCATGATCTTGCTTTTGATCTCAAATTTGTTGTAATCCAGATTGTAAGTCTTGTACTTGTGCTGCCAGCCCCGGAGCAATTTGGAGTAGTAGCCGATGATCCCGAAGGACTTGATCATATCAAAGTTGTAAAAGGTCTCCGTCTCAAAGCTCATCATGCCGGAGTTCAATTCCAGCACCCGTTTGCGGTACTCTTTGAGCTTGCGCATAATGTAGTGGCTCATAAGGAGCAGGAAGGGAGCGGAAAGCAGGGCGATCCACGCCATCATCGGGTCCAGCCGGAACAGGACCACGAAGGTGACGCCGAAGGTGAAGAGGTTGACGATGAGGTTGGGGATCCACCCGATGGCGTTGGAGGCGATGGCGCCCACGTCGTTGTTGAAACGGTTCAAAAGGTCGCCCGAGGGATAGCGGGACAATTCCTGCCAGCGGGCGTCGATAATGCTGTTGAAAATGCTCGCCTGAATGTCGTTGTTCACGTAGATGGAGATGCGGGTGAAAACGCGGCTGCTCACGCTGGAGAGCAGGAGGGAGAACGCCGTCATACCCAGCATGGCGCCGATCAGGATCCACAATTTGTCCTTCTCTCCGCCCACCACGATGTTGATGAGGAGCCGTCCCACGTAGGAGGCGCCGATGGAAAGGGAGGAGCCGACGATCCCGACCAAGGTGTAAAAGACGATGATCCAGCGGTACCGCTTGGAAAAGGAAAAGATCCACTTCCAGTCGTTTAAGAATTCCCGGAAAGTGCCGTCCCTCCGCTTGTCCAAAATCATCTGCAAAGCGTCGCTTTTGAACAAACGGTTGATCCCGGTAAAACGCTTGTCTTTCATGAAAACTCCCCTGGGCGGTCCGATACAAACAATGCCCTATATTAAATCAATTTATTATATAGGAACAAGCGTCCCTTTGTCAAGGAAAAGGGCGTAAAAAAGCCCCCGACCGAAAACCGATCGGGGGTCTTTTTTGAGAAATGCGCGATTGGGATCCTTCGGGAATTACTCGGGGAAGACGGAGTAGGTGTTCCAAGCTTTGCCCTCGGAGGTCCACTGACCGCCGTCGTACCAGGCATAGGGAAGATCCTCCATGCTCCACGCGGAAGGATTGTTGATGACGTAATCGACAAATTTCTCGCCGCTGTTTTCCCAGTAGAAGCGGACCCAGTTGCCGCCGGCATCGGGATAATCATAGGAAACGTCGATGTTGCCTTCGATCGCCTCAGTTCTCTTGGTCAGATAGAAACTGGTGGCGATGACGTCTTCGCTGCCGAAACGCACGACTTCAAGTTTTAAATTGTTCATGGGACTGTTCCTCCTTTCTCAAAAAATAAGAGTATACACCTTGTACAGTATAAACGCCGCTTTCCGTTTTGTCAAGAAAAAACAGAAAAACGATCCTACTCCGCGTATCGCAACGGATTTTACCGGTTTCAATGAGAAACGCCGCAGTAAATCAGGAGCGGCGGCAGGGCGCTCAAAACAGCTTTGCCGGGTAAAAAACGTCTACGTCCACATCCCCGGCGATTCCGTCGATCCTGCCGTAGCCCTGCTGCCAGAGGAAATATTCCCCTTCGTAATTGGTTTCGTCCACATAGTGAGCGAGCCAGACGCCGTCCGACGTGATCCGGGGGGACCAGACCTCGTTCAGGTAGTATTTGGAGCCGTAAAGCGCCGCCTCATATCCCCGCGCCCGGGCTTCCTCCCGGAAGGCGAGGAACATTTCGTTCAAATCGCGCTTGCTCATTTCGTAGTTGTCAAAATGATTGAAGTCCTCCCAGTCGAAGAAGATGGGAAAATCCAGCGTTTCCCCGCCCAGAACGGTATACAGGGTTTCGGCGTTTTCCCGCACCATATCGGCGCCGGCCTCCTCCGAATACCAGTAGACGCCCACCTTCAACCCGGCGTTTTTGGCGTTCCGGATATTATCCGCGAAATACCGGTCCTCAAACACCCCGTCCGAAAAGCCGCCCAGCCGGATGATGACGAATTGACAGCCCGCGGCGGCGGCCTTCTCGAAATCCACGTCCCCCTGCCATTTGGAAACGTCGATCCCCACCATAGTTTCCTCCGTCAGATAGCGGGCGGCAAATTCATCGAAGCTGATCTGGGTCGCGGCGGGGGTGCTTGTCTGAGGCTTTCCGGAGGGACCGGAAGGCTCCGGCTCCACGACGGTGACCGTCATCTGAAAGGAGGCGGTCTTTCCGGAATCATCTTCCAGGATCAGCTCCAGGGGATATTCCCCGGGCGTCTCTGTTTCCACTTCTCCGTTGATCATAAGGTCAACGTGAGGGTCCAGATCATCTATGTAGGAGACGTAGCGATGCACGTCGAAGACGCCGCCCCGCTCCAGGGTCACCCGGGGGGTAGTTTTCAAAAAAAAGGGCGCTTCGGTATCCGGATCCTCCTCAACGGTTTCAAGCGTTTGCGTTTGCGTGGTTTCAACACTGTCCGCCGTCTCGGTCAAAAGGGTCTCGACCTGCTCTTTCTCCGCTTTACAACCCGAAAGAAAAATGAGGATCCCCAGAAGGAGCGCCGCTGTCCGTATTCCGCGATTCATCCCGTACATTACCGTCCTCCTTTTGGAAGTTTGAATCCAACGCCGGTGAACCGGGCGACGTCCCTGCCGGAATCGTCCGTGACGGCGACGTTGACCACGGTGGAAGTGCGCCCGCTCTTTACAAGCTCCGCCCGGGCGAAAAGGCGCTTGCCCTTGGTGGCGCTGAGATAGACGATGTTGACCTGCTGGGCGACGGTGGGCATATGGAGCTGATTGGTCAGCGCGGCGAAAGCCAGGTCCGCCAGGGTGAAGATGGCGCCGCCCATCACCCCGCCGTTGGCGTTCATCAGCCCTTCGTGGACGGGAACGCTGCACAGGGCAAAGTCCTCCCCCAGCTCGTCCAGGACCATCTGACCGCGGAACGCGAAAAGATCGTTCTTGAAATACTCCCTTGCTTCTTCGGTGGAACGGAAGGTGCCCATAGCTTTGCTCCTTTTTCATATACGGCGGTGGCGCGGCGCGAATTCGCCCACAAAGAAAACTCTATCATAAAAGCGGCGGGATGGCAAGCAAAATCGACAAAAAGCGGGGAAATCGAACTGAAAGGGCGGTAAACCGAATCCGGCGGAGGATAATATCATACGCCGGCGAAAACGGTCAAGTTTTTCCGGGAAAAGGAAAAGCCCCGGTGGGGTGCCCGATTGAAAAGTGATGTATGCCGCAAGGCGGCAAGTGATGTTATGCCTACGGCATAGCGATGTAGCCGCCTCCGGCGGCAGTGATGTGATGCGTTCCGCCGCTCGTGCCGAATGCACACATCACTTGGCGAAGCCATACATCACGCCCGCAGGGCACATCACGTTCCGCGGCAGCGGAACACATCGTTCTAAAAAATGTCTTTTGTCTTGGTAGACAAAAGACATTTTTTAGTTGGCAGGGATGGCGAGATTTGAACTCACGTATGCCAGAGTCAAAGTCTGGTGCCTTAACCGCTTGGCTACATCCCAATGAAGCGTTCTCATTATAGCGAAGGGACCCCTCTTTGTCAACAAATTCAAAGTTTTTTTATTTTCCTCTTGCTTTTTCCTTTTGCCTGTGTTATAATCACCTTCGCTCCGATTCGGAGGCATAGCCCAGTTGGTCAGAGCGCACGGTTCACATCCGTGAGGTCGTAGGTTCGAGCCCTACTGTCTCCACCATACAAAAGTCTCTTTTGTCTACCAAAAGGGACTTTTTTTCAATTCAAACCGACGGGCCGAAGTGTTTTGACACGAAGCACGAATGGCGGGGCGCCCGGCGCCTTGCCGTTTACGGCAAAAGCTCCGACCGCTTCACGGTTCATTTCGCGCAGGCAACGGATTGAGAGGAACCGGAAAAAGCAACCGCGAGTTGCGTGAAAAGGCGGCGGAACTGTGATAAGATAGCGGCGGAGGTGATCGCTTTGAAAACGAAAGACGTACTGCTTCAACTGAGAACAAAGCGGGGCTTGTCCCAGGATGAACTGGCGGAAAAGGTCTTTGTGACCCGGCAGGCGGTCTCCCGGTGGGAGACCGGGGAAACCGTCCCCAACACGGAGACGCTGAAGCTGCTCTCCGCCTTTTACAACGTGTCCATCAATACCCTTTTGGGCTCCCCCCGGCAGCTTATCTGCCAGTGCTGCGGGATGCCCCTGGACGACGAGGTGACCGGCAGGGACAAAGACGGCGCCCTCAACGAAGACTACTGTAAATGGTGCTACGCCGACGGGGAATACACCTACAGCGATATGGACGATCTCATCGACGTATGCGTTCCCCTCATGAAGAAGGAAGGTTTTACGGAGGAACAGGCGCGGGCCTATATGAGGGAGAAACTGCCGAAGCTGGACTACTGGAAAACGTATAAGGAGCTGGGCGGCGGCGGGAAATTTGAGGAACTGAAGAAAAAACTCATAGAGGAATTCAACGCCCTTCACGTGGAGGGGATGCCCCGGGTGGAAAAACTCAACGCCCTGGTGGGCAGTTACGTGAACCTGGCATACCGGCTCCCGAACGGGGAGACGGTGAAATTCCTGGACGACGGCGCCACCTACCTGGGCAATCAGCTGGAATCGGAATTCGGCGGCGGCCGGTGCTTCGGGATCCTGGCGAATATGGACTTTCTGATGGTGGCGACCTACGGCGAGGGCGGGAAAGATCCCGAGCTTGTGATCTACAAAAAGAGATAGTTTTTTCGGGATGAAAAAATCGGACAGGCAAAGCTGTCCGATTTTTTGTTTAAAACTTGAAAAAATGCGGAAAAGCGATTGAAAATAATTGTCTTTTCGTGTAGAATACTGGACAGAAGCGGCACCGTACCGCGACCTTCCGGGGAAGGGATCGGCAAAAAGGAGGAATCTCCTTGAACAAAGTGATTTCTTTTTTGAAAAAAGAGCTGATGCTGCCCGTGGCGGTGGCCGCGGCGCTGGCGTCCTTTTTTCTGACACCGCCGAGCGTAGAGCTGTTCCGGGAGATCGACTGGCGGACCCTGGTCACCTTGTTTTTGATGCTCACGGTGCTGGAGGGCTTTAAGAAGGAAAACATCTTTTCGCCCTTCCTGCGGCTCGCCGCCCGGATCCGGCACACGGCGTGGCTGGGGCTTTTCCTGGTGTTCTCCGTTTTCTTTTCCTCCATGTTCGTCACCAACGACGTGTCCCTGATCATCTTCGTGCCCCTGACGATCTACCTGTTCCGGACGGCGAAGAAGGAACGGTATATCCTGCCTCTTCTGGCGATGGAGAATATCGCGGCGGTTAGGGGATCTCTTTTGACCCCCTTCGGCAGTCCGCAGAATCTGTTTATCTTCGGGAAGAGCGGCGTTTCCGCCGGTCGCTTTATCGCCTATATGGCGCCTTTGTGCCTCCTGTCCGGGATCCTGCTCGCTGTCTTTGTTCTGTTTTTGTTCCGGAAGGACGTCAAAGAGCAGACGGCGCTGCCGGAAGACGCCTTTCCCGCTTCCCTGCCCCGGGAACGGAAGGGGATCCGGGTCCTGTATCTCGCGCTGTTCTGCGCGGTCCTGTTTATGATCGTGAGCCGGACGGCGTTCTGGCTCCCCGCGGCGGGAGCGGCGGCGGTCCTTCTTCTGATCTTCGACCGGAAGGTCTTTGTGAAAACGGATTACGTTCTTCTGGTCACCTTCTTATGCTTTTTCATCTTTTCCTCCGCGGTGGCGAAGAACCCCGACGTGGCGGGTTTTCTCACCCGCGCCGTAGCGGGGCGGGAGTATTTCGGGAGCATTCTTGTCAGCCAGGTGATCTCCAACGTACCCGCCGCCATCGTGCTGTATCCCTTCGCGGAAAACCGGGGGGCGCTGTTGTACGGGCTAGATTCCGCGGGGCTGGTGACCCTCATCGGCTCTCTGGCGTCTGTGATCAACTACCGCTTGTACGTGCGGGAATATCCGGGGCAAGGCGGCAACTTCGTCAAGGCCTTCACCCTGATCAGTCTTCTGTTTTTCCTGCTGGTGGTACTGCCGGGGTACTTCATCAGCCGCGCGCCCCTGTAAAGGATTCGGAAACCAAACGACGAAAACGAGAAAAGGAAAGGACGGCGTATGACTCAACAAGATTTAAACTCCTTCGCCCTGGAGTATCGACTGAGAAAGCTGGACCCGCCTCTGCACAAGCGCTTCACGGACGGGGTATTCGGTCTGCAACGGGTCCTTTCCAACTACAAGCTGATCTTCCCCGAATTTACGGACCATTCGGAGCTGCACTCCCTCACGGTCATCGATTTCTGCAACCGGCTGATCGGGGATCAGCTGGAAAAGCTGAATCAGGATGAGATCTACGTCCTTCTGTTGGGCTGTTACTTTCACGATACGGGGATGGGGATCTCCCGGAAGGATTTTGAGGCGTTTTCCCAGAAGATCGATCTGAAGGATTATTTGGCGCGAAACCCGGACGTGGCGCCGGAAAAACAGATCCGGGATTTCCACAACGAGTATTCCGGACTTTTCATCCGGAAATACGCGCCGTTTTTCGAGTTCCCCAGTGAGGCGCACCTGGAAGCGATCATACAAATCTCCCGGGGCCACCGAAAAACCGACCTGAAGGACGAGAGCGCCTATCCTATGGCGATGCCCGTTCCCAACGGCAATACCATCTGTCTGCCCTATCTGTGCGCCCTGCTCCGGCTGGCGGATGAGATCGACGTCACCGCCGCCCGCAACTCCATTCTGCTCTTCGATCCGGACCTGCTCAAAAACGAGGTCTGCATCGCCGAGCATAAGCGCCACAGGGCGATACGGGATCTTCTGGTGGAAAAGGACGCCTTCATCCTGGTCACCGATACCGAGGACGAGGAAATGCTCCAGCACATCCGGGAGCTGACGGAAAAAATGTACCAGACGCTTGCCACCTGCCGGGACGCGGTCAACGGCAGGACGCCCTATCTGATCACCCAGAAGGAGATCCGGATCCAAAGGGTCGGACAAACAGAATAAAACCGGAAAAAAGCGGGTCTGCCGACCCGCTTTTTTTCATACCGGCGCTTCCCCGAGAAAAGAAGAATCCGAAAAATAGACAAGATGCGTAAAAAAACTGGGAAAATCGTTGCATTGAGGTGCAGAATTTGGTAGAATTGATATATATAAATATACCCGCTTCGACGGAAAATCAAGGGAGAAGAAAAGATGGAACGGAACAGCTTGCGTATCAGCGTGCCCAGCGGTGTGGAACTGACTTTCGGAAAAGGATTCGTGACCGGGGAGGAGATCAAACCGTCCCAGGTGATCCTGGGTGGAAAAGGGACCAATTACGTGTTCTTTGATCTGCCGGTGGGGGCGTATCATTATACCGGCACGGGAAAGGGCTACTTTGACAGAACCAAAGCGCTGTTTTATTCCGAGGAAAAGGCCGCGACCGGACTGGCGATCGAATTCGATCCCGGGGTCGTTACGGGACGCGGCTACGAGCAGACGGCGATGCCCATCAAGAACCACAACGACGAGGTTCTGGAAAAGGTCATCCCCTCCGATCCCAAACTGTGGCCCCAGTACCGGGATTTGTTTATCACGCCGGGTCTGGATGAGAACAAGCGGGAGCAGGTCGCCACCCAGGAGGAGATGATGTTCTACCTCCGGAAGACGGTGATCCCCGGCAAAAACGGATATCTCTTTACGGCGGGTCGCTCCGGGGCGTACAAGTATGAGATCCCGGCGGCGATCTTCACCACCACGGATCTGAGAGGGGCGGAGA
>JAGDAA010000073.1 GCA_017959745.1 Clostridia bacterium
CATTCTGGAGGGCTTTCTCCAAAAGATTATGTACGAAATGCCCGACCGCCGGGACGTGGCGAAGGTGATCATCACCAAAGAGGTGGTGGAAAACGGCGCCCCGCCCAGGCTCACCCTCCGCAAAACGAAAAAAGAAGCCCCCGACGCCGAGAGCGCGGAGTAAATCAACGGGACCGATGCTACCGCATCGGTCCCGTTGATTTATAGCCGTCAGCCGTCAGCAGGCAGCGATTCAGGAAGAAAAATGCGCACCCGTGCGATTTCATCCGGCTTTGCCGGATTTCACCCACCCGAAGGGTGGATTTCATTGCCCAAAGGGCACCGCCCGCAGGCGGTTTTCCATCACAGCTTTTTCAGTGCTTCAGGGGAGGCGATGACTACCAGCCGCTCCGTATCCCGCAACGGCTCGTCCGGGTCCACCCGGACGTCCACGGATTTTTCCCGGCGGACGGCGACCACGTTGATGCCGTGATACCGGCGCAATTCCAACTCCTTCAAGGTCTTTCCCACCCAGTCGGCGGGGGGCGCGATCTCCACCACGGCGGCCTTATCGGAAAGCTCGATCATATCCACAAAACCCGCGCTGAGCAGGTTTTTCGCCAGCCGCACGCCGGAGTCCCGCTCCGGATAGACCACCTTGTCCGCGCCCACCCGCGCCAGGATCTCCCCGTGCAGGTCGTTGGCGCATTTGGCGATCACCAGCGGAATGCCCGCGTCCTTGCAGAGCATGGTCACCAGGATGCTCCCTTCCAGTTCCCCCGCCATGGCGACGATGGCGACGTCCACGTCCTTCACGCCCAGCTGCTGCATCACTTCCCGGTCCGTGGCGTCCGCGCACTTGCACACCGGCAGGGTCTGGGCGGCGGCGTTCACCGTGGCTTCCTCCCGGTCCACCGCCAGCACGTCCGCGCCCGCTCGGACCAGTCCTTCCGCCACCGCCATACCGTAGCGTCCCAAGCCGAAAACGGCGTAGCTTTTCTTGTCTTTCATCCTTTTTCTCCTTATCCTTCCGATCAGCCCACGCTGATCTCTTCCTCGGGATCCCGGATCAGATTCCGGTTCTCCCGTCTCGCTCCGAAGGCGACCGCCAGGGAAAGCGGTCCCACGCGCCCTAAGTACATAGTCGCCATGATCACCCATTTCCCCGCCTCGTTCAGATTTCCGGTCACGTTCCGGGAAAGCCCCACGGTGGCGGTGGCGCTCACCGCCTCATAGAGCAGATCCAGGGCGTTCTGCCGGGTAAACAGGCACAAGAGCAGAGAGGAGGTAATCACGGTCGCCAGGGAAACGAACGCCACGGCGATCGCTTTATATAAGGTCTGCCGAGGCACCCGGCGGGAGAAGAGGGAGACCTCCCGGTTCCCTATCGCCGTGTTGAAAGCAAAAGCGGTCAGGACCACAAAAGTCACGGTTTTGATACCGCCCGCGGTACCCACGGGGGAGCCGCCGATGAACATCAAAAGGCACCCCAGAAGGGCGCTTCCTCCCGTCAGGCTCCCCTGATCCACGGCGGCAAAGCCCGCGGTCCTAGTGGTGACGGACTGGAAAAACGCCATGCGGATCTTATCCCAAAAGGGCAGGTTCCCCAGAGTGGCGGGGTTCTCATATTCCAGAACCAGAAAGCCCAGCGCGCCGCACAACAGCAGAACCAGGGTGGCGCAAAGCGCGATCTTGCTGTGCAGGGTCAGGTCCCGGAAGCGCTTTCTCTCCCGGATGATCCGCCCCAGGTCCCACCAGACCACAAAGCCGACGCCCCCCAGGATGATCAGCAGTTCCGTCATACCGCAGACCACCGGTGACAGCGCCCAGCCCATCAGGCTGTCCGTCCCCAGAATATCCAGACCCGCGTTACAGAAAGCGGATACGGCGTGAAAAACGGCAAGCCATATTCCTCTGATCCCGTACCGGGGAATGAAGGCGGTCATCACGATCAGCGCCCCGGCGGCTTCCGCGATCAGGGTGCCGATCACGGCGCGGCGGATAAAGGTCACCACGCCCTGGATGCCGTTGAGGTTGAAGGCGTCCTGGAGCAAAAGCCGGTCGCTCAAGCCCATCTTGCGGTTCAGCGCCAGAGTGAAGATACTCATAAAGGTCACGATGCCCAACCCGCCCATTTGGATCAGGATCAGGATCACCGCCTGTCCGAAGGGGGAAAAGGAGATCACCGGCACGGTGACGAGCCCCGTGACGCACACGCTGGTGGCAGCGGTGAACAGGGCGTCCGTGAAGGGGATCGCCCGACCGTCCGCGGCGCTGAAGGGCAGTGCCAACAGGATCCCGCCCGCCAGGATCGCCCCCAAAAAGGACAGGAGGATCATCTGGGTGTTGGACAGGTGAAACCGTCTCTGCTTCATAGGACCGTTACGCCTCCGGCGCCAGGATTGATACGTCAAAACTCTCATCCACGTCCGCACCCAGCAAAACGATGCTGTATACGTTGGGCGTCGCGTCTTCCGCCACCGGAATGCGGATGATCAGTTCTCGGCCTTCTCTGTGCTGTGTGACGTCCCCCGCGGGGAAGGTGGTCGTCACCGCCACCGTTTCGGAGGAGGAATGCGCCACCCGGATCTCCAGGGTGTCCCCGGGGTAAGCGGCGGTCTGTGACAGGACGCAGAGGGTCGGCACGTCATAGAGCAGGTCGAATTCATAGACGATCTTGCCCCGGTAGCTCTTTTCCTCGGATTGGAACCAGTCCGCCGTTACCGTCACGCGCAGCTCGGTATCCTCTTCATAGGAAAGGCGTTCCATTTCCGCGGGATCGCCGGAGTAGATCAGATTGTTCTCGTTGTCCATCACCTGAACGTTGCATTTGTCCGGCTCCAGGGAGAAGGTGAACACCAGAGGATCCCCCTGATGGGCGTCCGCCGGCAGAACGGCTTTCCGTTCTCCTTTTTCCGCCACGCTCTCCGTGGTCATGGTCCCGTCCACTTTGGTATAAGTCCATTCGCCGCTGTAAGCGCCGGTGGGGGTCTCCTCCCCCCGGGCGGACAGCGAGCAAACCGGCGGGGCGGCAAAGCTCATAGCGAGCGCGGTGATCCGGGGATGGACCAGAAGCTCCTGAGACCGCTCGGGCGCGATGAGGAACAATGTCCCCGCGGGGTCCAGATACAGACAGTCGTTCACCGAGTCGGACAGTAAAAGCTCGTAGCTCAGATCCCTTCTCAGCTTGTGAAAGGTCATCTTCAGGTGGCGGTACTCCTCCAGGGGCGTCGCCGGCGCGTCGATGACGCTGCCGCCCTGCACCATATCCCGGAAGAAGAGGACGTCGTTCTTATCCGTCACGTCCCAGCTGTCTTCCTTGAAGTTCATAGTGATCGCGGTGATGCTGCCGTGGTTCAAGTCATCGTCCAAATTCAGCGCCAGGATCGTCCCCACCACGGCGAGGGGCACCAGTAAAAGCAGTACGACAATGACCACAAGTCTTGCTTTCTTGGCTTTCTTTTTCTTTTGTTCGGCTTTATCCATCGTGTCCCCCTTCACTGAATGACCTTGCCCACCAGGCGGATCTCGTCCGTTTCCAGGACCCGGATGGGCTCATAGGCGGGATTCAGGGAGACCAGGGAAACCACCCCGTTCTCCAAACTGTATTTCTTGCAATAGCTTTCTCCGTTCAGGAGGAATACCCCGATCTCGCCGGACCGGATCTCCGCCCCCCGCTTCACGTAGGCGATATCCCCCTCGGAGAAAAGAGGCTCCATACTGTCCCCGGTAATGCGTACGCCGAAGTCCGCGCCCGCGGGGATCTCCCCCTCCCGAACCGGGAGAAACGTTTTCTCTTCGCTGAAAACCGGCTCGCCGCGTCCCGCGGCGGCGGGGGAATCGTACACGGGAAAGGAGCGAAGCCCCTCCCGGCTGTGCCCCGCTTCCCGCTCCAGAAGGGACAGGACGGTATCCTTCCCCCGGTCGTCCAGAAGGGTGTACAGATCCAGGACGCGCTTTTCATCGGGAGAGACGCCGTCTCCCCCGCCCTCGTCGAAGACCAGATCCTCCACGCTGGTGCCCAGGGCGCGGGCGATGCGGAACACCGTGGCGAGCCGCGCCGTATCCGAATCCCGCTTCAGCATACTGTCCAGGGTGGTATAGGGAATGCCGCTCTCTTTGGCGAGCGCCGCCTTGGTCATACCGTTTTCTTTCAGCAGTGCCAGCACTTTTTGACTGAAGGACACAGAACCAGCCTCCTTTCCGTCCGTCTACATCAATATATTGTAACAGAATCGTGTTTTTTTGTAAAGTTTTTTCCGTAATTTCGTTGTTCGGATTATCAAAAATCGTAAATAATCCGTGAACCAAAGTTGAAGTATTACGAAATCGAATTCCTGACAAGCGAAATCCATATACATTTGTTATTGAAAATGGTTGTATTTATATAAAAACAGTGATAATATTTTGATAAATGGTTGGGAAAGCAACATTTTCCGCCAAAAAAATGAGGAAAGGTGCCTATTTAAGCAAAAGGTGTGCATTTATGGCAGTGACAAACAAAAAACTGGTCATCAACACCAAATGGTGCAAGGGCTGCGGCGTTTGCGCCGCCTTCTGTCCCAAGGGCGTTCTGAAGCTCTCGGGCGAGAAGATCGAGGCGGCAAATCCGGACGCCTGCATTAAGTGCGGTATGTGCGAGAAGCGCTGTCCGGACTACGCAATCTATCTGGAGGAGGTAGAGTAAATGGGCAAAGTGAAACTGATGCAGGGCAACGAGGCGTGTGTGGAAGGCGCTCTCTACGCCGGCTGCCGCTTCTACGCGGGTTATCCCATCACCCCTTCCACGGAAATCGCAGAGGGCTGTGCCGTACGGCTTCCCCAGGTGGGCGGTCACTTCATCCAGATGGAAGATGAGATCGCTTCCTGCGCCGCCGCCATCGGCGCCAGTGCCGCGGGGGTCAAATCCATGACCGCCACGTCCGGCCCCGGCTTCTCTCTGAAACAGGAAAATCTGGGCTACGCCTGCCTGACGGAGATCCCCTTCGTCCTGGTGGACGTGCCGCGCGCGGGTCCCTCCACGGGTCTGCCCACCTCCCCCAGCCAGGGCGACGTGATGCAGGCGAAGTGGGGCACCCACGGCGACCATCCCATGATCGCCATCGCGCCCTCCACCGTGGAGGAGTGCTTCAAGCTCTGCGTCCGCTGCTTCAATCTTTCCGAGAAGTACCGCACCCCGGTCATCTTCCTGATGGACGAGATCGTGGGGCATCTGCGGGAAGGCATCGAGATCCCCGAAGAGGGTGAACTGGAGATCGTCAACCGCGCGATCCCCGAGGATCCCGCCCACGCCAAGAAGCCCTACGCCACCAAGGAAGGCAGCACCGTTCCCGTTATGGCGCCCTTCGGCGCCGGCGAGCGGTACAACATCACCGGACTCATCCACGCGGACGACGGCTTCCCCACCAATTCCACGGAAATCGCGGACAAGCAGGTGCGCCGTCTTCTCGCCAAGATCGACGACAATCTGGATGATATCCTCAGCTGGGAAGAGACGAGTATGGACGACGCGGAAGTCTGCGTGGTCTGCTTCGGCGGTACCGCCAGAAGCGTGCAGAGCGCCGTGGAGACCCTGCGCGCCGAGGGCGTGAAGGTCGGCATGTTCCGTCCCATCACCGTATGGCCCTTCCCCGCCAAGAAAATGCGCGAGATCGCCGGCAAGGTGAAGAAGATCATTGTGGCGGAGCACAACGACGGACAGATGCTGCTGGAAGTCCAGCGGGTCACGGGGCTGTATGACAAGATCGGTTTCGTTGGCAAGGTCAACGGCACCGTCATCACCCCCGATGAAATCGTCAAAGCGGTGAAGGAGGGTTGAGTTATGCCATCTAAATTGGTTGATAAATATCTCCGGGAAGCGCATCTTCCCCACATCTGGTGCCCCGGATGCGGGCACGGCGTCCTGATGCGGGACGTGGCTCAGGCGGTGGATAACATCGGTCTGGACCGGAACAAAGTGGTCCTGGTCTCCGGTATCGGCTGTTCCTCCCGCGCCGCCGGCTATATGGATTTCAACACCATGCACACCACCCACGGCAGAGCGCTGGCTTTCGCCACAGGTATCAAAATGGCGCGCCCCGATCTGGAAGTCATCTGCATTATGGGTGACGGCGACGCCAGCGCCATCGGCGGCAACCATCTGATCCACGCCGCCCGGCGGAACATCGGCATCACCGCCATCGTCTTCAACAACGATATTTACGGTATGACCGGCGGTCAGTACTCCCCCACCACCCCCTACGGTGAGAAGGGTACCACCGCTCCCTACGGCAACATCGACCGTCCCTTCGATATCGCGAAGATCGCCCAGGCCTGCGGCGCCACCTACACCGCCCGCGGGACCGCCTATGACGCGGTGCTGACCACCAAGCTCATCGAGGACGGCATCCGCCACAAGGGCTTTTCCGTCATCGAGTGCGCTTCCATCTGCCCCACCTACTACGGGCGGAAGAACAAGAAGGGCAGCGCGGTGGATATGTATACCTGGCAGAAAGAGAACAGCATCCGGGTGGAGAAGGCGCAGGCTATGAGCCCCGAGGAACTGAAGGGCAAACTGGTCGTGGGCAAGCTCTCCGAGGATGATTTCCCCGAACTGACCGAACAGTACCAGGCCATCATCGACCGGGTACGGAAGTAAGGAGGAAGAAACATGAGCAAAATGGAGATCCGTCTCGCCGGCACCGGCGGACAGGGCCTGATCACGGGGACCATCGTCCTCGCGGAAGCGGGCATTATCGAGGGTAAATTCGTGGCGCAGTCCCAGTCTTACGGTCCCGAAGCCCGGGGCGGTATGGCGAAGGGCGAAGTGATCATTTCCGATGAAAAGATCGGCTTCACCAAGGTGACGAAGCCCACCTTCGTCATGGCGCTGTCTCAGCTTTCCTTTGAGAAATACTGCTACGGTCTGGACGAAAAGTGCTTTGTGCTGGTGGACGACACCATCCAGGTCCCCGCCGACTACGACCACAAGAAATTCATGAAGCTCCCCATCATCGCCACCGCCCGTGAAAAGGTGGGCAAGATGCAAACCGTGAACATCGTTTCCGTGGGCGCCATCAACAAGATCCTCAAGATCTGCGATGAAGAAAGCCTCAAAAAAGCGGTGCTCCAGCGCATTCCCAAGGGGACGGAAGAACTCAACCTGAAGGCGCTCAGCGAAGGCGCCGCTCTGGTGAAATAAGGAGTAAAATAGTATGAAGATCCATGAATATCAAGCCCGTGAGCTGTTCGTGCAGTACGGGATCCCATGCCCCAACGGGTATCTGGCGCTGAACGCTGCGGAAGCGCTTTCCGCTGCCAAGAGACTGGGCAATTATCCCGTGGTGGTCAAGGCGCAGATCCATTCCGGCGGCAGAGGTAAAGCCGGTGGCGTGAAGCTCTGCCACAACGACGAGGAAGTTCTTGAGTTTGCCTCCAAGCTCATCGGCAGCCGTCTTTACACCAAGCAGACCGGTCCCGAGGGCAAAGAGGTCCAGCGCCTCGTCATCACCGAGGGAGCGCACATCGCCCGGGAGTATTACCTCTCCATGACGGTGGACAGCGCCAACGCCTGCGTGGTGATGATCGCCTCCGCCGAGGGCGGCACGGAGATCGAGGATCTTTCCAAGGATCATCCCGAGAAGATCCTGCAGCACCGCATCGATCCCGCCCGCGGCTACAAGGATTTCGACGGCTGGGAAGTGGCGCGGAAGCTGGGTCTCTCCGGCGATC
>JAGDAA010000074.1 GCA_017959745.1 Clostridia bacterium
ACTGAACAGAGTGCTACTGGACGGATGCAACCCCAACGTGGTGGGAATCGACGAAGTGATCCGCATTGCCAAACGGGGGATCGGACTTCTGCGTCCCCGGGAAATGAATACGGCGGGGATCTATTTCGGCGGGGCAGGGCTTGTTTCCTCAAATTTTGCGGAAGTATTGAATCATGCGTTGAAAAAGGCCTTTCCCGGCATTCGCATTCATTGCGGGAGCGACGCGACGAACGTGGTTTCCTGCGCTTCCGATCCGGATTGCTGCGTCGCCGCCATCAGCGGAACGGGCTGCGTTGCCTTCGCGTCCCTTCGCGGGAAAATCACACGGCTGGGCGGAGTCGGATATCTCTTCGAAAAGGCCGGGGGCGGCTTTGAGATCGGGAGAGACGCCGTTTCCGCAGCATTGAAAGATCGCGACGGCATAGGAGAAAAAACCTTGCTGCGGGAGCTGGTGGAAAAGAAACTGGGAGGCGACGTGTGGAGCAAGATCCAGGATCTTTATAAAAGGGATATTGCCTACGTTGCTTCCTTCGCGCCTTTGGTTTCGATGGCATCAGACGCCGGAGACGCCGTGGCGCTGGCCATCCTCCGGGAGAACAGCGCTCACGTGGCCGAACTCATCCGGTCTGCCTTGAAGTTGACGGGCGAAGACGCGCCTGTGATCCTGTCCGGCAGTATTTTCATTAAGGACGTCCGTTTCCGGCGCATGGTCGCAGAACAAATTCCTTTGACAAATGAGCCGGAGCTTCTTGACTATCCCCCTGTCTTCGGCGCCTGCCTGCAGGCGGCCCGTGACCTGAAACTGGATAAAATGCCGTCTCTGGATCGATTCGTTTCAAGCCTTCAAAAGGAGGGAAGCCATGCTGAAAACTGAAATGAGGAACCCGGACAGTATGCACCTGGATCAAATGTCCACTCGAGAGATCCTTGCCTTAATGAACCGGGAAAACCGCCGTTCCGTGGATGCTCTGGAGATCGCTCTGCCTCAGGTGGAAGAGGCGGTGGAGATCATAACCGCGTCCATGAAGGCGGGCGGTCATCTGATCTACGTGGGCGCCGGAACGTCCGGACGGCTGGGCGTTCTGGACGCCTCGGAATGCCCTCCTACCTTCGGCGTGGACTATGACACGGTGCGCGGCATCATCGCCGGCGGGCCGGAGCGGCTGATCACCGCCGGTGAAAACGCCGAGGATTCCTATGATAACGGCGTGCGGGACGTTGCCGAAGTCATCCGACCCGGGGACGTTGTGGTGGGCATTTCCGCCGCGGGGGGCGCCAGATACGTGGTGGGCGCCATGGAATACGCCGGTCAGATCGGCTGTAAAACGGTGGCTCTGACGTCCAATCCGGGCACCGCCGTGACTTCGGTCGCCGACGTTGCCATTGTTTGCGACACCGGCCCGGAAGTGGTGACCGGATCTACCCGTCTCAAAGCCGGAAACTGCCAGAAATTCGTTCTCAATATGCTGTCTACCGCCGCCATGATCAAAACGGGCAAGGTCTACGAAAACCTGATGATCAACTTAAAGCCCTCCAACGAGAAGCTGAAAGGGCGGGTGATCCGCATCACCGCCGCCATCCTGGACATCCCGGAGGAAGAAGCGGAGCGGCTTTTGTCTCTCCATAGCTTTGATATCCGGGAAACGGTAGAAGCCGCGAAAGGAGGGGAAAACAGGTGAAACAAGACGCGAAACGCATCGCCACCTGGTGGATGCTGTGGAATGATCTAAACTGGCCGGATCACGACAACATGGAGAAGATCCGCCGCAGGGCGGAAAAGCTGGCCAGGGCGAACGCCACCTCCGTCATGATCTTCGGCGCCCATTTCCGCTGGGACTTTTTGCCCTATTTTACCCTGATAAACGACTATATCGCCACGGTGGCAGAGGAACTGCACGGATACGGGATAGAACTCTTCGACCATCACTCGGTGAATCTCGTCCATCGCTATGATACCCGGGAGGAAATGCGGCACGTCATGCTCCACAGCGGCCCGCATCTGCCCTTTTCGCCCTGTCGGGAAGCGGCGGCGGATTGGACGTATAAAGGCAAAAAGCTCAATGATTGGCGCCTGATCGACGTGGTTTCCGGAAAGCCGCTGTACTACCCCCAGTACGCCGCGGAGGGCTTTTGTTACAACAATCCCGATTACGTCGCCGCTTACGTGGACTACGCGAAAAACCTGGTTCGGGAAACGGGGATCGACGGGCTGTCCGCCGACGATCCCATTCACTATATGCGCTTCAATTCATGCGCCTGCCCCTATTGCCGCGCCGCCTTGAAACGTCGGACGGGACGTGAATTACCCCCCGCGGACGATACAAGCTTCTGGGGCAACTGGGACAATCCGGACTGGCTCGCCTGGATCGATCTCCGTTATGAAGGCGTTTCCGATTTCTTTTCCGCGTTATCGGCGGCCCTGCCGGAAAACTTTGAGATCATGACCTGCGGCAGTGACAGCGCCGCCGCCGTTACCCCGGCCCGGGCATCCGACGCCAAGCGCTTTTCCACGGGCTGTACCCGGGTCAACCTGGAAATGAGCGGCAATACGCCTCCCTATCCCAAAGATCCGCTGACGAACAATATCCCCATCCCCAGGCGTTTTGTCACCTCTTCCCTACACAAAGCCGTCGCCCTGGCCACCGGTTCCCGCTGCTACGGCACCGCCTTCGCCTTCCGGGAAGAAACGGCGAATCTGGTTTGGGCGCTGAACAAAGCCATGGGTTCCGATCTGTGGCTCATCACTTTAAAGCAGCGCCTCGGCCTGCCGGAC
>JAGDAA010000075.1 GCA_017959745.1 Clostridia bacterium
GCCGCCGCCATCCGGGAAAGCTCCGCCCCATCCTTCACCGGGTCCCTCGCCAGTTCCAAATAGCGGGCGTCTTCTTTTTTGTGAAATGCTTCCGGGTAACGGCAGGCCGGGCAAAGGGGTCGGGCTCGCAGCGGCGATCTTTTGTCAGTTTGTGGGGTTAATCTCTTGTTAAAGGGCTTGTGCGGATCCGCTTTTTTTGGTATAATGTGTTAGAAAAGAAAAATTCACGGGGAGAAAAGGAGAAACAAGATGGCTCATTTTTGCGGAAATTGCGGCGCGTCCTTGCGCCCCGGCGCTTCTTTTTGTGAGTCCTGCGGGGCTGCCGTTGAACAGGGGCAGCCGGTTCGCGTTCCACCTTATCCCGGTCCCGCGTCAGCCAACGATCCGGCGGGAGGGGCGCGTGTGGGCATTCCCGCGCCCGGGTATTCCGACCGGGTCAATCACCCGGAGATCCTGAAAGCGGTGAAGAAAAACCGGAGAGCGGCGGGAATCTTCGGCTTGATCCTGGTGCCCATGCCTTTGATCGGTTTCATTGTGTTCAGCTTCTTTTCCGAGGATATGGAACTGGCTCAGGCGGCTTTATACGGGGGCGTCGTTTCCGTTGTGTTCCTTTTGTTCGCCCTGTACGGTTTGATCAAGTCCCGGGCGTCCAATAGCTACGAGGGGACGGTCATCGATCAGAAGACCCGACTGCGCCATCACCAAACCGGCAACGGGGGCGAGCGCATTCAAAACGAATATATCACTGTGGTCCGGACCGCCGAGGGCAAGAAAAAGAAGATCGTGGAGACGGAAGGTAGCCGGATCCTGGCGTATAATTACTTAAAGTCCGGCGACAGATTCAAGTACCATCCTCAGTTTAACTTCCCCTATGAGCATTACGACAAGAGCCGCGCCCCGTATATCGCCTGTGTCAGCTGCGGCGCAGAGAATCCGGTGGGTGAGGATCGCTGCGGGAAGTGTCGTCTGCCTCTTTTGAAATGAAGGGAGGGGGAGCTTTGAACGGCAAGCAATCCGGCGGCGCGAACCTGACGCCGGACGAAAAGGGCGTTTACCGCTGGCACTACGAACTGAATTTGCTGAAAGATTATTCGATCTTTTTTCTCATCTGGAGGATCTTTTTTATCATCCTGACGGCAGGATTCCTTATCGTAATTTTTGCGGACGTGGGTCGCTTCGGCGTTTCAAACCATTCGCGCTTTCTTGAAAACCTGACCTTTTACGGATATTTCCTTTTGGGGATGACCGCGGTGACGCTGATCGGCTATCTCATCTACGCCGCCGTGATGCGGGGAAAGTACTGCGTGGATTTTGAAATGGATAAAAAGGGGATCCTGCACAAGCAGACGGAGGAACAGGCGAACAAGGCGAAGACGCTTTCCAAGCTGACTGCCGCCGCGGGGGCGGCTTCCGGCCGTCTGTCCGCCGCCGGCGCGGGACTTGCCGCGGCGCGGACGGAAATGTATTCCGACTTTTCCAAGGTGAAGAAGGTGAAAGCGTATCCCGCGCGGGGGCTTATCAAGGTAAACGGGGTCTTCAACCGCAACCGAATCTACGTGGATAAAGCGCGTTTTTCTTTTGTTTTATCGTATATTCAAGATCATTGCCCGGAGATGAAAAAATGAAAGCAAGCAAAAAGCCGCGTTTGGCGGTGTCGGTCTTTGACCTGATCGTAGCCGTTCTCGCCATAGGTTCCTGGGTTTGGATGCTTCTGTTCAGTCCCAGGGTGGTGTTTTCGTCCGTGGGACTGGGAAGCTTGAAGTACTACACGGTGCTTTCCAATCTGTTTACGGGCTTCGTTTTCATCTGCTGCGCCGCCGTCGGCTTTTCCGGAAAGGAGACGCTGCCGAAAACGTTGCAGCTCTTAAAGCTTTCCGCGGTGTCCTGCGTACTGGTGACCTTTACCGTGGTTATGATCTTCCTGGGTCCGGTTTTCGGGTTTGACCTGATGTTCTTAGGCGCCAATCTGGTTTTGCATCTCATCGCGCCCCTCCTTGCCTGTCTGTCCTATCTTCTTTTTGAGAAGCGGGGTGTGGTCTCCCTCAAAGCGAGTTTCTTCGGGCTGATCCCCACCTTCCTGTATGGCTTGGGCTATCTTTCCAACATCCTGATCCATGGCGTGGGGGAAAACCGGGCGAACGATTTTTATTATTTCGTTTACTGGGGCTTTCC
>JAGDAA010000076.1 GCA_017959745.1 Clostridia bacterium
CATCGACCGCTTCGGCCTCTCCGACGCGCAGGGCCAGGCGATCGTCGAAATGCCGCTCGGCCGCCTCTCCGGCCTCGAGATCGACAAGATCCTGGAAGAAATGGCGGAGAAACGGGCGCTGGTGGAGAAATACCAGGATATCCTGGCCCACGAAGAAAAACTCCTGGCCGTCCTGCGGGAGGACCTGGAGGGCATCCGCGCCAGGTTCGGGGACGAACGGCGCACTTCCATCGAGGAAGCGGCGGACGACATCGTCCTGGAGGACCTCATCGAGAAGCACACCTGCGTGATCACCATCACCCACGCGGGGTACGTGAAACGCCAGAACGTGGAGGAATACGCCATCCAGAACCGGGGCGGCATGGGGCGGCGCGCCCTCACCACCCGGGAGGAAGACTCCGTGCGGGACATCTTCGTGTCCAACTCCCATAACCTTCTGTTCTTCTTCTCCAATAAGGGCAGGGTCTTCGTTCGGAAGTGCTTTGAGATCCCCGAGGCGTCCAAGAACGCCAAGGGCACCAACGTGGTGAACCTGCTGCCTCTGGAAGAAGGGGAGATGATCACCTCCTTCCTGTCCATCGACCGGGAGCGCATGGAGGAAGCCAAGAAGCTCTACGCCTCCATGAAGCTGGAGGAATCCGCCGAGGCGGCGACCGACGGCGAGCAGCCGGCGGCGGACAGCGAAGAGGACGTGCCCGAGACGAAGGACGTTCTGGTCTTCGTCACCAAGAACGCGGTGATCAAGCGGGTGGGGCTCTTCGCCTTCTCCAACGTGGTCACCACCAAGGGCAAATGCCGGGAGCAGGGCATCAAAGCCATTGAGCTGGACGAGGGGGACGAAATGCTCTTCGCCGCCCATACCGACGGCGAACAGGATATCTTCGTCGCCGCCACCAACGGACTTGCCACCCGCTTCCCGGAGAACAAGGTGCGGCAGATGAGCCGCCTTGCCCGGGGCGTGAGAGCGATGACCCTGGCGCCCGGCGAAAGCGTCTGCGGCGCCCTCGCCATTGCCCATGAAAACGAGGAACGGGTGCTTGCCACCATGACCGAAAACGGCGTGGGCAAGTTCAGCCGCTTTGACGACTTCACCGCCCACAACCGGGGCGGCAAGGGCATGAAATGCCAGAAGCTGGGCGGCAAGGCGGGCGAACGCCTGGTGGGCGTCGCCGCCGTGGCGGAGGGGGACGAGATCCTCATCATCGCCTCCGACGGCAATTTGATCCGGGTCGCCGTGGACGCCAGCCGCATCACCGGGCGCGGCGCCGCCGGGGTGAAGATCATGAATACCGTGGACCGCGCCACCGGGGAAAGCACCCGGGAAGTCATCGGCTTCCAGCGGGTGCCCGCATGCGACGTTTCAGGCGCCGAGGCGGCTGAAACGTCGCAGGAAGAAGCGCCTGACGGCGCCGGGACCGAGGCGCCGGGGACGGACGCGCCGTCGGAACCGCTTGAGGAATGAGCCGGTGCATACGATCTACGTCGCCAGCGCGGTATTGACCTCCCGCCTTTCCTCCCACCGGCAGACCATACAGTTGACCGAACGCATCGCCAAAGCCGCCAAAAGCGGGGTCTATCCCGTGGAATGGCTGGCGACCGGCAAGCCCGTGTTCACCGCCGGGGGGCGATTTCTCTCCGTGAGCCACACCGGAGGCAGGCTCTACGTCGCCGTCTCCGGGTGTCCCCTGGGGATGGACGCGGAGCTGCGCCGGGAGGTCCCGGAGCGGGTGAGGCGGGAATGGATGACCCCCGAGGAACAAAAACAGGACTTTTTCGCCGTATGGACCGCCAAGGAAGCCGTCGCCAAGCTGGACGGCAGAGGGCTTTCCATCTTGAAGAAGATCCACGTTTACGACACGATGGCAAGCATCGGCAGCCGCTTCATCGCTCTGCGCCGGGAAGAGCGGGACGGGGCGGTGATCACCTTCGCCGCCGCGGATCCCAGCAAGGTGATCTGGGTGGACGACCCGGCGGAACAGGGCTGAAAAATGGAGCAAAAGCGGTTTCAGACCCGGGACGAGGGCTTTGTCTGCGCCCACTGCGGCGCGGCGGTTCCGCCCAACGGCGTGACCAGCCGGGACCACTGCCCCTTCTGCCTCTGGTCCCGTCACGTGGACATCAATCCCGGAGACCGGGCGAACCCCTGCGGGGGAATGCTCCGGCCCGCGGGAGCGGAGCCAAACGCCAAAAAGGGCTTTCTCATCCGCTACCGCTGTGAGAAATGCGGCGCCGCCCTGCGGAACAAAGCCGCTTTGACGGGAAATGCCCCGGATGATATGGAGAAGCTCATCGCCCTCACGGCGATGCAGTGAGCGCGAGACCTTTCCCCAAGGGGGAAGGACTCACGCCAAGGGGAAGGACTCACGTGCTGACGGCTGACGGCTAGCGGCTGACGGCTGACGGCTGAACGCGATTTTTACGGAGGATAAAAGTATGCTACAAGAACCTTGGAAACATTTGAAGAGCGGAACGGACATCCGCGGGGTGGCGCTGGAAGGCGTCCAGGGACAGCCCGTGGACCTGACGGAAGAGGCGGTGCGCGCCATCGCCTCCGCATTCCTTCTGTTTTTGCGGGAAAAGACGGGGAAGGACCGCTTCACCGTCGCCGTGGGGCGGGACAGCCGCCTTTCCGGTCCCGCCATCGCTTCCTGGGTGACGGAGGAACTGAAAAAGGCGGGGCATAAGGTGCTGGACTGCGGGATGGCGTCCACCCCCGCCATGTTTATGACCACGGTGATGGCGGGTACCGACGCTTCGGTGATGATCACCGCCTCCCACCATCCCTGGAACCGGAACGGACTGAAATTCTTCCTGCCCTCCGGCGGCCTGGAGGGGAGCCAGATCGGGGAGATCCTGGAGAAATGCCAGGCGGGGCAACGCGCCCCCGAACAGCCGGGGGGCGAAGTTTTGCCCACGGATTTCATCAGCGATTACGCGGCGCTGCTGCGGGATATGATTATCCGCGCCATGAATGCCGGGGAGAAGCCCCTCACGGGCTTTCACGCGGTGGTGGACGCGGGCAACGGCGCCGGCGGCTTCTACGCGGAGAAGGTCCTCGCCCCCTTGGGCTGTGACGTGAGCGGCTCCCAGTTCCTCGAGCCGGACGGGCGCTTCCCCAACCACGTACCCAACCCGGAGAACGAGGCGGCGATGGCGTCCGCCTGCGACGCGGTGAAACGCGCCGGGGCGGACCTGGGCATCATTTTCGATACCGACGTGGACCGGGCGGGCTGTGTGGACAGCGCCGGACGGGAGATCAACCGGAACCGGCTGGTGGCGCTGGCGAGCGTCATCGCCCTTCAGGGAAACGAGGGGGGCACCATCGTCACCGACTCCATCACCTCCGCGGGGCTGAAAACCTTTATTGAAACGACCCTGGGGGCGAAGCACCTGCGCTTCAAGCGGGGCTACCGCAACGTGATCGACAAAGCCGTGGAGCTGAATGAACAGGGGATCAACGCGCCCCTCGCCATCGAGACCTCGGGCCACGCCGCCCTCCGGGAAAACTATTTCCTGGACGACGGGGCGTACCTGGCGACCCGCATCCTCATCGAGGCGGCGAAGAAAAAGGCGAAGGGCGAAAAGCTGGAGGACCTGATCGCCGCCCTGAAGGAGCCGGCGGAGGGGACCGAGCTGCGCTTTGATATCCGGGAGGCAGATTTCCGGCCCGCGGGGGAGAAGCTCCTTGCCGATCTGGAAGCCTACGGCAGGGCAAACGGCTGGGCGGTGGCGGAGGACAGCTATGAGGGCGTCCGTGTCGCCTTCGGACCGGGCGAGGGGGACGGCTGGTTCCTCCTGCGGCTCTCCGTGCATGATCCCGTGATGCCCCTCAACATCGAATCCGACGCCCCGGGCGGCTGTAAGGTCATCGCCGGGAAGCTCCTGGCGTTCCTGGAGAAGCGCTCTGAACTGGATACGGCGCCCTTGAAGGCGTATCTCGCGTGATCACCAAAGCCAAGATCGACCGGATCAACGCCCTTGCCCACAAGGCGAAGACCCCGGAGGGCTTGACGGCGCTGGAAAAGGCGGAGCAGGCGCGGCTGCGGAAGGAATACATCGCCGCGTTCCGCGCCAGTACCGAGGCGGCGCTGTCCCGGATCGAGATCCAGAACCCCGACGGCACCGTCACGCCGTTGAAGAAGAAGGATTAGTCAGCCGCTAGCCGTCAGCCGCTAGCCGTCAGCCGTCAGCCGGCAGCGGCAAAATGAATACTGAAAACTGAAGACTGAAGAATGAAAAATGAAGGAAGAAAACCGCCTGCGGCGGTTTTCAACCACAATTATTCATTTTTAAGTTTTAAGTCTTCAGTCTTAAGTCAAACAAACAGGAAGACGATTTATGACTATCGACATCGGAATTGGACAACAAATGCAGAGCCTCGTCGTCCCGGAAGGGGTGGACTGCCTCGTTTTGAAGGCGAACCCCGTCGCTCACACGCTGTCCGAAGAAGAAGCGGTGGCGCGGGCGCTGGAAAATCCCGTGGGCGCGCCCCGTCTCCGGGAGATCATAAAGCCCGGGGAGAAGATCGCCGTGGTCACCAGCGATATCAGCCGGCCCATGCCCACCGCCCGGGTGATGCCGCTCCTTTTGGACGAGCTGTACGCCGGGGGCGCGAAAAAAGAGGATATCACCCTGGTTTTCGCCCTGGGCAGCCACCGGAAACAGACGCCGGAGGAGCAAAAAAAGCTCGCCGGGGACCGGGCGTGGGCGGAGATCGCCTGTGTGGACTCGGACCCCGAGGACGTGATCCATCTGGGCACCACCGCCCGGGGGACCCCGGTGGATATTTTCCGTACGGTGGCGGAAGCCGACCGGGTGATTTGTTTGGGCAATATCGAATATCACTACTTCGCCGGGTATTCCGGCGGGGTGAAAGCCATTATGCCGGGATGCGCCACGAGAGAAGCCATCCAGGCGAATCACAAGCGGATGGTGGACGCCGCCGCCTGCGCCGGGCATCTCGCGGGCAACCCCGTCCGGGAGGATCTGGAGGAAGCCGGAGCGATCGTGGGGATCGACTTCATCCTCAACGTGGTGCTGGACGAACATAAAAAGATCGTCTACGCCGCCGCCGGGGACGTGACCGCCGCCCATCGGGACGGATGCCGCTATCTGGATACCATGTACGCGGTGAGGATCCCGGAAAAGGCGGACATCGTGGTGGTCTCCCAGGGGGGCGCCCCCAAGGACCTGAATCTGTATCAGACCCAGAAAGCCCTGGACAACGCCAAGCACGCCGTGAAGGACGGGGGCGTGATCATCTTGGTGGGCTCCTGCAAGGAGGGACTGGGGGAGAGCCATTTCGAGGAATGGATCCGCGCCGCGAGAAGTCCCCGGGACCTGGTGGAGCGACTGGGGCGGGAATTCGTCCTGGGCGGCCACAAAGCCGCCGCCATCGCCATGGTGGAAGAGCGGGCGAAGGTGTACCTGGTCTCCGAGCAGACGGAGGACTTCGCCAGAAGCGTCTTTATGACTCCCTTCCAAACGGTGCAGAGCGCCTTTGACGCCGCCCTGGCGGAAAAGGGCGCGGGCGCGAAGGTGATCGTGATGCCCTACGGGGGATCGACTTTGCCGCGAATCGGCAGTTAGGATCGCCTTCGCCCAAACCCCGGGCGGGCGGTGAAATCCCGCTTCACGGGGATAAGGAAGAAACCGGGAACGGACTTGTCCGTTCCCGGTTTCAAATATGGAAAGCCTGCCGACCGGCAGGCTTTCTTCTTCTATATGCCAGCCGCTGGCAGTTAGCCGCTGTCTTACTTCACCCGGAAGAGCTTGTAGGAGACCCCTTTGGAATAGGCGTCCAGGAAGTCCGTGGCTTCCACGGCGGTATCATCGGCGGAATCCCGGAAGCACAGCACCACGCCGTCGTAGCCCCGGGGCATCAGAATGCTGAAGGACTCCGAGAAAATGATCTCCCCGTCCGTCGTGTCGAAGTTGTAGTCGTCGTAGATGTAAATGGTCTTTTCCTCACCCTTCACCAGGGCGGTGTAGGATTCATAGTTGGCCTCGTAGCTGTCCACGCCGTTCTCGCCGCTGTCGTCCCGGAGACCCACGTTGTAATAATCCTGAATGAAGGAATAGACGGCGGGGCCGTTTTCCTCATCCCCTTCCACCACGGGGAAGGCGATGTTGAGGGAGACGGTCGCTTGTACGTAGTCGGAGAGGTCCCCGAAGCCGTTTTCCTCGGCGAAAGCCAGGACCCCCTCGGTCACCGGCTCGATGGACGACTCAAAGATGACAAGCTCACCCACGTAGATGGCGTCCCCCGGTCCGTTGTGTGTCACGTAGACGGCGCTTTCCCCTTTCCGCAGGTCAAATTTCACGCCCAGATTCTCCATATCGCCCTTGTCGGCGGGGTCGGCGGTGACGGTCGGCTCCGGCTCCTCCGTGGTCGCCGGCGCCTCGGTGGGCTTCGGCGCGGGGGCGGAGGGGGATCCGTTGCCCGGCTGAACGGGGGAACCCGTGCCGGTCAGGGCGGCGAAGGGATTGAAGATCACAAGCAAAATCACCAGCAGCGCCAGCACGCCGCCGCCCACGCCCAGACCGATCCAAAGCCCCGTTTTGCTCTTTTTCGCCGGGGCGGCGTAGCCATAGGGCGCCTGTCCGGGATAGGCGGGCTGTTGGGGATACGCCGGCTGCTGGGGATAGGCGGGCTGTTGGGGATACGCCGGCTGCTGATTGTACGCCGGCTGTTGGGGATAGCCCGGCTGTTGATAGGGCTGATCGGGCGCCGGCTGGTAAGGCTGTTCGGGCGCCGGGCTTTGGGGCGCACGCTCCGCGTCCAACGGGGCGGACGGCGCGGCCGGAGAAACCGCGGCGGCTTCTTCCGGGGGATTGGAAACGGGCTGTGTTGCCGCCGGCGCGTCAGCCACGGGGGCGCCGCAGTTCCGGCAGAATTTCTCCCCTTCCTGAAGGGGGGCGCCGCAGGCTTGACAGAAATTCGGCATAAACATTCTCCTTTCGTGTTAAGGCGTCAGCGCTCCCGGAGCGCGGTCATAACGATCTTTTCCGCCAGGGCGGGAAAGCTCAATCCAACGGCTCTGCCCGCGTCGGGCAGGAGGCTCTGGGCGGTCATACCGGGGATGGTGTTGATCTCCAGCACGAAGGGCTCGCCCGCGTCGTTCAGCATAAAGTCCACCCGGGCGAAGCCCCGGCACCCCGTGGCGCGATACGCCGCCAGGGCGATCTGTTCCGTTTTGGCGCGGGTCTCCTCCGGTATCCGGGCGGGAATGATATGGCAGGAGCCGCCGGGGGTGTATTTGGACGCATAATCGTAAAAAGCGCCGGTGGCGGTGATCTCGATCACCGGGAGCGCCTCCGGCTCGTCGCCCCCCAAAACGGGAACGGTCAGCTCCGTGCCGGTGAGGGGCGCTTCCGCCAGGACCGGGTCTCCGTAGGAGGCGATCCGCCGGAAGGTCTCGGCGAAGTCCTCCTTTTTCCGTACGAAGGAGACGCCGATGCTGCTGCCCTGGCGGCTGGCTTTCAGCACCAAGGGAAGTCCCAAAGTCAGGGCGCGCTCCGCCGCTTTTTCGGGGTCCTCCCTGCCGGTGAAGGCGACGTAGGGCGCGGTGGCGATCCCCGCGGCGCGCAGCACGTGCTTGGTCAAGATCTTATCCATACACAGGGCGCTGCTGGTCACGCCGGGTCCCGTATAGGGTATGCCCAGCCAGTCCAGAAGCCCCTGAATGCTGCCGTCCTCGCCGCCCTTGCCGTGGAGCGCCAGGAAGACCAGGTCCGGCTTTTTGGTGAAAAGGCGGGGCAGGGTCTTGTTCGTCAGATCCAGTTCCTCGGTTTCAAAGCCCGCCTCCCGTAGGGCGCTCGCCACGGCGGCGCCGCTTTTCAGGGAGATCTCCCGCTCCGAGCTGACGCCCCCTTTCAAAACCAGGATCTTTTCGGGATGCGCGGTCCCGGCGGGGCGGTAGGGGACGGAAAACGCGTCTCCGGGGAAGGCGGCGGGATCGATCCCCCGGTCCTGCATGGCGGCGCGCCACGACGGCATCGTTTCCACCAGGCGGCAGAAGGCGCCGCAGGCGCCGGTGAGAAAGGCGTCCACCCAGGCGGAGGTAAAGAAGGCGGATTCCCCTTCGTCCGCACCCAGGTGATAGCGCGCGTTGAACGCCATAAAGTGCTTCATTTCCGACAGGGGATATGCCAGGTCCGCCTCCCGGTCCGGGCAGGGCTCTTTTTCCAATTCTTGCCAAAGCTCTCGCGCCCACGGCTCGGTGTGCGCCAGGTGCAGACCCATTCGGGAAAGCTCAAAGCGGTAGTCCTTGAACCAGGCGGCGCCCCGGTAGAGCTGACGGTGCCAGCGCTGGGGACCCCAGTCCCACAGGAGGTCCAGATAGTAGTGGAGAAACACGCCCGCGTCAAAGTCCCGGGCGGGATCGAGCTTTTCTTCCGCGAAGGCGAGAAGGGCGGGCAGGCGCTTTTCACCGGGCAGATCCCGGAAGTGCTGGCGGTCCTTCAATTCCCGGTCTCCGTCCACGCAGTCCGGGAGGATGGCGCCCAGGAAAAAGGCATAGCTCCCCGCGGGCCAGAGCCGGTGGGCGGCGGAAAGATGAGTCATAGTCGCGGGCAAGGATTTCACCTCGATTCGATCCGGAACGCCGCCGCGAGGACGGAAAAGCGCCCGTCGCCGGCTGTTTCCGGTTTCGGGGGCGTGCCGGGGATTATTTCAATTTGTTTTGAACGGGAAGCAGGGCTTGCTTGATGAGGAAGCCGAACAGGAAGACGGAGAGCGCCTCCCCGGTGAAGAAGATCAGGGTGTAGAGGGGCAGGCCCCAGCCCGCTTCCTGGACGAAGGTGTAGGTATAGAACAGCACCGGCACCACGATGAGGGTGTTGGCGGCGATGGGGGGCAGATAGGGCAGGAAGCGATTGTTCCGGAAGGCGTAGGTACCCAGCGCGCCGATGAGGGTGGCGGCGGAGCCTAAAAAGATGTCGAAGGGATTTCCCCCCACCAGGAAATTGGCGAGCATACAGCCGATGGTCAGCCCGGGGATCGCCGCGGGGGTGAAGACGGGCAGAATGGTCAGGCCCTCGGAGAACCGGAATTCAATGGGCCCCAGGGCGAGCCCCATCATATTGGAGATCATGGTGAAGATCACGTACAACGCGGCGATCATGGCGCTATGGGTAACGAACAGCAGTTTTTTATTCATTTTTTCTCCGTGGTTTTGTTTTAGGTGAGGATGGCTTCAAACTCACCGGAACCTTTTGTAACGGGCGTTCCGACCCGAAATGAGCGACCGGCTGCCAGCGGCGGCAACAGCGAAGCTGTGTTGTGGATGATTGACGGCGACGGATGCCACCAAACTCTTGCGGTGCCCGGCATTCACGGCAGGATGCCGTGACTTGCCGACCGCTGCGCCCGCCTCGCCTCGCTAGCTCTGCCGTCAGGCAGCGCTTCGGCGAGAGCGGCTCCCAAGGGGGAAGGACTTTTTTACCCCCTTGCTCCGTCAGGACAACAGAGTCGGCAACACAACATACCAAACCAGTATCATTATAGCACACGGGGCGGCGGCGCGCAACAAAAAAATGCCGAGGCGGCACGATTTTTCCCCGGGGGGCATATACTGCCAACGTATGAAACAGTTGGAGGAAAAAACGGTGAAGACGATCCTGACTCCGGGGCAAGATCCCCGGATGATCCTGGCGGCAAAGGCGCTGTTCCGGGAGGGATATGCCCCGGCTTCGGACGGGGCGGCGGACCTGGTTTTGTGCCCGCCGGGATGGAAAGAGGACAAGCTGGCGGACGCGGCGGGTCAAGTTCTGCCCGGGGGGATCCTGACGGCGGGCAGTGTCACGCCATCCCTTGCGGCGCGGTGCGCCGCAAGGGGGATCCGGGCGATCGGTCTGCTGGAGGACCCCGCCTATCGCGCCGCCAACGCCCTTGCCACCGGGGAAGGGACCCTGGCGGACGCCATCCGGCTCTTTCCCCGCGTCCTGGCGGGAGAGCGGGTCCTGGTCCTGGGCTACGGCGCCTGCGGAAGCGAGATCGCCCGCCTGTTCGCCGCCGCGGGGTGCCGTGTTTCGGTGTGGTCCCATCCCGCCAGCCTCGACCGGGCGGCGCGGGCGGGCTTTCCCCCGGCGAAAGCGGCGGAACTGCCCCAAATGGCGCTGACGGTCAACACCGTGCCGGACCCGGACTTTATGCCTGTCCTGATCGGCGGGCTTTCCCCCGGCTCCCGCTTTTTCCAGGTGGCGTCCGGACCCGTTCCCGGGGAACAGGCGCTCATCGACCGGGGCGTGGTCTGTTACGCCCTGCCCGGGCTTCCGGGAAAATACGCCCCGGAGAGCGAGGCGAAGGCGATCCTGGCGGTCCTGCGACCCGCCCTTGCCGCCGCTCCCGGCTGAAACCAGTATCAGGAGGAAGCTATGCCGCCCAAACTCGGATTTGCCCTCACCGGCTCTTTTTGCACCCTGCGACCCGCCCTGTCCGCCATGGAGACCCTTGCCCGGGACTGGGAGATCACCCCCCTTCTGTCCGAAACCGTACAAAGCACCGACACCCGCTTCGGACCCGCCGCCTTCTGGCGGGAGGAAGCGGCGCGTCTCTGCGGCAGGGCGCCGATGCTCACCATCCCGGACGCGGAGCCCATCGGGCCAAAGGGTCTGTTTGACCTGCTTCTTATTTGCCCCTGCACGGGGAACACCCTGTCCAAGCTGGCGCGGGGGATCACCGACGGCTGTGTGACCATGGCGGTGAAATCCCACCGCCGCCGGGGCGGGACCGTTTTGGTGGCGCTGTCCACCAATGACGCGCTCTCCGGCTCCGCGCCCGCGTTGGGAACGCTGTTGGATCGGAAGGGCTTTTTCTTCGTCCCCCTCTACCAGGACGACCCCGCAAACAAGCCCAATTCCCTAAAATACCGGGAAGACGCCCTGATTCCCGCCCTGGGCGCCGCCCTGGCGGGCAGGCAGCTCCCCCTTTTCGCCTGAAATAGTCCTTCCCCCCCCCAAGGGGAAAGGCTCTCCGCCCCGGTGTTTCACGTGAAACATTTTGAAAAAACAGGTAAGGAACCGATTTCGGTTCCTTTCCTGTTCGCGTGTTTTCTGATCTTTTTATGGTTCGCGGGCTGTTCGGTTTCCCGGATCGGGGTTTCGCGCCGGGGTCAGTTCAGGCGCAGGTCGCTGCCCACAAAATGCATCACGAGGAATTCGCCCAACAGGCGGGAGGTGACGGCGGCGCCGTACTTCCGCTCCAGGTGCTGGGGATCCAGGTTGGTGTTGATGATGGTGGGCAAGCCCAAAACGGCGGCGCGCTCATTCACCACGGTATAGATCAAAGAGGGCGCCAGGGCGGAAGCGGATTCCGCCCCCAGGTCGTCCAGGATCAGAAGCTCCGCTTCCAGCATCCGGCGGGTGACGCTCTCCGTCTCATCCTCCTTGTCAAAGCGCTCTTTCTCCGCCCGGGACAGGGCGGTGGGCACCGAGAGGTACAATACGTCAAAGCCCTTGTCAATGGCGGCTTTCGCCATGGCGGAGGAGAGGTGGGTCTTGCCCAGGCCCGTGCCGCCGATGAGCAGCAGCGAGGGAGACGAAAGGGAAAAATCCGTCGCCCAGTCCAGGCAGTCCCGGTAGATGCTTTCCATGGCCTGCCGGGGGGAAAAGCTCTTGCCGGGCAAAAGCGCGTCGCTGTAGCGGGACAGGTCGAAGTTATCGAAGCGCTGACGCTCCAAAAGCTTGCCCATACCGCTCTCCCGGTATCCCTCCATCACGATCTCCCGCTTCATACAGGGGCACATTTTCCCGTCCACAAAGCCCGTGTCGGCGCATTTGGAGCAGCGGGGTTTCGCCGTGTCGTAGTCCGCGGGATAGCCGGCGGCGATCAGAAGCTCCGCCCGCTGTTTTTTCAAGTCCTGCTGCCGGGCGCGAATGGTGTCCAGGCGGTCTTCCAGCCCGTCCTGACCCTGGAACACGGCGCCCAAAAGCGACGCCGCCGCGGTGCCGCGCTCCCGGTCCAGCGCCGCCAGTTCGGGGAGCTTGGCGTGAAGCTCCGCCCGGCGCTGACGCGCCGCCAGTTCCTCGTCCCGGCGCCGTTCCTCAAAACGGCGGGAAACGATCTCGCTGATCTCTCTCTTTCCCATTACAGGTCCTTTCTCTGGCGCTGTACCGCCTTTTCAAAGGCGGCGTCCAGATCGTAACTCTTGTCGCCCACCTGTCCCGGCTCCGCTTTTTTGGACGGCTTGTACCGCTCCGCGTCCCCGGGGGTGGCGATCCCTTCCTGGTGCCAGTTCAACAGGATCTTGTGCATATAGTTGATGGAGGGCTTGGCGGCGGCGCTCACGGTCTTTTCGTACGCCAGATCCAGCATTTCGTCGGAGAAATTCCACCCCATCCACTCCGCCAGGTGGGCATCCTCCGTCCGGGTGAGGGCGCGGTCCCCCATACCGAACAGCTTTTTGATCTTCCGGGCGAATTTTTCCTTCTGCGTCTGCGCCAGGTAGTAGGCGTTGGCTTTTTCGTAGCTGGTCAAGCCCTGGTCCTGGAAGCTGATCACCGCTTTGGTGATGTAGCGCAGATTCCCGTGGCCCCTTTCACAGCAGTCCTCGGCGATGAGCATCACCACGTCCGCGGGCATCTTCATATAGTCCAGATAGCTCCAGATCGTGGCAAGCTCCCCGGTGTTGAACACCTTGTCCAGCCGCTTCTCCATAAAGTCCACCAGATTCTTGTAATCCGGGTTGGATTTGGCGGCGTTCTCCAGATCCATGCCGGAGTAGAAGGGGGGCGTGTCCGGGTCGGGCATCAGCTTCTTTTCCGGCTTGTCGGGAGCGGCGAAAGTCCTTACGGCGTAACGCTTTCCGGGCTTTCCTCCGTCGGTTTCCAGCACCCCGCATCCCCGCCAGAACGCCAGAGCGGCGCGCAGATCCTCCCCGCTGAAATGAGGCAGGAGCGCCTCCGTCAGTTCTTCCTCCGGCAGAGGGCCCCGGGAGAGCTTGGCGGCGGCGCAAAGCAGGACGCGGATCTCTGTAAGACCGGCGCTTTCCAGTTTGTCCAGGGCGCTTTCCGGGAGCAGGATCAACCCGTCCGGCGCGGTTTTCGCAAGGCGGTAGAGCATAGGATACCTCGATTCACGGGCATCTCGCCCGGTGTTCGTTTGTGTTCCGGTGTGTCCTTCTCCCCCCGGCGGCTTCCCCGGGGGAAAGGAAGGACATTATATCACATTTTTTCTTCCCGGTCAATGACAAATGCCGCCAAGTTTTTCCCGCCCGCGCCCAGAAGCGGCAAAAAGCGCGAAAACAAGCCCCTTTTCCCCGGCGGGATTCGGCAGGCTTTTTCCGTCGCCGGATGTAAAATCGACCCAAAAGGAGGGGAAAGCGATGTGGAAAAGGAAGGCACGGGGAGAAAAACTGCTGAATCTGTCCCCGGATGGCATTATGCTCCGGCCGACTGCCATCCGGCAGGGGGAGGACGAGGACCTGGCGGCTCTCACGGAAAGCGTGGGGCGGTACGGAGTCATCGAGCCGCTGACCGTCCGGCCCCGGGGCGGCGGGTATGAGGTGATCCTGGGCGCCAGAAGGCTTCTGGCGGCGCGGGCGGCGGGTCTGGAGCGGGTGCCTTGTCGGGTGATCGCCTGCACCCAGCGGGAGGCGGTGGAACTGGCGCTGGAGGAAAACCGGAAGCGGCGGCCCCTGTCCCTCTTCGAGGAGGCGGAAGCCCTGGAAAAACTGCTGACTCACTACCGGGTGGACCGGAACGAGGCGGCGGCGCGGCTGGGGATGTCCCTGAGCGCCCTTGCCAACAAGCTCCGGTTGTTACAATTCACCCGGGAGGAGCGGCGCCTCATCGCGGAAAACTGCCTCTCCGAGCGCTGCGCCAGGACCCTGCTCCGGCTGAACGACGAGAGCGCCAGGGCCGCCGCTCTGGCCCTGGTGGTGGAACGGGGCTACACCGCCCGGCAGACGGAGAATCTGGTGGAAGCCATGCTGGAGCGCCCGGAGGAATTCACTCCGGGGTCCCTGCGCTTTCCCGCCCGGCGCCCG
>JAGDAA010000077.1 GCA_017959745.1 Clostridia bacterium
ATCGCCGCGATCAATATGGTTTACGGCGTTGCCGGAACGGGCAAGCGGGTCATGACGTCTTCTTCATCCCCCGGCGTTTCCTTGAAGCAGGAGGGTATTTCTTACATCGCGGGTTCCGACCTGCCCTGCCTCATCGTGAACGTACAGCGGGGCGGCCCCGGTCTGGGCGGCATCCAGCCCTCTCAGTCCGACTATTTCCAGGCGACCAAGGGCGGCGGACACGGGGATTATCACCTGATCGTCCTTACCCCCGACTCCGTTCAGGAGATGGCGGACCTTACCGCCCTTGCCTTTGATCTGTCCGACAAGTACCGCGTGCCCGCTATGCTGTTGGCGGACGGTACCCTGGGGCAGATGATGGAGCCGGTGGCGCTGCCTGAGGAGCACGTCAATTCCATCGACAAGCCCTGGGCGGTCACCGGAACGGAAGGGAAACGGAAGCACAATATCATCAACTCCCTGTATCTGGTGGCGGAACAGCTGGAAGAAAAGAATTTGGAGCGTTATCAGAGATACGCCGAGATCGAAGAGAAGGAAGCCCGCTTCGAGGGTTATATGATGGACGACGCGGAGTATTGCATCGTCGCCTTCGGCATCGCCGCCCGCGTGGCGAAAAACGCCGTGGTCGCTCTGCGTAAAGAGGGCGTCAAGGCGGGGCTGATCCGTCCCATCACCATCTGGCCCTTCCCCAAGAAAGCGATCCGGGAAGCCGCGGATCAGGTGAAGGCGTTCGTTTCCGTGGAGCTTTCCATGGGACAGATGATCGAGGACGTAAAGCTGGCGGAAGAATGCAAGAGACCTGTTGTTCTCTGCAACCGGGTGGGCGGTATGATCCCAACGCCCGATCAGGTCATTGAGACCGTAAAAAAACTGGCAGGAGGGAATGCGTAATGGCTGTGGTATTTCAGAAACCGAAAAGCTTGACGGATGCCGAGCTGCATTATTGTCCCGGCTGCACCCACGGCATCATCCACCGTTTGGTGGCGGAAGCCATTGACACGCTGGGGATTGAAGGGAAGGCCATCGGCGTCGCCCCCGTGGGATGCGCCGTTATGGCGTATAATTATTTCACCTGCGATATGGTGGAAGCCGCCCACGGCAGAGCTCCCGCCGTCGCTACCGGCATCAAGCGCTCCCTGCCCGACAACGTCGTTTTCACCTATCAGGGCGACGGCGATCTCGCCTCCATCGGTATGGCGGAGACCGTTCACGCCGCGACGCGCAACGAAAACATCACCGTCATCTTCGTCAACAACGCCATTTACGGTATGACCGGCGGTCAGATGGCGCCCACCTCGCTGCCCGGGCAGGTCACGCAAACCTCTCCCTACGGCAGAGATGTGAAGGTAGCCGGGTACCCCGTGAAGATCTGCGAATTGCTCGCGGGTCTGGACGGACCTAATTTCCTGGCGCGGGTCGCCGTGAACAACGTGAAGAACGTGAAGAACGCCAAGCAGGTCATCGAAAAGGCGTTCCGCAATCAGATCGAAGGCAAAGGCTTCTCTCTGGTGGAAGTGGTATCTTCCTGTCCCACCAACTGGGGTATGACACCTGAAAAGGCGCTCCAGTGGGTGGAGGAAAAGATGATCCCCTATTATCCCCTTGGCATTTATAAAGATAAGTCCGAGGAGGTGGCGAAATGACGACTCAAATCCTCATTGCCGGTTTCGGCGGACAGGGTGTCCTGTTCGCTGGCAAATTCCTCGCCTATAAGGCGCTGATGGAGAACAAGGAACTTTCCTGGCTGCCTTCCTATGGTCCTGAAATGCGCGGCGGCACCGCCAACTGCTCCGTCATCGTCAGCGATGATCCCGTGGGCTCTCCCATCGTTTCCAAGCCCGATGTTTTGATCGCTATGAACCTGCCCTCCCTGGACAAGTATGAAAAGGCGGTCAATCCCGGCGGTATGATCTTTGTGGAATCCACTCTCATTGAGAGGAAGGTCCAGCGGGACGACGTGAAGGTCTTTTACGTGCCCGCCACCCGCCTCGCCAACGAAATGGGCGCTCCCACCCTGGCCAATATGGTTATGGTGGGCAAGCTCATCAAGGAGTGCGATGCTGTCAGTCACGATAATCTGGAAGAGTCCCTCCACAAGGTTGTCTCCGCCAAGCATGCGGATCTCTTCGATATCAACCTGAAGGCCATCAACACGGGGTACGAATTCAAAGCGTAAAGAAAAGATTGTACAACAAAAGTAGGCGCGTTTCTGCGCCTACTTTTGTTGTATAATTTGTGTTTCAATCCGTAAAATCACTGTCGAGAATGATATCAAAACTCTTATCGGGGTACCTCTCGGCGAGTTTGCTCTTGATCTCCTCGATGATCCCGGCCGCGTCGGAGCCGAAGGCGATCACCAGATCAAAGGTCACCCGGTCCGTGCCCGGCTCACTGTAAAACCCGTGTAGCTGAAGCACCTGGGGATACGCTTTCAGGATCTCTTCCACCTCCGCTTTGATGGCGAGGGTTTCCTCATCGCCGGAATTGGAAGCGTAGACGCCCACGGTGATGATGATTCCGAATTCCGCGTAGATGGTCTCCATAATTTTGCGGGTCAGATGATGAATCTCCCGGGCGGTCATATCATCGTCCACCTCAATATGGACAGATCCGATGATCTTTTCTGGTCCATAGTGGTGCAGGATCAGATCATAGGCACCGTGGACCTCCGGAAAGGAGGTGACCTTTTCCTTGATGGCGAGGGAAACCTCTCCGTCCACCCGGGTACCGATGATACCGTTGAGACTTTCCATAAGGATCTCAATGCCCGCCTTGACGATGACGACCGAAATGACGGCGCCCAGATACCCTTCCAGGTTGATGTGCCAGATCAGGGATATGCCCGCGGCGATAAGCGTGGTCAGGGAGATGATGGAGTCGAAGAAAGCGTCTGTTCCGGATGCGATCAGGGATTCGGAATGCAGCGTTTCTCCTCTCTTTTTGACCCATCTGCCCAGGATGAACTTGACGATCACGGCGACGGCGACAATGATGAGGGAAACGGCTGTATAATTCACTTCCGATGGGTGCAGGATCTTTTCCACGGATTCCCGGAAAGCGGAGGCGCCTGCCAATAGCACGATCACGGCGATGATCAGGGAGGTGATGTGTTCGATCCTGCCGTGTCCGAAGGGGTGCTTCCTGTCCGGCGCTCGTCCCGCCAGTTTGGTCCCCACAATGGTGATTACGGAGGAAAGGGCGTCGCTTAGATTGTTCAGCGCGTCCAGAATGATGGCGATGGAGCCGGTGACAAATCCGGCAAACGCCTTGCCCGCCACCAACAGCATATTTGCCAGGATCCCGATCAGACTGACGCGAACGATCTGCTTGCTGCGATCCATAAAAAACACTCCTTTGAACATACGTTAATTCCAAGGTCTTCTTATATACTATTCACCTTGTGCTTTTCTGTCAAGCCTTGCTTCGTCAGAGGATGTGTGGTACAATGTGAAAAACGGAAGGAGCCTGCCAAATGCGGTACGATTTCGTTGAGGAAGCCACGTTTATCAACCGTCCAAACCGGTTTATCGCGCGCGTTTTATACCGTGGGTGGGAAGAGACGGTACACGTGAAGAACACGGGGCGGTGCCGGGAATTGCTCGTTCCAGGGTGCCGTGTTTATCTCTCTTATTCCGATAACCCGGATCGCAAAACCCGCTTTGACCTGGTTGCCGTTGAGAAGGAGCGGCGAGGAAAGACGTCGCTTTTGATCAATACGGATTCCCAGGCTCCCAATGCCGCCGCGGAAGAGTTTCTATTGTCCGGCGGATTGATCCCGGGGCAGGACTTTGTGAAGCGTGAAGTCCGTTATGGCGCGTCGCGCTTTGATTTTTATCTGGAAAAAGGGGAGAGAAGAGCTTTTGTGGAGGTAAAGGGGGTCACGCTGGAAGAAAATGGGGTTGCTCTGTTTCCGGACGCACCCACCCACCGGGGCGTCAAGCACTTGGAGGAGCTTTGCCGCGCCTTTTCGGAAGGATACGAGGCGTACATCTTATTTTTGATCCAGATGAAGGGCGTCAGGCGCTTCGTACCCAACGACAGGACGCACCCCGCCTTCGGGGATGCCCTGCGCCGTGCCGCCGCGCTCGGCGTTACCGTTTTGGCGAGGGATTGCCTTGTAACTCCGGGATCGGTTACGGTGGACCGTCCGGTCCCCGTTCAGTTAGGAGAGAAAAAATGATAGATGTCGTTGCCGCCTTATTCCAGAAGGATGGAGCGTATTTGGTGTTTCGCCGTCCGCGGCATAAAGCGCGGGGCGGTTGTTTCGAGTTCGTCGGCGGAAAAGTGGAACCGGGCGAAACGCACCGGGAGGCTTTGATCCGGGAATGCCGGGAGGAACTTTCCGCGGAAGTATCGGTGGGTGATCTTTTTTACGACGTGACCCATGTCTATCCGGATATTGCCATTCATCTTTATTTGTATCGCGCTGAAGTTCGCGCGGATGAGATTCGTCTTTTGGAGCACGAGGAGATGCTATGGGTGAAGCCGGATGAATTTGATCTTCTGCCGTTCTGTCCGGCGGACGATGAGATTCTACGAGTGATCCGGCAGCGAGCAATTCACAAAAAAGGAATTGACGAATAACCCCTGCGGTGATAGAATACAATCGAATTTTATCGGAGGTTCCGGATTATTTCCGTAAGTTACGGTATGAAACGTTTTGTGTCCTTTGTAATATGCTTGGTTTTGTTGTCTCTCTCGCTCCTTTCCTGTGAGCGGGGCAACGCTTCTATCACAAATGAAAAAAGTGATCTGATCCAGCTTTCTCAATTGGTCGGCGTCTGGGCGGACTATAACGACCGCGCCCTGTATCGTTTTTCGCCCGTGGGAGGCTGGTATCGGTATACGGAAGAAGGAGAAGTTGACGCGAAGGGTACCCTTTCCCTGGAGGGGGATACGCTCAAATTGACTTCGGATTCTAGCGAGGACCCCATCTATCTGACTGTGGAAAATAAGGACCACCTTATGGATGAGGAGAATGGGTCCCTGCATCGTGTCGACGCCCAGTTCGCTCTGTCAAAAGCGGATGATTTCAAGCCGTATTTTACCACCTGGTACGAGGAAGGCGACCTGGAGGGAAACACCCTGAAAATTGCCGCCGCCAGCCGGTGGACTTACGCTGACCCGGACGGCAAAGAGATCGAGGAGGGGACTTTTACTGTCTTTTCCGAGGAAGAGAATACCCCGTATCTGTTTACGGACAAAGAAGAATTCTACGCGACCCTGTCTCTGTCGGAAACCGGGTTGATCTTGAAACGCTTTGTTCGCGGTGCCGAAACCGAGACCGTTTTTTGCCTGGAAGAGAATTCCACCGCGGTTTACGCATATTTTAAGGACAAAAAAATCGATATTAACTATGAATTGGGTTCCGGACCCCGCCTGTTGAGAAACGGCGGCGCCGCTTATAACGATCAACGGGATTACAAGCGTATGAGCGTCAACTGCGGTATGGACCTGGAGAATTACCGGGAGGAAAATGAAAGAGCCTACGTGGATCTGGTTGTGCAGTATACCTTCCGTAAGTCCGATCTGCCTGCTATGACTGGACGGATCTATAACGCTGTCCGCTTCGCCCAGTATGATTATTATACCGGCAAGATCTTTACTATGAACGACTCCACCGGCGACGAGGTGATCGAGTGCGTTTGGGACACGGAATACAACGGCGAATCCTGCCGGATCGAATGCGCGTTTTCTTCCGCGTGGGAATATGTTGGCAGTGAAGAGGTACTTGTAAAATGGGTCGGGACCTATCGGCTGGCGATGCCCGCGAGCTATGACGGGCTTGTTATTTGTTTGCGCCCCGTTTACAATTCCTACTCCGCTCAGATGAATACGGAGCAGGGGATTTCACAGGATATGCTGGCACTGGACGATCTTGGCGAGGACGCTGAAAAATGTCTGCTCTGCCGGATCCGGCCCGGGGAAATATCCGTACCGGATTCCATTAACGCGAATGATGCGCCGGAGGAGAGTGACAGATGAAAAGAAAGGTCTCTTTGCTATTTACGCTGGTGTTGTGCGTTTGTCTCGTTTCCTGCACCACAAGAGAGGAGCTTGGCACCTTTACGGCGGAAACCGGCCTGTCCCCTGCGGATGTGGCGGGTACCTGGGGCGGAGAAGACGCACCTTTTTCCTATCTGATCCTCTCTGACGACGGCCTTTACACGATGCTGATCGCAGCCGAAGAGAAGCGGGGCGGTTTCATCACTGAGGGTGAATACGTTGTTTTGGATGGATATGGGGTGGACGATCCGGATCTGTTTCTCTCGTTGAAGTTCGATTCAGATAACGAAGCTTTGAAGGGGGAAGAGCAAGGCGTGCATTTCACGCTGTCTCGAACCGAGATCACGCGGGAAGAGACCGGGATCGATCCGGAAGCTTGGTACGGCCTATATTCGTCTGATGCGGCTGTCCTGTCCATCGGCCCGGGCGTTTCCGAGGGAACGCTTTTGATCGCCATAACGCCGAGGGCCGGCGCTACTATGTCCGCTTCACTGGTCATTGATTCTGATACTGAAGCCTCCTGCGGTATGTTTACGCTGACCCGTGAGGAAAACAAGTTGGAGCTGACAGGAATAGAAGAAGAATTTATCCCTCTTTCGGGGACATACGTGAAATGACGGATCGAAAAGGCGCCTTTCGGCGCCTTTTCAACTATTCTTCACAGCTCTTTCACCAATGGTGTGTACGCTGTAACGAGAGAATATTTAGAGGAGATCTGATATGAAGCTTTTGATCGTTGACGATGAAACGAAGATCCGTACCATGATCAAAAAATACGCGGAATTCGACGGATATGAGGTGGAAGAAGCTTCCGACGGTATGCAGGCTGTTTCCCTGTGCCTGTTAAATCACTATGATCTGGTGATTATGGACGTGATGATGCCGGAGCTGGATGGTTTTTCCGCCGTACGGGAGATCCGGAAAAAAAGCCGGGTCCCCGTTCTGATGCTTTCTGCACGCGGGGAGGAATATGACAAAATACACGGCTTTGAATTGGGCGTGGATGATTACGTGGTCAAGCCCTTTTCCCCGAAGGAGTTAATGATGCGTGTTGGTGCCATTTTGAGCCGGACTCATCCCAAGGAGGACGTGAATGAAAACGTCTTTGTCAGCGACGGCTTAAAGGTGGATTTCGCGGCACGTATCGTAACCGTCGACGGTCAGCCCCTGGATTTGTCTCCCAAGGAATACGAGCTTTTGTTTTATCTGGTGAGGAACAGAAACCTGGCTCTCTCCCGGGAGAAGCTGATCTGCGATGTTTGGGGGTATGACTTTTACGGAGATGACCGGACTTTGGATACACACATCAAGCTTTTGCGCAGGAGTTTGGGCGATTACGCGTCCCGTATCGTGACCTTGCGCGGCGTGGGGTATCGATTCGATGCGTAGGATCGGACTGCGTTTTCGCCTCGCCGTAGCCTTTTTGGGCTTCAGCGCGATCGTCATCATCCTGCTTTGGGTATTGCAGGTCGTTTTTCTCAACGACGTGTATAAAGGGATCAAGACGAATTCCGTTCGAAACAGCGCAGTGCGCTTAAACGGTATGAGCGACGAGGAAATGGAGATCTATGCGACGGAAATCTCTTCTTCTTACGGGATCTGCACCTCCGTTTATGACAGCGATATGAATGAAGTTGTCATCGTACACGCCGGCGGGCAGTGCCTGGTACACAGCCTGAATCCCATGACGGCCGCCTATCTGTACCGCGTGACCCTTGAGAACAAAGACGGTTTTGTAGAGAGCTATCTTCCAGCGGAGGAGATCAGTGAGATCATGGATCAATTGGATCTGTCCCGAGGTATGTTCCGCCTGTTTGATCAATTCGATCCCCGTCGTCCGGGCATGGAGGAAGAACGGGATCAGTACGACTGTTTTTTGCGTTGTCAGACCGCGGTTAATGATAAAGGTGAGACGCGCTTTATCGCTCTTTCCAGCGTCATCATCCCGGTGGACGCCACGGTGGATACCATCCGTTTTGAGATGATCATCATTTCCGGCGTGTTGTTTCTCGTTTCCCTTGTCCTTGCGTTCTTTCTTTCCCGACGCATCGCCAAACCGCTGGTTCGCCTGAACGAGGCGAGTCGGGAATTGCCCGCCGGCGCCTTCGACCCCTCCGGCATCCGCGGCGACAGAGAAATCATGGAGCTTTCGGATACGCTGTCCGAAGCCGCTGGGGAGATCAAT
>JAGDAA010000078.1 GCA_017959745.1 Clostridia bacterium
CCGCCGCCCCGGAGCCGCGCCGTCCCGCCCCCCGCCGGACGCCCCGCCCCGTCCGCAAGCTGATCGTGAAGGACGTGCGGATGTTCCTGAACTCCGTGGACAAAGCCATCTACCACATGAAGGAAGCCGGGGTCAAGGTGGAGGCGGAGAAGGAGGAGGGGGCGGATTGCTATACCTACCGCATCCGGGTGGAGAAGTGATCTCGGCGCCCGCCCCGTGCGGGCGCGAGATCAATGAATCATGAATAATGGAGGGTGAAAACCGCCTGTGGCGGTTTTCTTCTTTATTTGTAGGGGCGATGCGTCAGCCCAATCCCCACGAACCTTGGCAAGCTCGGTTAGTGGGGTCCCCGGGCGGCATCGCCCGCCGGATGGGCAGGGGAAACAACGGCTTTCGCTTTCCTTTGTGATTGCACGGACGGCTCAAAGCGGACGGCTCGTCGCCGTCCGCTTTGTTTCACGTGAAACAAAGCGGCTTTGCATTGACAAAGCCGCTCTTTTTATGATATATTATAGTTTACAGACTTATTCTTTCGCCGGGACCCCGGCGTATGTTATAAATCATAACACGAACGGCGGTATTTTGTTTCCTTTTTCGCGGTTTGTGTTACAGAGAGGAGCCATATGGTAAACATTATCGCCTTCGCCAACCAGAAGGGCGGCGTGGGAAAAACCACTTCCGCCGTGAACGTGGCGGCGTCTTTGGGGGCATTGGACAAAAAGGTCCTGTTCGTGGACCTGGATCCCCAGGGCAACGGCACCAGCGGCGTGGGGATCGACAAGAACAAGGTGGCCCTGTCCTCCTACGAGGTCCTGCTGGAAGGGGCGCCCCTGAAGGACGCCGTTCAAAAGACCGCGTTCAAGGGGCTGTGGTGTCTGCCCGCCAACGTGAATCTGGCGGGGGCGGAGATCCTTCTTTCCGCCTCCGACGCCCGGGAGGGCGCGCTCCGGGAGGCGCTTTCACCTCAGGAGGGGGACTATGACTACGTCATCATCGACTGCCCTCCCAGCCTGGGACTTCTCACCCTGAACGCCCTGACGGCGGCGCGGGAGGTCATCGTTCCCATGCAGTGCGAGTATTTCGCCTTAGAGGGGCTTTCCCAGCTTTTGTATACCGTGGATCTGGTGCGGGAGCGGTACAACCGGCGCCTGAAACTGGGGGGCGTGATCTTCACCATGTACGACGGGCGGCTGAATTTGTCCCTGGCGGTGGCGGCGGAGATCAAAAAGTATTTTCCCGATAAGATCTTCCGTACCACGGTCCCCCGGAACGTGCGGCTTTCCGAGGCGCCCAGCCACGGCAAGCCCGCCCTGTACTACGACCCTCACAGCAAGGGGGCGAAGGCGTATCAGGAGATCGCCGCCGAGATCCTGGAAAAGGATTGACCATAAGGAAAAACCGCGGTTCTGAACGATTCGCGACGAGAGGAATAAAGGAACATGGCAAGAGAAGCGTTGGGTAAAGCCGCTTCGCCGAAGCGCCATCGAAGGGATGGAATTAGCGAGGCGGGGCGGGCGCCGCGGTCGGCAAGTCACGGCAGAATGCCGTGAATGCCGGGCACCGCAAGAGTTCTTGATGAGCAATCACGAGAGGAATAAAGTAACATGGCACGAGAAGCGTTGGGTAAAGGTTTAGAAACCCTGTTCGCCGTACGGCCCGGGATGGAAAACGAAGGGGAAGAGGTGGTCATCACCGCTTCCATTGACCGGGTGTATCCGGACGAGGATCAGCACCGCAAGACCTTCCACGACGAGACCCTGAAGGAGTTGGCGGATTCCATCCGCGTCCACGGGGTCATCCAGCCCCTTCTGGTCCGCAAATTCGGCGCGGGCTATCAGATCATCGCCGGGGAACGGCGGTACCGCGCCGCCAAAATGGTGGGGCTGAAGGAGCTGCCCATCATCGTCAAGGATTACGACGAGAAGAAAGCCCGGGAAGCCGCCCTGATCGAGAACCTCCAGCGGGAGGACTTAAATCCCATGGACGAAGCTATGGGCTACGACGCTTTGATGCGGAGCTTCAACCTCACCCAGGAGCAGGCGGCGAAGCAGATCGGCAAGTCCCGCGCCGCCGTCGCCAACGCGGTGCGGCTTTTGAACCTGCCCGCCTCCGCCCAGGGGCTTCTGCGGCAGGGGATCATCTCCGCCGGCCACGCCCGGCCCCTTTTGGCGTTGAAGGACGAGGGCGCCATCCAGGATATGCTCATCCGCATCGTGGAGCGGGAAATGACCGTGCGCCAGGTGGAGGACGCCGTCCGGGAGCTGCTGGAGGGGGGCAAGGTCCCCCGGAAGACCGGCAAAGCCGCCGCCCGGGACGAGGTTTTGCGGGCGCAGCTGAAAAAGACGGCGGAAAAAGCCTCCGTCTCCCTGGGGCGCCGGGTTTCCATCCGGCCCGGGGACAAGGGCAAGGGCAGGATCACCCTGGAATATGATTCCAGCCGGGACCTGGAGGATCTGCTCACCGCTCTGTGCGGACCCGATTTCAGCCTGGATTTGTAAGCGGTCAGCCGTCAGCCGTCAGCCGACAGCCGCATTTTTCCGTTTTTTACGGCTTTTAGCCGGTATCAGCAAAGCTCGAAAGGAAAAAACCATGCTCGACATCAAATTCATCAAAGAAAATCCGGACCTGGTGAAAGAAAACATCCGGAAGAAATTCAAAGAGGAAAAGCTGCCCCTGGTGGACGAGGTCATCGCCCTCCACGATCAGATGCTCGACGCCCTGCACCGGGCGGAGGAGCTTCGCGCCAACCGGAACAAGCTCTCCAAGCAGATCGGCGCCTTGATGGGTCAGGGCAAGCGGGAGGAAGCGGAAGCGGTGAAACAGGAAGTCACCGCCCAGGCGGAGGAATTGAAGGCCCTCTCCGAAAAGGAGACGGAGCTTTCCGCCGTTTTGAAAGAAAAACTGATGAAGATCCCCAATATCATCGATGCCTCCGTTCCCGTGGGCAGGGACGACAGTGAAAACGTGGAGGTGGAGCAGTTCGGCGCCCAGACCGAGAAGGACTTTGAGATCCCCTACCACACGGACATTATGAGCTATTTTTCCGGCATCGACAAGGAAGCCGCGGGCAGAGTCGCCGGGGAGGGCTTCTACTACCTGATGGGGGATATCGCCCGGCTCCACAGCGCCGTCACCGCCTACGCCCGGGACTTTATGATCGACAAGGGCTTCACCTACTGCATCCCGCCCTTTATGATCCGCTCCCAGGTAGTCACCGGGGTGATGAGCTTTGAGGAAATGGACGCGATGATGTATAAGATCGAGGGAGAGGACCTCTACCTCATCGGCACCAGCGAGCATTCCATGATCGGCAAATTCATCGACACGGTCACCCCCGGGGAGGATCTGCCCCTCACCCTCACCAGCTATTCCCCCTGCTTCCGGAAGGAAAAGGGCGCCCACGGCATCGAGGAGCGGGGCATCTACCGCATCCACCAGTTCGAGAAG
>JAGDAA010000079.1 GCA_017959745.1 Clostridia bacterium
CGCTGCAGTGGTCGCCCGCTTTCACTCCCGGGCGGCTCTCCGCCAGCCCCGCCAGATTGGGCGCCAGTTCCACAAAAATGCCGTAGGGTTCCACGCTCCGCACCACGCCCAGAACCGTCTGCCCCGGGGAAAAGCGGGCGGCGTTCTCCCGCCAGGTGCCCAAAAGCTCCTTGTGGGTCAGAGAAATGCGTCCCCGGCGGCCCAGGCGCACTTCATCCCGGGCGCGGAAGGCGGTCAATATATCCTCCCCCAAATGAAAGCGATCCGAGGGATGGGAGATGCGGGAGACGGACATACAGTCGATGGACAGAAGGGAGGGGATGCCGCAGCCCACGTCGCAGAAGGCGCCGAAGGGCTCGAAATGGGTGACCCGGGCGGGGAGGACGTCCCCCGTCTCCAGGGTGTCCAGGTAGTTGGTAAGGCAGTCCTCCTGGGCGGCGCGGCGGCTGAGGAGCACGGGCTCTCCCGGGTCCTCCGGCAGGCGCAGGACGGTGAAGGCGCAGGGCTTGCCCACCCGGGTGATCACCGCCACGTCCCGGGGCAGGGCCCCTTCCTCCGTGACCTGTACTTCCTCCCGGGGCATGACCCCGTGCCGTCCGGCAAGATCGAAGTGGAGGGTCATGTCCCGGTCGCAGAGCCGGGGGCGGGCCTCCAGGATCCGCCACGCCCTTGCAGCGGCCTCCAGGGCTTGGGGGGTCGTTACGGCCTCCCGGTTTTCTTCCGTTATCAATAGATCCCCTTCCGGGTAAAAGCGCGTCATAACGTACCTCCGGCGTGTTTTTCCTCGCGGTACGCAATTCTATGAAAAAGAGGAAGGATTTATGAGTCGGGAAAAAAAGCCGGAAATTTTTTGAAAAAAGGCTTGACAAACTCCCCTTCCGGTGCTATTATCCCTGCATAGCAAAGGCGCTATGACCCCGCGAGGGGACGTGGCGCCTTTGTTGCATATATTTTTTTATGATTCCGGCCCAGCCGGAGAAAGGAAGTGGACGCTATGTCAAAAACCGTCATTCCCGCCGGGTATACCCCCCGTCTCGGGAGCTACGACACCCAGGCAGCCATCGGCACGTTAAGGAGCGAGTTCCAGCAGAACCTCGGAAAAGCGTTGAATCTGAAGCGCGTTTCCGCCCCGCTGTTCGTGGACCCGAAAAGCGGATTGAACGACGATCTGAACGGCGTGGAGCGTCCCGTTACCTTTGATATAAAAGAGACCGGCAAGGACGCCGTGGTGGTGCATTCCCTCGCCAAGTGGAAACGGATGGCGCTGAAAAAATACGGCTTCCCCGTAGGCGAAGGCCTGTATACGGATATGAACGCCATTCGCCGGGACGAGGAAATGGATAACCTCCATTCCATTTACGTGGATCAGTGGGATTGGGAAAAGGTCATCCGTTTGGAAGACCGCACCTTGGATTATTTGAAGGCGACGGTGCAAAAGATCGTGGACGCCATCTGCGACACCCAGGAAAAGGTCAAAGCCCTGTACCCCGCTTTGAAGACCACCCTGTCCCGGAAGATCACCTTCATCACCACCCAGGAACTGGAAGACCTCTATCCGGATCTGGAGCC
>JAGDAA010000080.1 GCA_017959745.1 Clostridia bacterium
AATTGATCAATATGTGAGCCAACAACTATCTCGGCTTGGCGGACAACAAGGACCTGGTGGAAGCCGCCAAGAAGGCGTACGACGAATACGGCTACGGCCTGGCATCCGTCCGCTTCATCTGCGGCACCCAGAGCATCCATAAGAAGCTGGAAGAGAAGGTCTCCGAGTTCTTCGGTACCGAGGACACCATCCTCTATTCCTCCTGCTTCGACGCCAACGGCGGCCTGTTTGAGGTCATGCTGGGCAAAGAGGACGCGGTCATTTCCGATGAACTGAACCACGCTTCCATCATCGACGGCGTGCGGCTCTGCAAAGCCCAGCGCTATCGCTATCTGAACAACAATATGGAGGATCTGGAAGCCAAGCTGAAAGAGGCGGACGCCAACGGCGCCCGGATCAAGCTCATCGCCACCGACGGCGTGTTCTCCATGGACGGCATCATCGCCAATCTGAAGGGCGTTTGCGACCTGGCGGACAAGTACGGCGCCATGGTCATGATCGACGATTCCCACGCCTCCGGCTTTGTGGGCAAGACCGGCAGAGGCGCCGCGGAATACTGCGGCGTTTTGGACCGTGTGGACGTGATCACCGGTACCTTCGGCAAGGCGCTGGGCGGCGCCTCCGGCGGCTTCACCACCGGGCGGAAGGAGATCATCGACTTGCTTCGTCAGCGCAGCCGTCCCTATCTGTTCTCCAATACCCTGGCTCCCGCCGTCGCCGCCGGCACCATCGCCGCCATCGATATGCTGGAGAAGGATACCTCCCGCCGGGACTACCTGGAGAGCATCGTCACCGACTACCGCAAGGCGCTTGTGGACGCGGGCTTTGACGTGATCCCCGGCACCCACCCCTGCGTGCCCGTGATGTTCTACGACGAGCATCTGGCGGCGCGGATGGCGCAGAAGCTCTATGAACTGGGCATTTACGCCGTTTCCTTCACCTATCCCGTGGTGCCCAAGGGCAAGGCGCGGATCCGCACCCAGGTTTCCGCCGCCCACACCAAAGAGGACCTTGCCTTTGCCGTGAAGTGCTTCATCGAAGCCAAAAAGCAGATCGACGCGGAAGACGCCGCGAAGTAAAATCGGAATACAAAAGAAGATCCCCGGAGCGATTTCGCGCCGGGGATCGGTATTTTTTTACCGCTTTATTTATTTTTTACTGATTTTTTTTGTTTATTTACGGTACCACCTTTTTCTGGTTGATTTTGTTTCGCGGGCGTGCTATACTGATTTTGTGAAAAGCGATTCCCTTTTAGTTTGTCTTTTTCGGAGGTTGTTATGAAACGTCGTTTGTTGTCTTTATTCCTGACCGCCGCGATGCTGATGCCGATGTTTGGTCCCGTCGCTCTCGCCGGCGGAATCCCCGGCTTGTCCGGGCACGGCGCAAACACCGATCAGGATTTGGACGAGCTGGTGGAAGAAGATTTCAAGGGGATCGTTCTCTGCGCGCCCGAAGGCGTTTCCATCCAGATGTACACCGGTTTTTCGAACGGTGACGCGGTTTCTCCCGATAAGACGGAAACGGTGGATGGGGAAAAGCTGTGGTATTATGCCTCCCTTTCTCCCACCACGAGCTCCGGGCGGTACCGTTATACGGCGTCGGGCACGGGCTATTATAAAGTGACAACGGCGTTGTACGTGACCGCGGATAAAATGAATACCCGCACCGTGATCGACGCCGATCCCGGTCTCCGCGGGGGCAACGGCTACGAGCCCACCGGCAGTATGGAGATCAAGGCGCTGACGGAAGAAATGTACAACGGTCCTCTGGCGCTGAGCAGTGAAATGCTGGAGACTTACTCCCACCTGTTTACCACGCCCTCCTTCAATGAGGGCAAGGCAGCGCATGAATTCACCTCTCAGGCGGAAATGGAGGCGTTTCTTGCCGCCCTGAACGATCAAGATAAAGACGCTTATCAGTTTACCCTGACTACCTCCGGCAAAAATGACTATAACCTGCCCATCATCGTTTTCTCCAAGACGGATCTGTCCTCTTGCGCCACCTGGCAGGAAGCCGCGGAGCTGGTGAAGAACAACGGCAAGATCACCCTGCATTATCAGGCGCAGATCCACGGCAACGAGCCCGCGGGCGGAGAAGCGGCGCTGATTATGCTGGATCAGCTCTACAAGAACGACGCCTGGCGGGAAGAGATCCTGGACAAGATCAACCTCTATATCATCCCCCGGGTCAATCCCGACGGCTCCCGCGCCTTTACCCGCAACGAGGTGTTGTATAACTTGAATATGAACCGCGACCTCATCACCGGAAAGACCCGGGAGGTGCAGGGCATCATCGCCGCTTCCCAGGCGTTCGACGCTTACGTGTGCGTTGACGGGCACGAATACACCCAGAACAACGCCACCGTCTCCGGCACCTACAACGATATTTTGATGC
>JAGDAA010000081.1 GCA_017959745.1 Clostridia bacterium
ATCGGCGGCTCCCTGGGCCGTACCGCCGCCACCGCTTCCGGCGTGTGCATGATCGCCAAGATGGCGCTCCGCCACTTCGGCATCGACGAAATGAGCGCCAGCTACGCCGTGCAGGGCATGGGCAACGTGGGCGGTCTCACCGCGCAGATCCTCTTCGACGGCGGCCACAAGGTCACCTGTGTTTCCGACGTGAACGGCTGCGTGCGCAATGATAAGGGGCTCAACATCACCGAGATCCGCAACTTCCTCCAGAACGGCGGCAAGCTGAACGAATACAAAGCGGAGGGCGTGGAGCAGCTCCAGCGGGAAGCCATCCTCACCATTGACTGCGACGTTCTGATCCCCTGCGCGCTGGAGAATCAGCTCACCAAGGAAAACGCAGACAAAGTTCAGGCGAAGATCGTGGTGGAAGGCGCCAACGGTCCCACCACTCCCGAAGCCGACGAGATCCTCACCAAGCGGGGTATTCCCGTGGTGCCGGACATCCTCGCCAACTCCGGCGGCGTGGTCGTTTCCTACTTCGAGTGGGTGCAGGACCTGCAGAACTACTACTGGGACGAAAAGGACGTTGCCAAGCGCCTCACCCAGAAGATGGAGCTGGCGTTCAAAGCCGTTGTGGACCAGGCGAAGAAGTACGATACCTCCCTGCGCAAGGGCGCTTACGCCGTTGCTATCGGTCGGATCATCACCGCCGCCAAGTTCCGCAAATCCTGGCACTAAGCGCCACGCAAAAATCCCGCCATTCCTCCGGATGGCGGGATTTTTTTGCGGCGCAATGAAATCTTTTGCCGATGGCAAAAGGTGAAATCCCGCTTCGCGGGATGAAAGATTGGTGGAATGACGAAATGATTGACGATTTGACATGAAATCGTCATTTTCGCTCATTCCGCCTCTTTTTTTGTGGGTAATTATTAGAAAACAGAGGCTATTTTAGGGATAATGCTGATTTTTTGTGATCGTTATTGACCATTTTTGATTGTTCCGCTATAATGGGAACAGGTAAACAAGGGAGGCTCCTGCAAGAACAATGCTTACACCGGAACGAAGAAAACGCATACTGACTTACATTGAGGAACACGGTGCCGCGGACGTGGCGACCCTCGCCCGTTTGCTGGGCGCCAGCGAATCCACTGTCCGGCGGGATCTCACCGCTCTGGCGTCCCAGGGACAGCTTCACAAATTCCACGGCGGCGCCGCGCCGGTGGAAAAGGCGTTTTCCAACCGAGAGGACAGCGTGAGCGTCAAAGTGACCCGCTGTTACGAAGAGAAGCTCCGCATCGCACGGTACGCGGCGACACTGGTCAACGATGATGATTTCGTTTTCCTGGACGCGGGTTCCACCACTTTTTTGATGACGCGCTTCCTCAAGGGGAACGGCGCCACCTTCGTCACCAACGGGATGCCTCAAGCCGTGGCGCTGGCGGAAGCGGGCTGTCACGTGATGATCTTGGGCGGCGATCTAAAGAGCAGTACCGAAGCGGTGGTAGGGGGCGTTGCGGCACAGCATCTCCAGCGATACAATTTTTCCAAAGCTTTCATCGGCGCCAACGGCATTACGAACAAGGAAGGCTTCACCACCCCGGAGACCGGGGAAGCAACGGTGAAAGCCATCGCCATGGAACGGAGCTTCGCTTCCTTCGTCCTGGCGGACCATACAAAATTCGGGCGGATCGCCGCCATGCGGGTAGCGCCGCTGAACGCCGCCTGCGTCATTTGCGATTCCTGTCCCGAAGAGATCCGGCGGGCGACCGTCGTAAAGGAGGTCACGGAAGATGGTATACACGATCACACTGAATCCGGCGCTTGATTACGTAATGTTCGTCGGCAAGCTTCGCTACGACGACATCAACCGTTCCCGGTCGGAGGCTCTCTTCGCCGGCGGCAAAGGGATCAACGTCTCCACTGTCCTGCGGGAGTTGGACGTGCCTTCCGTGGCGCTGGGCTTCATCGCCGGCTTTACGGGGGACGAGATCGAACGCCGCCTGCTATCGAGCGGGATCGCCGCCGACTTTACCCGGGTGAAGAAAGGTCTGACCCGGATCAACGTGAAGATCAAAGCAGAAACGGAATTGGACGTGAACGCCAACGGCCCCGAAGTGGACGAAAATGAGATCGCCGCTTTGATGGAAAAGCTGGACGCGGCTCGGGAAGGAGACGTTGTGATCCTGGCGGGAGCGCCCCCCAAGAACCTCCCCGCGGACATTTATCAGCAAATGCTGAAACGGCTGGACGGGCGCGGCGTGCGTTTTGTGGTGGACGCGGAAGGAGATCTTTTGAAAAACGCCCTTCCCTACAAACCCCTTTTAATCAAGCCCAACCACCACGAATTAGCTGGACTCTTCGGCGTACCGGACAGGCTCACAGAAGAAGAGATCGTCCATTACGCCCGCCTTCTGCAGAAAGAAGGCGCCCGGAACGTTCTGGTCTCCCGGGGGGGAGACGGGGCGCTACTGGTGGATGAAAACGGCGACGTCCACAAGCTGGGCTCCCTGCCCGGCAAGGTGGTGAACACCGTAGGCGCGGGGGACAGCATGGTGGCGGGTTTTGTCGCCGGCTTTCTCAAGACGGGGGATTACGCCTACGCGCTGCGACTGGGTTCCGCCTGCGGAAACGCCACCGCCCTTTCTGAAGGTCTTGCCACTCGGGAGAAGATCGACCGGGTGTTAGATAACATCAAACAACAAGAAGGAGGCACCCATGAGAATCACTGATCTTTTGAAGAAGGACGCTATCGCCCTTGGCGTGTCCCTCTCCACGAAGGACGAAGCGATCGGAAAGCTGATCGCCCTTCACGAGGCTGCCGGGAATCTGAACGATCCCGCCGCCTATCGCGATGCCATCCTCGCCCGGGAAGCCCAGGGCTCCACAGCCATTGGGGAAGGTATTGCCGTTCCCCACGCGAAATCCGACAGCGTGAAGATCCCCGGACTGGCGGCGGTGACCGTACCCGGCGGCGTGGACTACGACGCCCCGGACGGAAAACCCTCCGACATCCTCTTTATGATCGCGGCGACCCTGGACGGCGACCTGCATTTAGAGATCCTCTCCCGGCTCATGACCATGCTCATGGACTTTGATTTCACCAACAAGCTCCGCAACGCCCATACCCCCGAGGACTTTCTCGCCGTCATCGATGCAGCGGAAGCGGAAAAATATCCCGAAGAGCCCAAAGCCGAAGTTAAACCCGACGCGGGCTACCGCATCCTCGCCGTGACAGCCTGCCCCACGGGCATTGCCCACACCTACATGGCGGCGGAAGCTCTGCAGAAAGCGGCGGACGAGATGGGCGTTGCCATTAAAGTGGAAACCGCCGGCTCCGGCGGCACCAAAAACGCCTTGACGAAGACCGAGATCGCCGCGGCGGACGCCATCATCCTCGCCATCGATCGAGGTGTGGAAATGGCCCGTTTCGACGGTAAGAAGGTCTTGAAGACCGCCGTCTCCAACGGCATCCACAAACCCAAAGAACTGCTGGAAAAAGCCCTGTCGGGCGACCTGCCCGTGTATCACGCCGCCGAAGGCGACAAGCAGGAAGCGTCCTCCGATGAAAAGGAGAGCTTCGGCAGACGGATCTACAAGCACATGATGAACGGTGTCTCCCACATGTTGCCCTTCGTGGTAGGCGGCGGCGTCCTGATCGCCCTGGGCTTCCTCATCGACACCATTCTGGGGAACGCCACCGTAGGCGGAGAAGCCAACGGAGCCTTTGGTTTTACCAGCTTCGCGGCATCCATTCCCTTCTGGCTGGGCAAAGTCGCTTTCGGCATGATGCTTCCCATCCTATCCGGCTTTATCGCCCACTCCATCGCCGACCGTCCGGGTCTTCTGCCCGGCGTTCTGGGCGGTCTCATCGCCGCCAACGGCTACACCTTCAAGTCCATGTTTGAAGCCAAGAACCTGGTAGGCGACGGCAACGCGGTCTCCGGCTTTTTGGGCGCCCTCTTCGCCGGCTTCCTTGCCGGTATCGTGGTGAACCTTTTAAAGAAAGTGTTCGCCTGGATGCCCAAAGCCATGGACGGCATTAAGCCCGTGTTCCTCTACCCTCTCTTCGGCGCCTTTATCACCGGCAGTCTCATGTGCCTGATCAACCCCGCTATCGGCGCTTTGAACAACGCGCTGAACAACGGTTTGACCACACTGGGCAACTCCACCTCCGGTATCGTCCTGTGCATCGTTCTGGCGGGCATGATGGCCATCGACATGGGCGGCCCGTTCAACAAAGTGGCGTACGTATTCGGAACCGCCGCCATCGCTTCCGGCAACACCTGGATCATGGCAGCCGTCATGATCGGCGGTATGGTTCCCCCCATCGCTATCGCTTTGGCGACCACCATCAATAAGAATAAATGGACCACGGAAGAGCGGAAGTCCGGTCCCGTCAACTATCTCATGGGTCTGTGCTTCATCACCGAAGGTGCCATTCCCTACGCCGCGTCCGATCCCCTGCGGGTCATTCCCTCCTGTGTGATCGGTTCCGCTGTCGCGGGCGCCATCAGCTTCCTCTTCGGCTGCGCCTGCCCCGCTCCCCACGGCGGCGTTTTCACTTTCGCCGTAGTGGACAACCCGCTGGGTTACATCGTCGCGCTCCTCGCCGGTTCCGTCGTCGGCGCGTTGATGCTGCTCCTCCTCAAGAAAGACCGCACCAAAGCGTAAACATCTGACAGCAATAAGGAGAAAAGCCAATGGTATCCAAAGATTTCACCATCGTCAACAAGCAGGGGCTTCATATGCGTCCCGTCCAGGACTTCGTCAAAGCCATGATGAAGTATTCCTCGGAGATCACCATCAAGTTCAACGGCAAGGACGTGAACGGGAAGAGCATCATGCTCATTATGGCGGCGTGTATTAAATACGGCGCTCAGATCACCGTCGTGTGCAACGGCGCCGATGAAGAAGCCATGCTGGCGGAAGCCGCCGCCATGATCGAAAGCGGCTTCGGCGAAGACTGAACGAAAACGGGAGAGGCGGCTCCGCCGCCTCTCTCCCCCTTACAAAAAGGAGAAACGCTATGCTTAAAGGAATCGGAGCGTCCCAGGGCTACGGCATCGGCCGCGCCGTGATCATCGACGATACGCCTCTGGATTACAGCGGCGTTCGCTACACCACCCCCGATGGGGAAAAAGCCCGCCTGGACCGCGCGGTGGAGGACTTTACAAAAGAAACGGCACAACAGATCGCCGCTTTGAAAGATAGCGCCGGGGAGAAAGAGGCGCTGATTTTGGAAGGTCACCTCACCATGCTGCAGGATCCCTTCATGCTCTCCCAGATGAAGGAGAACATCGACGGGGGTTCCGTGGCGGAAGCCGCCGCGGACGCGGTGTGCAATATGTTTATTGATATGTTCTCCGGCGTGGAGGACGAAATGATGCGCCAGCGGGCGTCCGATATCAAGGACATCCGGGACAGCCTTCTGAAGCTGCTGTTGGGCGTGAACAGCGTCGCTATTGAAAAGGTGCCCGCCGGGTCCATTCTGGTGGCGAAGGACTTTACCCCCTCCATGACGAGCCGCATCAACAAAGAAAACGTGGCGGCGATCGTCACGGAGATCGGCGGCGTCACCAGCCACAGCGCCATTCTCGCCCGCGCCATGGAGATCCCCGCGGCGTTGTCCGTGCCGGACGCCACCCGGGTCATCCGGGATGGGGACGAACTGGTGGTGGACGGCTTCAAGGGCGAAGTTTTCCCCACGCCGGACGAAAGTCTCAAAGCGGACTATGCCGCCCGGCAGGAAAAATATTTGAAAGACAAAGCGGCGCTGGCGGCGTTTTTTGACAAGCCCGCCAAAACGAAGAGCGGCGTTGTCAAACAGGTGTACGGTAATATCGGTAAAGCCCAGGACGTGGAGAACGTTCTGCAGAACGGCGGCGAAGGCATCGGGCTCTTTCGCACGGAATTCCTCTTTATGGACCGGGACACGGCGCCTACGGAAGAGGAGCAGTTCGAGGCGTACGCCGCCGTCGCCCGCGCCATGGGCGAGCGGGAGGTCATCATCCGCACCCTGGATATCGGCGGAGACAAAGCCATTGACTACCTGTCCATCGAGAAGGAGGAAAATCCCTTCTTAGGACACCGCGCCATCCGGTACTGCCTGGATCATGAGGAACTGTTCAAGACCCAGCTTCGGGCGCTGCTTCGCGCCGCCGCCTGCGGAAACGTGAAGATCATGCTTCCCCTGGTCACCACCGTGGACGAAATTCGCGCCGCCAAAGCGCTGCTTGCGGTCTGCCGGGCGGAACTGGAAAAGGAAGGTAAGCCCTTTAAGGACGCGCCTGTGGGCGTCATGATCGAGACTCCCTCCGCCGCCCTCATTTCGGATCTCATGGCGAAGGAAGCGGCGTTCTTCTCCATCGGCACCAACGACCTCACCGGCTATACCATGGCGGTAGATCGGGGCAACGCCAAAGTCAAGGGTCTGTACGACGTGTTCCAGCCCTCCGTGCTCCGCGCGATCGAAATGACCATTAAAAACGCGGGGGCGGCGGGCATCCCCGTGGGGATGTGCGGCGAAGCGGCGGCGGATCCCCGCTTGATCCCCAGCCTGGTGGAATGGGGTCTGGATGAATTCAGCGTCACTCCCACTTCCATTCTGCAGACCAAGAAGAACATTTGCGACTGCGAGTGAAGCGAACAACATCACTCATCACAAAAATAACACAATAGCGCCTTAACATCGTTGGTTTACAAGAAAAGCAGGACCGCATTCGTCATGGAAAGCAGTCCTGCTTTTCTTCGTTAAAAATCCTTGTTCCGGACCACGTCCCGCCGGGCGGTAGCGGTCGTTCCGCAGTATACGTATCTGTAAAGCGCGTTTTTGTTCATGACTTATTCATAAAATCATGTTAATCTTTTAATATGGTTATTGTAGCAGTAAGATTCACATCGAAAACAGAAAGGAAAGAACGATATGAAAACGACCTCTTTGCGCCGCGGGCTTTTCCTGCTGCTGGCGCTGGTGACGCTGTTCCTGTCCGCCTGCGCGGGCAGTGAGAACGCGGCCACGGAAACGTTGGCGACGGAGGAGACCGCCGACGCCGGATCGGCGCTGGTCACAGCCGTAAGTCCGGTGGGCGAGACCGACATCGTCAACGAGAAGATCCGCGCGTTTCTCGAGCTTGCCCACGAGCGATACACCCCCGGCGATACCTCCTTTACCGTGAAGAAGGACGATGAATTGGGCACCTACGCCACCTCCACGCTGTTTTCCTGGAAGATCGATCAAAGCGTCCCGGTAAAAAACGTCACGGTGCAATACGGAGAGGATCCGACCCTTGCCGATTGCCGGGAGGCGAGCGCCAAGCGCACGGACGTCACGTCCATCCCCGTCATCAATCTGAAAACGGGCGCCACGTATTACTGGCGCGTGGCGGTGACCCCGAAGGAGGGGGAGACGATCTACAGCGAGATCGCTTCCTTTGAAACGAAGCCGGGTCCCCGCGTGCTTTCCATCACCGACGTGAAGAACGCCCGGGATCTGGGCGGCTGGACGACGGTAGACGGCGACGTGATCCCCTGCGGGCGCGTCTTCCGCTCCGCCAATCTGGATCATCCCGGGGAGGCGGCTCAGAAATACATTCTGGAAGAGCTGGGGATCAAGACGGAGATCGATTTCCGGAATTCCACCAAGGACGCGATGAATCCCGTGCTCACCGACTCCCTGAATTACGTAAATATCTCCATTTTCAGCTACGCTGGTTTTCTCAAGGATCGGGTTAGCGGCGCCAAGGTCCTGCGGATATTCACCAAACCGGAAAATTATCCCGTCACCTTCCACTGCGCCGGCGGCGCGGATCGGGCGGGGACCGTTTCCTTTATCCTGAACGCGCTCTGCGGCGTGGATGAGATCGACCTGGTCTGCGATTACGAATTGACCGCGGAGCGGTACCGGAGCGGCGCCAACGGCGGCACCTATTTTAATTTTCCCGAACTGATCAAGGCGTTTTATCTGAGACCCGGCGAGACCATGCGGGACAAGGCGCGCTATTTCTGCCTGACCGAATGCGGCCTGAGCGAAATGGAAGTCGCCAATATCGTGGCGCTGCGGATGAAGGATCACGGCGTTTACGCGGATCCCCCCCAGAAGCCCCTCGCCGTCAAGGGCGGAAAGATCGCCGCGCAGATCGAACTGAGAAATTCCAAATCCATCACAGCCGTGACGAATGAAGTCGGCGAGGCGCTCCCCTTTACTCTGGAAGACGGTCTGCTGACCGTCACGGTCTCCGGAGAGGGAACGGGAACGATCACCTTCGACGACGGCGGCACCCTGCCGATCCTGTGGGCGTGAGTTTGGTGACTAAAGTGAAGAGAAGAAGCCGAAACGGCGCGGTCAGTTAGGGATTTGTGCGCTATTTATAACGGAGAACCACCCCAAATCGCTGATTTGGGGTGGTTCTTTTTCAGAATAATCTGTCGGAAAATCTTATTCCCGCGGAATGGCGGGCTTGATCTCATCGGGGATGGGGCAGATATAGCCGCCTTTCGTTTTTTCCCGATGCTCCGCTTTGGCGCGCTCCAGCAAAAGGGGATCCTCCGCCAGGCGCATAATGGTGCCCGCCACCGCCTTGGAGGCGTACAACATCGCCTTGTGGGCATAGGAGGATTTGCCCTGGGATACCGCCTGCCAGGAGTGACCGGGGGTGCCGATCGCCCAGGTGCCGATGTGCATCTGCACCGTGGGGGCGCACCAGCTCACGTCAGCGGTATCCGTGGAGCCGCCGTGGGCGACGGCGGGGGCGGGTTTCAACAATTCCTCCGCGTACACGGTCTCCGGCAGTTCCGACAGGGGCATCGTCTTCTGCAGCGCCCTGCCGAAGGCGTTTTCTTCCGCCGTGGGGACGGGCAGGGGAATATCCCGCATCGCCTCATACGCGGTCTGCTGGAGGGTGGGAATGGTGATCAATTCGGAATAGGCGTTTTCCACCTGCCAGGAAACCTTGGTGCCGGTCATCAGGGCGGCGCCCCGGGCGATATCGTCCACTCGGGCGCGGAGCGCGCGGACTTTCTCACTTGTCAGCGCCCGGACGATGTACTTGACCTTGGCGTGGGACTGCACCACGTTGGGCGCTTCCCCGCCGGTATCGGTGATGGCGTAGTGGACGCGGCAGGTGGTCTCCATATGCTCCCGGAGGAAATTGGCGCCCACGTTCATCAGCTCCACCGCGTCCAGGGCGCTGCGTCCCAGGTGGGGACTGCCGCCGGCGTGGGCGGAAACGCCCTCAAAGGCATAGCTTATCGTGATCAGCGCCAGAGCGGGGCGGGTGCGGGGCATATACATTTTTTCCGGGTGCCAGCTGACGATGGCGTCGATGCCCTCAAAGACCCCGGCACGCGCCATATAGACCTTGCCCGCGCCGTTTTCCTCTGCGGGACAGCCGAAGAAGGTGATGCTGCCCGCGCCGTTTTCCTCCAGGTACGCCTTCACCGCCAGGGCGGCACCGAGGGAACCGCCGGCGAAGAGATTGTGCCCGCAGCCGTGCCCGATATCGGGTCCGGGAATGGTTTTTTTCTCCGTGACGCACGGCGCCTGGTTCAGCCCCTGCAGGGCGTCGAATTCCGCTAAAACGCCAAAGGCAGGCTTGCCCGCGCCGTAGGTGGCGCGGAAGGCGGTGGGGATCCCCGCGATGCCTCGGGTGACCTCAAAGCCCGCTTTCTCCAGCGCGTCCGCCAGGATCCCGGAGGAAACCTTTTCCCCGAAGGCGATCTCGGCGTGATCCCAAATCCCGTCGGAAACAGCGCAGATCTCCGGGGCGCGGCGATCTACTTCGTTCAGGTATGTTTCAAACATAACGCGCACCTCCTGTTTATTGCGTTTTTACAATATCATAGGATGACGCTTTTGTCAAAGGTCAGATTTCCCACTTTTATTGACTTTCCGCCCACGGTTTGGTAAGATAAGATCAGGTTGTTATGCAGATACGGATGTCCGGAGGCAAACAGAATGGCAAGAACACTGAAAATCAAACGGTCAGGACCCAAGGGCGGACGCTTTTCCTGGGTGGCTTTGACCCTGCTTTTCATTTCACTGGTTGGGTTTATTATCGCGATGCTCCCGAAAAGCGTAGAGAGCATGTGGCAGCGGACCCTTTCGGATCTGAACCGGCGGGAGGACACCCTTGCCTTCCTGTCCAGGACCCTGCGCTCCGGAAGCGTTGTCATCACCGGCGAAGGGGAGGGCGCCAACAGCGCCGAGGGGATCTTTGCCCTGCCGGACGGCGCTTCCCTCGCCGTTACCGGGGGTTCGGAGTTTCTCCTCTGCACCTCGAATGACGGGCTGACGCTCCGGCAGGGGGAGGAATCCGCCTCCACCTCCGCGCGCTATGCCCTGGAGGCATACGACGCCTCTCACTTCGCCGGAGAAAAGGATGACGCCGCGCTGACGCTGCGCCGGTTTCTCCTGTTGACGGAGAGCCGGGACGACGCCGGAGCGGTCCTCGCCCCTTACTACAAGGCGGTGAAGCGCTATCTGCCCCGCCGGACGGATGAAAGCGTGACCACAGAAGAGGGCGCGGAGACCGTGATCAGCTATGAGCTCGACGCCAAGCAGCTGGGCGCCATCCTGACGGAATGGCAGAAGATCCTGCCCGGGGACGAGGCCCTGCGCAGTCTGACGGCGGATTTCATCCGCTCCTGCTACGCCGCCAA
>JAGDAA010000082.1 GCA_017959745.1 Clostridia bacterium
CACGCGGGCGCCATCATTTCCGGCGGCAAAGGCACCCAGGCGGGCAAGGTCGCCGCTCTGGAGGAGGCGGGCGTGATGGTCGCTCCCACCCCCGACAAGATCGGCGAGACCCTGGTGGAAGCCATCAAAGCCGCGGGCATCTACGAGAAGTGCCTGGTGAAGTGATTAGCTGACAGCGGACAGCAAGTTAAGGAAGAAAGCCTACCGAACGGTAGGCTTTCTGTTTTTTTGAGATGAGATCAAAGCTGATTTCTCAGGATCTCTTTCAAAAGGCGGTTGTAAAGAGTCAGGGGAACGCGGGTTATGTTTTGGATTACATACATAACGTAGAGTGAGATTTTGACGGTGGGAAGGATGACGCTGAAGGCGCCGATCATCGCGGCGATGATGAAAAGATTTCTGGTCTGTTTTGTGCGGTTTGTTTTCGGGATCTTCAAAAGAAGGACCAGGCACCATATAACCATCCCCAGGGACAGAAGGGCGGGCAAAACGGAAGAAACGGCAAAGGGAACGGGAATAAAAAATCCGGCAACGATCAAAAGCCCCGCCGCCATCAGCATCCGCACGAAACAAAGGGCACGTTCGCTATCGCTCGCCGCCTCTTTTAAGCCGATTTTGCTGATAAAAAAAGCGCAGGCGCCGGCAACAAGAAAAAGGACGGCACAAAAATCGCCGATCGCCCCCGACGCCGGGGCGAAGACGCAGACAAGGAGCAAAAGCCCCAGGGCGGCGGCAAAGGCGATAGCGAACGGTTTGGTCTTCGGCGTGAAAGAAAACAGCGCCGCCCACAGGTCGTTTTTTGCTTTACTATCCGTTTGCGGAAACCGCCCATCCGCTCCGGACGCGGGGGCGGGATCCCGGCGCGGCGTCTGTGAGTCCGGTCGCGCTCCGGGCGGGAGTTTCTTGCCGCACTGAGGGCAAAAGCATGCCGTGCCGGGTTCTATCTTTGTACCGCAGTTCGGGCAAAACATTGTTTTCTCCTCATACTTTCGATTTTCCATGTTTATAGTTACTTCGTTAATTATCACAGATTTTTCATGGAAGCATTCGGGGAATTCTGCAAGCAGAATTCCCCGGAATTGTCTTATCGGTCACTTTTATTTATTTTGATAGATGCGTCTATTTCGCGAATCATATTTTGGGCGGCAATTATTCTGGGAATGCCCCGAATTCCGAAAATGACGCCAAGCACAAAAACTATGATAAATAGATATTCAATATCATAGAAGAAAAGCGGGTTGTAGAATACAATAAAAAGGAGAAAGCTGATTAAAGCCATAATCCAGGGAATGGTGTTGAAAACTATCGTTTCTCGCGCTTTCTCCCGCTGCTCATTTCTCTTCTCCACGAAGACCGGTACGGGAATACGCGGCGCGGGATTATTTGGATCATCGTTATCCGGATATACCGTTCCGCAATACAGACAGCGCCACCCTGAAACGCCTCGCTCATATTCGTTTCCTCCGCATCGGGGACAAACTTTTCCCTGAACAGGATCAAATCTGAATGACGTTGCCAAAATAGCCCCTTACCAATTCGTTGATGTCCTTTCGGAGCGTCACACGATAACCGCGACTACCGTCAAAACCACTCTTTTGTTCTTCGCGAATATCATTTTCAAACTGGTTCCGACGGGCACCTAATTCCAAAGAACTGCAATTTTCGGAACGATCGCATTTGATTGTGATGAATTTTGTAGTAAATTCCTTTTCCGCGCCGCACTTCTGACACTTGCAGTGAATGGTGACTGTTGTATGTTCCGTCCCGGTCACCTTCAAATCAATTCCTGCGGTTCTATTAGGACTGGTGGTCGTCTTGATATCCAATACCCGTTTTTCATCCACTACTTTCACATCGTCACTGTACTCAATTTTTGCGTGGCAGCTCGGGCATTCCAAATCGGCAAATTTTTGCTTCATCTTCTTGATAATTAACAAAAGAAAAGCGCAACCCGCCAAAATAAGCAAAGCAACAAATGCAAGCACCTGAAGCACCCCCTGCGCCGCTTCAAAAAGGATGCCAAGAACAATAAAGACTATAAAAGCAATTCCCGCACCAAGCAAGACAGGCATAATTTCTTTCTTTCTGGCATTCGCTTCTTCTGCGGTGTTTACAGGATCCTTCACCAAATGCTTGACCCACTGAATCGGGTTTTTAGTTTTCTTATCCGCCATAATTCCCTCTCCTTTACGATTTAAGACTGACAACGGTTATTTTACCCGGGTGAATTCCAATTCCTGGCTGCCGGCGCCCATAAGCGTGACGTCGCCGCTCAGGATGAGCGTATCCCCTTTGAGGGTATAGGTGAGTTCCTTCGTGGTTTCCCCCACAAGTCCGTTGACGGTTACGATCAGCTTATTTCCTTCCGTCTTGTAAGTGCCGTTAAACACCATTCCGTTGGCGTTGACGGTGAGCGCGTCTTCCTCCTTGAATTCATAGCTGACGCCGCCGAACGTCCACTTGCCTTTCAGACTGCCGCCCGCGCAGGACACCAGCGCGAAGAGCATCAAACCCGTCAAAACCAATGCAACGATTCTTTTCATTTTTCTTTCCTCCAAATACTTGTTTTTACATAAAATGACACGCAACGCATCATTTCATACCCTGATTGTATCACAAGGGGAGGGCGATTCTGTAATATGGATTATACAACAGAACACCCCCGCCGATGGCGGGGGTGTTCTGTTGTATGGATCGCGGTCAGGGCGTATAGGAGAGTTCCCAGACGTCGCAATAGGTGGCGAGGGGATCCTCGGAGAGAACGCACATCAGGATAAAGCACTCGTAGGGATTGGCGACGTAAACGGGTCCCAGCCCGCAGGAATCCAGGAGGGCGTTGGTATCCTCCAGAAAGGCGGCATACCGGGCTTTGCGCTCGCCGCCCCCTTGAGAGGCGTTGAAAAAAGAAAGGGTGATAAGGTCAAAGCGATCCGGCGCCTCCGCGCCCTTCCGGACGCGTCCCAGGCGTTGGCGGGAGGGCATTTTCCCCTCGAAGAGGGAGAAGAGCATGGACTTTTTGGCGGCGGACAGGTTGCCGTTGCCGTCCCGGGGGATGGCGGCGCAGAGGATCTTTTCCAGGTCCGCTTCGGTGATATCGTCGGGGGAAATTCTTTTTTCGTCCAGGGCGGCAAGGATCGCCGCCGCGGTGACACGCGCCCGGGAAAAGAGATCGTTAAAGCTTTCCGTAAGCCGGGCGGCGCGGCGGGCGGGATCGCCCTTTTGTCTCGCCGTCAAGAGATACTTCATCAGCTCCCTGTCCTCCCCGGTAAGGGTATCCGGAAGATCCTGTACCGTTCGCGCCCGGCGATAGAGGTCCATAAACGCCGTATAACGGAGGAAAGAATACTGTTTGCGGTAGCAGTACCAGCAGATCAGCTCCCGGGGGTCGTCCGGGTCCAGCGTTCTCTCCCGCAGAGCCTTCACCAGCATTTCGTTCACTTCCTCCTCGTCCATTTTGAGCCCGAAGCCCAGGAGCAGTACTACCTCCCGGCGGACGCTTTTCTGCGTGAGCCAGTTTTTATACAAAGTGCTGCTTCTGACCGTGGAGGGCTCAAAGGAAACAGGGGTCTGGGTCTCCCGGAAGGAGGCGGCGAGGACGCGGCGAAAGGTCTCCGGAGGCACTTCACGGAAGGGCTCCGTCATTTCCGTGGCGCGGTAGAGGAAACGCTTGAGGTAATCGCAGAAGGGGATGGCGCGGAGGCGGCGGCGCAGCGCCTGATAGATCATCCGGGCGTCCCGGTCGAGAAAATAGGGATCGTCCACCACGTCGTACAGAACAGAAAAGGCGGAATCCGTAAAATTGATCTGGGGGATATTTGTCGTTCTGTTTTGCATAGTAACCTCAACTTACCTGAGACATATCGAACGTCCAAACAGCGTAGAGAATGGTGGTTTTATCCTCCTCGAAAGGGTCGCCGGGCTGATACCTGACGTCCTGAAGTTGGGGGTTATAGACCGTCGCCCAACCCTTGAAGGCGTAACTGTTCCGGACCGGCGTCACGGAGGAAAGATACAGGGTCTGTCCCTGTACTTTGGTCTGAGCGGGGATGGGCGTCACCACGGAGGAGCGCATATTGTAGGAGACGGTGTAAGTCTTGGGCGCGGCGGTGGTCGTGGTGGGTTTTGCTGTTGTAGTGGGTTTTGCCGTGGTAGTGGGTTTTGCCGTGGTGGTGGGTTTTGCCGTGGTGGTGGGTTTCGCAGCGGTCGTCGTAGGTGCCGGAGCGGCGGATTCGCGGAAAGAGCTTGCCGCGGGCGTGCCGGAAGAGGGCGCGGGAGCTGTTTCTCCCGGGGTGCCTCCGCTCCAATCTGTACCCGCGTTCACCCTGGACGGATCACCAGCATGCTCCGGATCGAGGGCGGCGGGCGAAGATGTATCGGGTGACGCAAGCTCCTCCGGATGGGTCAAAGGCTCCAAAGCAGCGGCGTTTTCCCGGATCACGGCGGGTGTGACAGCGCCGTCCGGGCGGGGCAGGATCATAAGCAACAAGAGTGTCAGGACCGCGGCGGCGGGGATGAGAAGCCTTGTCCACCGGCGCTTTCCCGGAGGAAGCGGAGCCCCGTCACGTTCCGCCTCCCGGAGAGCTTCGTCCAGAGCCGCGGCGTTCTCATAGCGGTCCTCGGGCTTGAACGCGCATCCCTTCAGGATCACCTTTGCCAGGCGCTCCGAGGCGTTGACGGGCTTGGAAAGGGCTTCCCCGTTCATACGGCGGCACAGGGCTTCCTCCCGGTCCCGGGGCGTGAACAGGCGCTTGTTTTCAAAGAAGGGCAGGCAGTTGTCGTTCAGCAGGCGATACAGGGTGAGGCAGAGGGAATACTGGTCCGCCCGGGCGTCGTAGGGCTTGCGGGCCGCCACCTCCGGCGCCATATAGGACATAGTACCCGTGCCGGTAACGCCGCTCTCCCCGGCGGAGAGGACGCGGGCGATGCCGAAATCCCCCAGTTTGAAATCGCCGAATTCGTTGACAAAGATGTTTTCGGGCTTTACGTCCCGATGGATCACGTTTTTCTTTTCGCAAAGCTGCAAGGCGGCGCAGATATTCCGCCCTAAGCGGATCACTTCTTCTTCGGTGATCGTGCGCCCGGCGAAGTACTCGTTCAAAGGGGTGAGAAGCTCCATACGGATGAGGACGGTAAAGCTATTGCCGTCCGCCTCCTCCAGGATCCGGTAGTCCTCTACGCTCACAACGTTCTGGGTGCCCTTGAGGGACTGCATAATGCGGATTTCGGAGATGATCTTATCCTTGAAGGCGCCGAGGGCAGTCCGGGTTTCCTCATCGGTGAGCCCCTCGGCGCGAAGGCTTTCCAGGACGCCGCCGCTCCAGGGAACGCGTATGACCTTCACCGCGGAGGCGACGGGGACGCCTTCATTTTTCTCGGCTTTATAGACGACGCCGTAGGACCCTCTGCCCAATTCACAGACGGTCTCCCAATCATTCCACGCGCGTTTAACGACGTCGTTTTCCATTCTCAATTTCCTTTCGGATACAGATAGATGCCCCTGCCGTTGCCCACGGAGCCGCCGGAGAGGATGCGATCGCGGTAAGCTTTTTCCAGGGAATTGCGGGCGGGGAGGTGAGCGGGATCGCCGTCCCAGGGCGAAAGGGTGAAGCGCCAGACAACGTCCCGGGGGTCCTTTTCCTTAAAGTCGAAGATGGTATAATCCGCTTGAAAAGCGAGGATGCGGGAGCGGGGGTCGAGAAAAGCGGGATGCTCCGGGTGCAGAAGCCAGGAATTGCACTGGAAGGGGACGTAGGGTCCGGGGAAACGGCCGCCGTAGAAGCGCGCCGCTTCTGCGTAAGAACGCAGGCAGGCATCGTGATCCAAAGGACCCTCACCCGGGATATGGACGTTGATCAGCTCGCCGCCGGTAAAGCGCCAGTCGCCGATGGTGACGGAATAATCGTAACGGCGCGGCTCGAACTGCAAGCGCTCCAGGGCGATGCGCTCCAGGGAGAACCAGCGGCCGAACCAGGAAGGACAGATGGTGCCGAAGCGCCCGGTCATAGCGCGGCATTCCCGGAGCTTAACGCGGGTATCTTGCAGGACGCCCTCAAACCAGCGCTTGGGGTAGCCCTTCCTCTCATAGTACTCTTCCAGGGCGGGCAGGAGGGCGAGGATGAAGAGGAACTGCCCTTCCTCCGGGACCGTCAGGGCGGCGACGCGCTCCGACAGGAGCGCGTAATCAAAATCCGGCGCGGCGCGATAAGCCGAAACGCCTTCTTCGATCACGGCGGCGGCGGACGGGGTCAAATGCGCTTTCGCGAAAAGGACACCGCTTATTTCTTCATCGGTGAGCCCGAGGCGTGACAGGTCGATCATACAGACCTCCTTCAAATACGCAAAAGGCGCCTGCGGAAAAGCGGGCGCCCGGCGGGTCAATCAAATTTCTGTTGAAGCTGTTTTTCGATACTGGGGATGGCGATGATCAGGGAGATCGTTTGCAGGAGGGTGAGGGCGGTACAGACGCTGCCCTGGACCTCCACGGGACAGAGGATGAGCGCCAGGATGCCGAAGAGCAGGGAGAGAACAAGCTGGGAAAGCCCCTCCCAGAGCATAACCTTGCCCGCCAGCAGATTGGCAAATTCCCACGCCTCCCGGGAGGCGACGGAACGCGCGGAACGGTAGCCGATCCAGAAATTGATCCTGCCCAACGCCACCTTTTTGGCGGACAGTCCGAAAGCGATCAGGACCAGAGGGATGATCAGGTCAATCGAGAGAAACGCCCACTCCATGTTTACTCCTTCTCCTTTTAAGCAAGAATGTGATCAGACAGGCGAGGGCAAAGCCCGACAGATACCCGGTGAAGTCCAAAAAAATATCCGAGACCTGAGGGGAGCGGCCCCTGGAAAAACGCTGCAGGTACTCATCCAGCAAAGCAACGATGAGGCCCCAGAACAAAAGCATATACACCCTGCCCCGGAGTTCGCCGAAGAAAGACGCCGCACTGCTCGCACCGAGAAAGCCCAAAAGGGCGAACTCAACGAAGTGGGCAACCTTGCGGACGGTGTGGGTGAGCCGGGCGGGGGGGACGAGCTTACCGGTTATAAAGCGGTAAATCTCCGAAAATAAGGAGGTGATCCTGCCGCTCTGCTCATTGGAGACGGAAGCGGTCCGCAGAGAATTGGAGAAAATAAAAACCAGTGTCGCCAGGGTCAGGAACAATAGAATGAACTTTCCCCACTTTTTCATAGTCAATCCTCCCCGGGGAAACTGCCCCGAAGCTGAAACCCCTCAAAATCCCACTGCCGCAGGGCTTCGTAAACGGCGATCGCCACGGAGTTGGAAAGATTGAGGGAGCGAATGCTGTCCCGCATAGGCAGGCGAAGACAGGTATCCCGGTTTGCCCGGAGAAGATCCTCCGGCAGTCCCTTCGTTTCCTTACCGAAAAAGAGATAGGTCTTTCCGGAAAAGCGCGCCTGGTCGTAGCGCCGTTCTCCCTTGGTGGTGAAAAACCAGTAGGCGCCGGGGTTGGCGCGGAAGAAATCCGCCAGGTTGTCATGAACCGTCAGGTCCAAGTACTGCCAGTAGTCCAGCCCCGCCCGCTTGAGATAGCGGTCGGAGATCTCAAAACCCAAAGGGCGGATGAGATGGAGCGCGGTACCGGTAGCGGCGCAGGTGCGGGCGATATTCCCGGTATTCTGCGGGATCTCCGGCTCCACCAGGACGACGGCTAACGTGTTTTTCTCAGGTGCGCTCGGCAATGTAGTTGCACAGGTCCTGGATGGTGAGGATGGAATGGATGTCCTCTTCCTCCACCTCGATGCCGAACTTCTCTTCGCACATCACGATGAAATCGGCGATCTCCAGGGAATTCAGTTTCAGATCGTTTACAAACTCCGCCTCGGGGGTGACCAGGGCGGGATCCACTTCCAATTCTCCGGTGAGGATGGCTTTCAGTTCTTCAAACATAGCTTTTTTCTCCTTACGCGATTACTGTTCCAATTTGTACCGTTTGATTTTATGCGTGGTGGTTTTATCAAATTCCGTGCGGCGCAGCTCCACGCCCCGGATCTGCTTGAAGGCGGGCAGGGTGCGGTTCAAAGCGGCGATATCCTCTGTCAGCGCGGCGCCGATGGCGTTGAGATCCTCTCCCAGCCCCAGTTCGTTCGCCTTAGCAAAATCGGGATAGACGCAGGCGGTGACGGTGACGGCGCCCTCGTCGTTCCGGCGCCCGATGACCGCCACTTCGCAGATGAGATCGATCTTTTCCAGGTATTCCTCGATCTCCTCGGGGAAGACGTTTTTGCCGTTGTCCAGAACGATGACGTTTTTCTTTCTGCCGGTGACGTAGAGATAGCCGTCCTCATCCTGATAGCCGAAGTCGCCGGTGTGGAACCAGCCGTCCTCCTCCAGTACGGCGCGGGTGGCTTCCTCATCCCCGAAATAGCCCTGCATCACGTTGGGACCCTTGACTACGATTTCCCCGTAGTCCTCCCCTTCCTCCTTGTCGACGCGGACCTCCAGCCCGGGAACGGGCAGACCCACGGAGCCGGCGCGGTTAGCCTTTTCGGGACAGACCGCGATAAGGGGAGCGCATTCGGTGATGCCGTAGCCCTGGCAGAGGGCGATGCCGAAATCATCAAACTCCTTGACGAGATTTGCCTCCATGGGGGCGCCGCCGCAGATGATGCGCTCCAGCTTCCCGCCGAAGGCGTCCCTGACGCTCTTGAAGAAGAGCTTGCGGGGGTCGATCTTCACCTTCCGCAGGATGCCGGAGGCGGCGATACTGCCCTTCAGAAGCCGCTCTCTACCGGATTTTTTCGCGGTTTCCCACACCTTCTTATACAGGGTGGAGACGAACAGCGGCACCAAAACGAGACCCGTGGGGTGAAAGAGCTGGAAATTCTTGACCACACGCTTTAAGGAATCGTTGATACAGACGGTGCATCCGATGAGGATGGGGGTCAGGATGCCGCAGGTCATTTCATAGGTATGATGCACGGGGAGGACGGAGACGATCACGTCCTTCTCGTGGAAATTGGTCATATTGTAGGAGGCGTTGATCGCCGCCACCAGACTGGTGTGGGAGAGCATAACGCCCTTGGCGGTGCCGGTGGTACCGGAGGTGAAGAGAATGGCGGCGGTCCGGGACAGATCCGGCTCAAGGTCCGCCAGGAGGGTAGCGCCCAGGTCCAGGCGGGACTTGCCGAAAGCCGCCAGATCCTCAAAATTCAAATGACCGGGAGCGGGGACGCCGATCTCAGGCTCGTAGC
>JAGDAA010000083.1 GCA_017959745.1 Clostridia bacterium
AAAATGTCCACGCCGAGGCGGCGAATGTCGTCGATCTTTTGTCCTTCATACTCTTCAATGACGATCTCATCGGCAAGCCCGGTCTCCTTGACCGCGGCGACCCGTTCCATTAGAGATTGCTGATTGTTGATCTTGCCTCGCGTCTTATCATAATCATCGCTGGTAACACCCACGATGAGATAATCCCCCAGCGCCTTCGCCCGCTCCAGGAGGCGGATATGCCCATAGTGGAGCATATCATACGTTCCGTAAGTAATAACTTTGACCATATCTTCTCCGTAAAACGACTCCTTTATAGCTTCCCTCTAAGCTGAAGATCCCTCAAAGCGTTTATCAGCGTCGTATTATCCTCGTGGGTCAAACACCCAATATGTCCGACGCGGAACACGGTGTTCTTCATCTCTCCCCCGTTGGGGCAGATCCAGATCCCGTAGTGATCCTTCAACTCCGTAAAGATCTCATAGGCGTCCCCGTGCAGCGGATGGACCGGCGTTACGCCGTTGGCGGGAGATCTCGACACAAATTCAAACGGCAATTCCTTGATCTTTCTTCGGAAATCCGCCGCCTGGGATGCAACACGGGCGATCTCCGCGTCCGCGCCGCCCGCCCTTTCGATTTCCGACAGACGAGCGTGGATCTGTCGCAGGATCCCCACGGCGGGTGTAAAGGGCGTCTGCCCCCGTTCCATGTTTTTTAATGAATCTGCAAGGTCAAAATACATAGATCTTACCTGCGCGTTTTTGACCCGTTCCACGCCGCGGGGCGACAGGACGATAACGGAAGCGCCTGGAGGACACGCAAGAGCTTTCTGCGAACCCGTGATCATCACATCTGCTCCGCACCGAGCCATGTCAAAGGGGTCTGCAAGAAACGCGGAGACGCAGTCGCACACATAAAACAAGCCGTTCTTTCTGCAAAACTCACCGATCATTTCCGAATCGTAGAGGACGCCGGTCGAAGTCTCGTCAATATTGACGAGTAAACCTGTGTATCCAGAGCCGTCATACTCATACAAGCGCTCTTTCGTCAAGCTTTGACCGGGTTCAAGCGTGACGGCGTCATAAGGGACGTCGTGGATCTCGCATAACTTCACAAAGCGGTGACCGAAGCTGCCTCCGTCGATCACGATCACCTTGTCCCGGGAAGAAAAGCAGTTCATGACCGCCGCTTCCATGGAACCGGTGGAGGAACACGTCATGAACACCGCCTTGGAGCCCTTCGGCGCCTTTGAAAACTTCAGTATTAACGATTCGTTCTCAAACATGATCTCCGAAAACTCCGGAGTTCTGAAATAAGGGACCTGCTCGCCGCCAACGGCGCAAACCTCTTCGCTGCACATAACGGGACCAACGGTGAAATTTATCATAGCCCCTCCAAAATCAATATCTAACGTCATCAAATGTTGTAACTGCGGATCCGCCTGTCATTTTGACCACATCTCCGACGATCATCCTGCCCATTGGAGATGTTAGAAAAACGGCAAGATTTGCAACTTCCTGGGGAAGAACGTATCTCCCTGCGGGCACTCCTCCGTGTTGGATGCTGTCGCCTTCTTCTTTGTGCAGCATCGGCGTGAATGTTGGGCCGGGAGCGATCCCGTTAACGACAATACCATAAGTGATGAGTTTTTTTGCCATCCCGAGCGTCAACCCGCTCATACCCAGTTTTGAAAGCATATATGGATCGACAGAAGGTCTGAACGATGATGATGAGCAAATGTTCAATATGTTGCCCGGCGTTTGCTTCTCGACCATATGATTTGCTACCAACTGTGAGATAAAAAACTGCGCTTTGAGATTTGTATCCATCAATGCGTTCCAGTCATCATCGGATACGCTGCCAAACTTTGTTCCCCTATAGATCCCTGCGTTGTTCACCCAGATATCGATGCTGCTCCCTCTCAAGCAATCAAGAACGGCTTGAAAGAAATCACAGAAACTATCAGTTTTTTCCAGATCCAGTAAAACGCCATGAATGCCGTCGGCGCTCTCCGGATGTCCTTCCCGCAGTCTTTTGATGGAATCATCCAACCTGTCCCGGCTTCGGCTCGTAATAACAATGCTGCCGCATCCGGCATGAAGAAACGTATCTGCGATCGAATAGCCAATGCCGCTCGTTCCTCCGGTAACAACGGCTGTTTTCCCGGACAAAACCGTTTGTTTCCATACGGGGATCTCAATGTCAAACAAGTCCATATTTGCCTCCTTCAAAGCTGACGCTCAACAATGGGCTTGATACATTTTTCAAGTTCTCTGTAAACCGACAACGTCAACTCCCCGTCTTCTTTCATGGCGGTAAAAGTCTCGAGGACAACAGGAGAGTCATGATCCGGAGAAACGAAAGACACAAGCGCTTCGGAAAGTTCGTCCTTGTTATGGGCGCTCAAATATTCGTATCCCAAGGATTCGACCCATCCCTTAACGGAACGGTCATGGGCGCAGCCGATATGCCAATCGATCGTGGGGATGGAATTGCTGTCGGGCATGATATGGAACTCGGCGCCACCGCCGTTGTTGATCACCAGGATCCTGATATTCTTCTTTCTCGCCTCGATCGCCGCGGCGTTCATACCGTAGAAGAAGCTCAGATCGCCGATCGCCAGGAATGCCAACTGATCCGAAACAACCGCCTGCCCCATAAAGGTGGGAAGGCATCCGTCGATCCCGAACGCGTTCACGTTGCTGAAACAGGTAATGCTTTCATCCAGTTTGAAAAACTGCATCAAGCGGGTCGAGTTCAAAATGGCGGTGTGAAGGATCGAGCCGGCGGGGATCATCTTGCTGAACTCCCGGACAACATAAAAATTGGAGAAAGGCAAATCGGGCATGACAAGGGCGTCTTCCAACTCTTTCCACTCATTCAGATACCTTTCGTCGCACGAGCCGGCGGCAAAAGAGTTCATTTGTTTGAAAAAAGACAGGGGCGTACACTCAAACAGCGCCCGCTGGCACTTGAACACGTCCCGGACGACGCCCTCCGGATCGATCGACCAATGGACGATGCGGTCGCGATGAGCGCGCAGCAGATCCTTGATCCGCTCCTGGAAGTTTGCGCCAAAAGAGATCACGATATCCGGCGCGTACTTGCCGATCGTCTTTTTGTTCAACGCCTTGATCACGCCTTCGGAAAAGACCATTTCATTGCAGCGAAAGTTAGAAAGATTATCCGCCAGAAGAGGTGTGCGGAACGCTTTGCAAAACGCCCTGACCGCTTCCTTTGTTTCAGGGTCCAAAGGGATGTTCTGTCCCATAACGATCAGGACCCTCTTGTTCCGGAGACGTTCTGCATACAAACGGAACTTCTCTTCATCCTGAAAGACATAGTCGATCACGTTCACGTTTTCCAACGTGTCCCTGTTCACGCTTTCCTCAACCAGCTTGTTCTGATCGCCGACCAGCGGGATGTTTATATGGACAGGTCCGTCCCGGTGCTGCCGCATGGCAATCAGCGCTTCATTGATAAGGCGCTGGCAATACCAGATATCATCTTCATCCTTGATCAACGGAAGGTCAGCCGTCTTTTTGACGACGCTTTCAAAAATCGCCGGCTGATCGATCTTTTGCGTTTCGATCTGGTGAAGGGCGTACGGACTCCTGTCAAAGGTCAGGATCACCAAGGGGGCATGGGCGTAAAACGCCTCCGTGACCCCGGTCAGATAATTGGACGCAGCGGTCCCGCTAGTACACGCGATCGCGACCGGCTCATTCAGCTTTTGACTGATCCCCAAAGCAAAGAAAGCCGCGTTTCGTTCATCCACCACGGAGTAGCAGGTAAACCGGGGATCGTTTTCGACCGTGCTGACAAACGGGATATTTCGCGCTCCGGAAGACAAGACAAGATGCTTCACTCCGTATTGAGCCAGCAGATTCATCAAAATGCTATTCGTCACGTATTTGGGCATCGTCGCTCTCCTTTTTCATGTGTTTACAGAGTCAATTCCTTCATCAAAAACTCAAAGGATCGTTTTCCGGCAACAGCAATGTTGCTGTGTACTGCGTCATAATCAATTTCCCGAAAGGTCTCTGCCCCCGTGATCAGCATCCGGTCACGGATCCCGAACAGGTTTAGCAGTTCCTCGATCTTATTGTCGCACTGCTCCCGAGAAAAAACCACGAATGGGCGTCTGAACTGAACGCTGAAGATCATGCCGTGGAAGGAGTTCGTCACCACGTATTCCGCGTTCTTGACGAGAGAGAGAAACTCCTCCACTCCGGCGTCATACCGCATGACATGTCCGCGTTCGGCGTTGACGGCACGAAGACTGATATCCACGATCTTCCATCCGTTTTGACGGGCGAGCCTTTCCGCGAAGTCCTCCATGCGGGGGGAATACCGCCTGGCGTATACCAAAAGGTACTTTTCTTTCATTTGGAGCGAAGCGGTGATCGGCTCATACTCATCTGCCGTTAAAAGAAGGGTGGGATCGATCGTCCGCTCCACCGGGACCGCCGTGTGCTCCCTCAAATACGGTATCATTTGTTCTTCGCGGATCCCGAGCGCTTTGAAGTTTTGGAGCCGGGCATTCAATGTCGCATAGTCTTCTTCGGAAAAATGAGGGTCGCCGAAGCTGGCGGCGTAGGAAACGGATCTGCCACGCATTTCCGGATACTGAGCGTAAAAACCGTCGTCGAAGCCGAATTCATCGGGGCAAAAGATCGTATCGCTCCCGCATACGAATCCATCCAGCTTCTCTTTTGCAATCTCCCGGAAATTACGGGACGTATACGAATCCTTCGTCCTGGTAAAGCGCTCCCGATAAAAGCGGTCAAACTTTTCATAGTTCGTTCGGATCGCAGGCATGGTCAGTTCCACCATACGCTTGGATTCCTCATCCTTATCCCACATATTACCGAATGGGTTCAAGGGATCCTTATCCGCGAGGATATCGGGACAATAGTCCACCAGAACGGGGGTATTGCCCGTTTTTTTGATCGCCTGATGCAGCGCCCACGTCTGCAGGGCTGAACCGTAATTTGTAAAATTGCAGTAAATGTTGTAACTGATCGTTCCAAATCGTTTCATGTTATAAACCACTTTTTTGTCTTTTTTTGTAATTCTTGTAGGAATAAAAGAGCGATTTATGGATCAAAGGAAACACGAAGAACTTCCGGAGAAACGCTTTCTCAAACCCAACTTTTTCATACGCTCTGATCGCGTTTGTGTTGTCTTCCCTGACCATAAGGGTGTAAACGGCTTCATGGCATTGCTCATCCAGTTTCCGAATCAGTCTGCGGGCATAATGCTTCCCACGGTAGTTCGGATCGACAAAAACGTACTTGATATAAAATGAATCTCCCTTCAGATCCGGATATTTCCATGCGTAAGACAGAGAATGAGATCCGCAGATGAACCCGACGATCTCCTCCCCGTCCGCCATGGCGATCCCGGAAAAGCCCTTGTCCTTATCGCTATTATAAAGCGCTTTGATCTTGTAGCCGTTTATGCCGTCGCACTTTGAAATGAGGTCCTCATCCATCGGCAGAAAACGGACCTCTCCCGGGTCGTCCTCATCCTCTACAGACAGGTTTTCCGAGATCATCCCAAAATATTTCTTTTTCACGAGAAGCGGTTTGCCCAGCAGCCAAAAGCCCCAGTTGATCTCTTTCTTTATCTCAATGATCTTCATACTATGAGTCGTCTATCCTTTTCTATTTGGATTCAATGCACGACGCCCTGTTTTTTCAGATAATCCTTGTAAGAGATATCGGCGTCAAAATGCGCGTCCGCATGATCTAACCCGCGTTGTTCAACAGGCGGGAACTGCATAAAATCGCCGTACCACCGAGTAAGCAATTCCCGGTAACCCACGGGAGCCGATACCTTGATGCTTTCAAAATCAAGCTCTGTCGCGGAGGAAAAGCACTGCGCGGGCAGAAGTTTCTCCTTATACTGTCCCATCGTGATGACGGCGGTCATCACGTATTTGGTATTGGGATCGCGGCAGGCGGAAGCCAGGCGCTGGATCTCTTCATAATCCCTCAAAGGATCCCGGTTCTGCTTTCTCCACTCAGCGACCCGGGCGGCGTTCTTCGGATCCAGGTCAGGATTCTTTGAGCGCATGAAAGTGGAGTTGTGCATAACGAGCTTGCGGATCTCCAGATAGCGATCCTCGCCCCAATCGTCTGCCCAGCGATCCAGCGGAAAAATGGAAAACCAAATGCCCTGATTGTAGTCCATATGCCGGAACAGCTCTACCGCCGCGCAGGTATTGGAATTCCGGATCCGGGCGGGGGTGTAAAAATAGTTCTTATCCGTGTAGGGTGTTTGCAGGAAAAGAGGCTCCTTGAATTCAGACTGGAGCTTGATGAACTTCTCGTAATCTTCCCGGGGCATACAGACGTCCAGGTCGTCGTCCCACGGGATAAAACCCTTGTGCCGGACCGCGCCGAGAAGGGAGCCGTAGATCATAAAGTAGGTCAACCCGTATTTTTTACAGACCCAGTCATATTGATAAAGCATTTCCAGAAGTACCGCAAACAGTTTTTTGCGTTCTTCCGAAATGTAAAAGCCGCACTTTTCCTCAGGTTTCAGATAATCCTTCGGGATCAATCCGGACGCAAGGATCCTCTCCGCTTCAGTCATGGTTCATTTCCTCTCTGTTCTCAAACATCCTACGGATGGTTTCTTTCATTTCGATCTCAGGTCGCCAGCCGGTATCCTGCATCAATCGAGCGGGATCCATGCCGGCGGCGGCGGTATTGCCTTTGTCCTCCACACGGATCTCCACGGGAGGATAACCCCTTTCCGTTCCCGTTTCATTGACCAGTTCAGCCAGGCGAAGAATGGAATACTGCTTGCCCGTTCCAAGATTATAAATTGATTTCCGTTCGTTTTCGGAAAGGGCGCAGATCCCGAAAATACCGGTCACAGCGTCTTCCACGTCCAGGAGAGATGCATATTGGTTCGGCGCGGTCACGGTAATGGCGCGTCCCTGCATGACGCTGTCCACGAAGAAGACCAAAAAACGCGCGTTGGCGGCAAGGCTTGCCATGCGGATATTGGTGACTCGGTCGCCGAGATTGGAAGTGAATAGCCTCTCCTGAGCGAATTTGCCCAGAGCGTACATATCTACCGGTCGGATCTCCCCATCTTCATCGGCAAAGTTTCCTGCCTCCAAAGGCTTGTATAATCCCTGAGAAGAGATATTGACGACGGGATATCTTCCTTCTTTCATCTTTAAAACAAGTCTCTCGTTAAAACGCAAAGCGGAAACAAGACCCGCTACGTCGTTTCCGCGGGAAAAAGCGCAGTTGACAGCCAAATCGCAGAGCAGCGGATGTTGAAACAGCTCTTCATTGGAAAGCGGTGTAACGTTTGCCCCGGCGGGGATCCTGCTCTTGTCCAGATCCGAGGCGAGAACAGTGTAGTTCGTACGCTCCGCCGCGTAGCGGACCAGGTGACTGCCCAAATACCCGGCGGCACCGATGATCAACAGTGTTTTCATACCGAATTCTCAGCTTAAACGATAGATCCGCTCGGGGTCCAGGGAGCGCAGCATTTCCTGCCCCTCGGTATCTATGGCATGCAGCTCCTCGTTCAGATCCCGGATGATCCGGGCAAGATCGTCCCTATCCCGGCAAATGATCACAAAGCGGAGAAAGATCTGCTTCAGCGTATCCCCCACGGGGATGGTGTCCCCCACGGAATACCGGCGCTCATACCGAACGATCTCGGGGTGACGCGCCAGCGCTTCCTCAAAGCCGTCGATACGGGCGACGGTACCGCCGGGGGTCCCGAAGGCGATGAGCGCGCAACAGTGACCCTCCAGCATGGGATCCTCCCTGGAAAGGTCATAGTCGGTTTTCCCCAGCAGGATATAGTCGATCAACATATAGAACTGGTTTTGGCCGGTCAGCTTTTCCAGAAAACGGCAGGGTGCCTCCCCGGCGCTACGAAGACCTGCCTCAAAAGCGTAAAATACCTGCTTTTTTTCGTCAAACATACCCTGGACGAAGATGATGCCGACTTTCAGACCGATGCTTTCACAAAGGGACAGAAGCCCTTGGTTCGCCTTCTCCAGGAACAACTTCTTAAAATAGGAAGGAAAGACGCGACCCATGGGGATGGTGGTCACGTTACCCTCGTGCATAGCAAGGGAATAACGGTTGTCCACAGACGCCAGAGCCGCCTTTCCGTTGCAGATGGTATAGTGTACGGCGAATTCGTGGCCGTCAATATATTCTTCGATCAAAGCCCTTCCCGATCCGGAGGCCTCAAACGCCGCTTTCACCGCACGCTCCAATTCCTTCCGGTCCGCGCAGATAGAGATACCGATGGAGGAACAACCGTCCACCGGTTTGACGATCACGGGAAACGTGATCCCTGCAGGGTCAAAAGAATCAAAATCTGCCCTTGTTCCAACGAAAAATGCCTTCGGGACATTCACACCGTTTGCTTCACAAAGTGCTTTGAACTGATCCTTCTTTTCAATGCGGTCCCACTGTTCCCGGTTGAAATAGAACCGCAATCCCAGCGCCTCGCTGATCTTCTGTGCCTGAAGCAGATTGAACTCACTGACCCCGGCAAAAACGCCGTCCACGCGTCTTTCACGGCAAAATGCGATCAGGGTCTCTGTCTCCGCCGTGCTGACATTCAGGATCTCGTCGGCGAAGCGCTTTGCCTCGGACCGCTCTACGGGCAGATTGTCAGTCACGATGGTATACGCGCCGTTTTCCCGGGCGTATTTCACGGCGTCCACCGCCAAAATACTGGTCCCGAGCATCAGAAATGTTTTTCCTTCAAACTTCTTCAAAGTAAGCATCCCCCAATTTGATCCGATATTACGACACAAAGCCGCCCGTGTCAACTGTTTTTACGCGCCGTCGTTCTATTGCAAAACGACCTTGACAAAGCTGCCGATATCACTCATGACGGTTTGTAGAGCGTCCTCATCCTCGAATCTCAGAACCAGGGTGCCGATCGCTTCGTGGGCGTCGGAAAAGCCGCCGACCTTCGTTCCTTTTTCGATCCAGAGATCCCGTTGGAAAACCGCCTTTTCGATCTTCTCGCTGATCCACAGAGAATCAAAGACACCCGGCTTTTTGCTATGGAGGATCGCCTCCGCCCAACATCCGTTGTACGGTTTCTGTTCCACGCCGACGATGGGCATACCCATAGCGGCGCGCACCGCGTTCTCCACCAGTTTTACGCCGGTGGCATACTCCAAACATTCCGCCAGGCGGTTTCCGCCGCCCCGGGGGGAGCACTCCATGATGAAAGGTTTGCCGGACAGATCCTCCCGAGTCTCTATATTATAAATCGAAGTCCCCATGTGAAGCAAGGTCAAAAGGCGTTGGATCTCTCCTGTCAGTTCCCGTTGGCTCTCATTGGATAATGACGCCGGCCAGCTGTATGCGGCGGGGGTATAGGGATTCTCCGCGTCCGTGTCAAAGCGCTGGCAGTCAAAGGAAACGAACTTCAATTTCCCATCTACCGAAAAACTGTCCGTATCGGAAGAGTATCCCTTCTGCGTGATGAAATCCTCGATAATAAACTCATTGCCCCGGGAAAAGGAAAGCGCGTGGGAGATGGCGTCTCGGAGCTGAGCGGGATCGTCAACCCGGGCGACGCCCTTGCTTCCGGCGGAATCCGTCGGTTTGACGATCACCGGCCAATGGAACAGATCGACGTCCTTTACGGCATCTTCCACGCGGGAGTATCCCTTTGCCGTAGGAACACGAAAACCGTTCTGTGCCAAAAAAGCGCGGAATCTTCCCTTGTTCTGCAGGATACACACGGACTCATAAGGGCCGGGAGAAGGCAAGCCCATCCGGTCGGCAACATATGCGGCGGTGACCACGCCGGGATCACAGGCAAAGGAAATCACGCCGTCGATCTTACGTTCCCTCGCGACCGCAAGGGTCGCCTCCAGATCCGTGATGCTCACGTTGCAGTATTCGTCCGAATACTTATGAGCCACGTTGTCGGGCAGATAATCCGCCGTGATGACGTACAACCCCAGCTCGTGCGCCGCTTTAATAACGGGTAAGGCATAGCGGGTCCCGCCCAGGATCATCAGCTTTTTCATGTTACTTGTCCTCTATTGCACTTTTTTTCTTTTTTTCAGAAACCTCTTGAGCAAGTTCAAAACGTAATGGAAGCTGTCCAGCTTGAAGAGGATGGAGCCGCCCACGTAGAGCCCCACGCCCAAAAGCACCTGGATCGCCAAAGTCAGAATGTCGCTCAGGCCGATGAACTGGACGGCGAAGCAGACGAGCGCCATGCCGCCGGCGAGCGCCAGGTTGGGCAGGATATCCAGGATCTGCTCCCGGGCGGTGTATTTCAGAAGCTTGCGGTTGGGGAAGGAATTGATGAGGAAGGAGATCACAGTCGTCACCAGAAAGCTGATGGTCATCACTTCCACGCTGATAAAAATGGTGGCGAGCATGGCAGTCAAGCCCACCGCTTTCTTCATTATTTCCAGTTTTAAGAACAGATCGCTCCTGCCCATCGCCTTGATGGCGTTGAGATTGGCGGTCTGCAAAGGATACAAGAGGTACACCATGCAGAAGATGCGCAGATAGAACACGCAGCCCATCCACTTCTCCGTAAGGAGCAGCCGCACCAGGGGGGTGGCGACGGCGGCGAGCCCCAAGAGGACCGGCGCCAGGATATAGGTGCTGGTCTTGATGGCGCGGCGCACCATGGCTTTGACGTTTTCCCGGTCGTCCTGCTCCTTCGCCATCACCGGGAAGAGAACGCTGTCGATGGTGGTGTTGATATTGGTGGTCATATTGTGGGGGAAGTAGTCGCCCTTGTTGTAAAAGGCGAGATCCGCCTCGGTATAGACCTTGCCGATGATGAGCTGCCGGATCTTGGTGTAGGTGGTGTTGAGCAGACTGCTCACGAGCAGCTTCCATCCGTAGGAGAACAGCGCTTTCAACCGCTTGAAGGAGAACATCCACTTGGGACGCCACTTCACGGTGATCCAGAGGATGAGGGTATCCACCGTCTGATTGAACAGGTTCTGCGCCACCAGCGCCCAGACGCCGTAGCCCCGAAACGCCATCCAAATGCCCAGGACCGCCGCGCCGAGGGTGCCGCCCAGGGTGGCGAAGAAGAACTTCTTGAACTGCAGGTGACGGGAAACGTACGCCTGCTGGACGTTTTTCACCCCGGAGATGACCAAGGTCAGACTCACCACCCGCACCAGGGGGGTCAGCTGTTCGTTTTCATAGAACGCGGCGATGAAAGGGGCGGCGAAGAACATCACCAGGTACAGCACGGAGCACGCCGCGACGTTGAAGAAGAACACGGTGGAAAAGTCCAGATCGTCCGCGTCCTTCTTCTGGATCAGCGCGTTTCCGAAGCCGCTGTCCACAAAGACCTGCAGGATGGTATTGAAGACGGTCACCAACGCCACCGTGCCGTAGACCGTGGGGTCCAGCAGGCGCGCCAGCACCAGGGAAACGAGGAAAGACACGCCCTGGGCGCCCAGGCGCTCCAGATAGCGCCAGATCATATTGGTAAAAACACTGCCGGAACTTGTTTTACTCACTTGGTTTTGCCTCCGAGATCAGAGTGAAAAGGTTCTTTCATAAAGCGGAAAGGAGATCACGCACTGCGTCTCTTCATCACAAGCGCGTAGAGCCGGGGCGTCTTGCGCTGCATCCAGAGCTTGAGCTTGTCCTTTCTGCTCATCTTGTCGTAGAAGTATTTGTTCTTCTTGTCGCGGATGGTGGGGTAATCCAACAGAAGGCGCGCTTTGGCGAACTCCTGCTCCCGGATCATGAACTCCACCGCGTCATGGTATTTTCCTTCCGTTTCCTCGTCAAAGCATTTCATCATCTTGACGGAGGCGTCCAAAGAGCGGACCCGGGTCTCCACGTTGGCTTTCAGCATTTGTCCCATCCAGGACTGAGAGTTCCCGATCCGATAGGCGCTCAGAATACTGTCGTCATAGTACATAGATCCCTTGGTCAAAAGGAACATCTGGCGGGGCTTGGCTCCGATGTGAAAGCCTCTGGTATGAGATGAAAACTTCATGCCCTGGAGATCCACATATTCAATCCGATACATCATCGTCGCGGTGGGGATGTTGGTCTTTATATAGGGAAAGTCATTCATGGTGTATTCCCCGGCACGGTCGAAGGGGTGCAGCTCCCGCCTGGTCGTTCCATCCAGGTTCACCTCCAGGCAGGCGCCGCAGCAGAAGGAGCAGTCCGGGTGGGCGTCCAGATAGTCCGCCTGCTTTTGCAGCTTATTCTCATCCACCCAGTAATCGTCGCCCTCGCAGACGGCAAGATACTTTCCCCGGGCAAGGGGAAGAATATCATTTTTGAAAAACGAAATGTGCTGCGAGTACTGATTTTCTTTCTGGAAAATCGGGCGGATCAGCTCCGGGTACTGATCGGCGTACTTTTTGATGATCGCCGCCGTATTGTCCGTGGAAGCGTCGTCGTGGATAAAAACCTCGAATTTGAAATTCGTCTTCTGTTTGAGAAAGCCGCGGATGGCGTCCTCGATATACTTTTCATGATTGTACGCCGCGCAAATTACGCTGACCTTGATCTCATCCATGGTATCCTCCTTATTCGTTGCCTTCGAAGGTCTTGACGATCTTCGCCGGATCCCCCGCCAGGATGCAGTGATCCTGCGTGAAAGTACCCTTCACCACCGCGTTCGCCGCCACGATGACGTACGGTCCGGTGATGGAGGCGCCGGGGAGGACCGTGGCGTTGGCGCCGATCCAAACGTGGTCCCCGATGGTGACCTTCCCCTCGGAAACGTGGCGCTTTCTGCCCGCCGCCCACGCCTTGTAGTCGATCCCCGTGGAGATGACGCAGGCGTTGGCGGACACTGTGACGTCGTTCCCGAAGGCGACGCCGTTCCCCGCGTGGACGTAACAGCCGTGGTTGAAGGAACAGCCGTCGCCCATGGTGAACTTTTCCGGGGACACCACGTCGATGTGCCCGAACACGAAGTTATCCTTTCCCTTGACGGCGCCGCGCAGCTCCCGGTTGCTGTGGGAGCGCAGCTTCGCCGTCCGGAAACGCTGCCATAAAGATCTCAGCGACATACTTCCTCCTGCGGGACGCTGCCGGGCGTTACGCCCGGAAGGTCGCCATATCCACTTTGTTTTCGTCGTAGACCCCGCTTAAAAGGTCCTTCACGGTGAGGTAGAAAAGCTCGTCCAGGTGGTAGATGTTGAAGCAGTTCATAGCGCGCTCCCGCATCTTGGCGCCGATGGCCTTCCCCTTCTCCGGGTCCGCCATCATCTCCATCATCTTGTCCCGCAGGGCGGTGATATCCCCCTCCGGCACGATGATCCCGTCCGGCCCGATCTGATAGGGCACGGAGCCGGAGGAGCTGCCGATCACGGGAAGGCCCGTGATCATCGCCTGCACCAGCGCCAGGGAGAAGGTCTCCTCCCAGCGGAGGGTGGTCAGGGGCGTGTGGACGGCGCAGTCCAGAGCGTTCCAATGCTCCGCCATGTCCGTCCAGTTGTCGATGAAGCCGGTGAGGATGATTTTATCCTCCAGCCCCCTGGCGGCGATCTCCTTCTTGACGGTCTCCACCTCGTCGTCCCTGCCCCAGCCCATCATGAGATACTTCCAGTTGCCCTCGTCGGGCAGGGCGCGGATGATCTCCGACAAGCCCTTGGAGTAGTGGAAGCGGGAGGCGCTGCCGAAGAGGAAGGCGTTCCCGATCTTGTATTTCTCCCGGATCTTCGCCCGGGCCTCCGGCGAGGGATAGAACACGTCCGGGTCCACGCCCACCTGAGTCTGCATATACACGGGCCCCGTAAAGCCGTCGGCGCGGAACGCCTTCAGCGCCGCGGGGTAGTGGCAGAAAACAGCGTCGCACTGCCGGTTGAAGCGGGCGAGCCTGGGGCCGAGTATCACTTTTTTCCCCAGGTAGTTCACGTACTTTTTGAGCCCGGGGTCGCTCTGTTTGAAATCCACGGTGGGGGTGTGTCCCCGCATACTGAAGGCGGCGACCTTCATATCCCGCAGGCATTTATTCTTCGCCCGGAGCTTTAAGATCTGCATGAGGGGATAGGCGGTGTGCCCGCCGATGAAGTAAGTCAGATCCGGACGGATGGAAAGGATCTCCTTTTCAATATCCTTGGAGCCATATTCCCCCATGGAGCGGTCCTCCACCTGCATCAGGCGGATGCGGAAGCGCGGTTTATCCACGACCACGCCCTGACGCACGTCCACGTGACCGTAGGTCAACGTCTTTTCTTTGCCCCATTCCCATTTGCCCGGGGCGAGCAGGGTGATGTCCAGGTCCTCGTGGCGGTCCGAGAGGACCTCCCAGCGCTTATAGAACTCCGGCTTCTGGAAGGTGTGGTTGATGATCACAAGCTTTGTCATAGATCAATTCTCCGTTTCAAGATTTGTCCCTTTGCTGACACGCTCTCCCCGGACCGATGACGCGGCAGGCGGATCAAACGCCCGCGGGCTGCCAGAAGAAACGGTAGGGGGTGATATCGAAGCTTCCTCCGGACAGAGAGTTGTAGAAGAAGAATGCGATGAGGGCGGCGATCATGAAAAGACCCACAAGCAGATAATTGCCTCCGGAGATCTTTTTCATGGAATTGGGCAGAAGGACGGTGATGGTCATGTTGTAGTACATAAAGCTGCGCGCCGTGGAGGATTCGCCGAACACCAGCGCGAATACGATGGATAACATGAAGAGCATCAGGAGAACGTCATCGGGATCATCGTTGCTCAGCCTCTTTTTTTCTTTTTTCTCCCGCGCTTCACCCGTCAGAGGCTTCGATCGGCGCGCCAGGAGAAACAACGCCGCCAGTATCATCAGCAAGATGAGGTTGAGACCGATGTGGAGTCCCTTGTCCACGGACATATCTTCTTTCTCGAAAAAGGACTTGATCAGGGTCAGGACCTGCCTTCTCGCAATAAGACTGATGGCGGACGTCGCTACGATCAGCAGGGTGAAAATGCCGATGTCGTGGATCAGAAGGAACGGGAGGATCAAAAGACAGATATAGGCGCTCTTGTGGAACTGCGCCGCCAGAAAGATGATGCTGATAAACCAGAGCCACCTGCCCTTGAACTTGCTCATGAGGACCATGAAGCCCACCAGGGCGATGGACATGGCGGTGGCCTGCCGCAGCCCAGTCAGGGTGAACTCGAAGAACATATAGCAGACGAAGACGAAGACGGACAGGACCTTGTCCCGGGAATAGCGCCGGATGAAGAAGTAGATCGGCGTCAGGATGATGAAGTGGCACACCGCCAGAAAGCCCTGGAAATCCAGCCCGACGGAGGTGCAGACCTTCATCAGGAACACGTAGCCCTTTTCAAAGTAAACGTAGTTGTAATCGCTCCACTTGACTTCCTTGGTCAGTTCATAGATCTCTTTATAGCCCGGGATATCTCTGCCCACGGAGCTGGCGCGCAACGCGCTCACCAGAAAGACCGCGGCGAGCGCCGCCAGAAGAGCGGCGTTGCTCCGTTTTTCCGGATCGCCCTTGCTCGTATGAGAATGATCGTAGATATACGCTACGAACAGGAACGCCAGCAGGCAGATATATATGGTCAAGAAAGATCACCTCGTTCAGTTCGGTCAGTTTGCAAGGAGCGCGCCGTAGATCTCGGAAAGGGACAGGGATCCCTCGACACGCGTGTCAAAGGTGGCTTTCGCCCCCCGGGACAGGCGGACCGCCAGTTCCCGGTCGGACAGGACCCGGTCCAGCTGGTAGGCGAGCGCCTCGAACTCCTCATAGCGGTACAAGATGCCGTTTTCCCCGTGCCTTACGTATTCGCCCACGCTGCCGCACAGGGAAGTGACGCAGGGCAGACCCACCACCATGGCTTCCCGCAGGGAGAGCGCGTGTACCTCCATGCAGGAGGTGTTCGCGAAGGCGGCGCACTTTTCCATGGTCTCTGCCATCTGCTGAGCGGAGAGGCGTCCCGGGAAGACCACGTTCTCCTCTAAGCCAAGAGCTGTGATCATGCGGTACAGAGTCGTCTGGAAGGCGCTGCGGGAGTTGGGAAGGAGCTTTCCTTCGGGATCGAGACGGTAGGGGCCGGGGATGACCGCCTTCACCCGCGGGTGCTTCCGCTTCAGAAGGGAAAGCGCCCACAGAAGGTTCTGCGTCCCCTTTTCGCTGTTGCTCCCGTAGATGGTGAAAACGGTGTCCTTTTCGCAGGTATCCGGGGACCAGTCATGCTGATAAAACAGCTCGTTGGGCAGCAAGGCGCGGGTGTAGCAGCGCACGTTTTCCGATATGCCGGCGCAGTAGGAACGGGCGAAATCGCTGTCCACGATCACGTTTCCGCAGAGGGAGATCGTTTCTTTTTCGATCGCCGCCTGCTTCCGGAAGGTCCTGTTCCGCAAAACGGCCTTCGCCCGGGTCAAAAGACTGCCCCCGCGGCAAAAAGGCCTGTTGCAGAGGTTGTTTTTGAAGTAGCCCCCCAAGTAGCGCTGATGGACGCCGATCAGACCCTGGATGAAAATGACTTTTTTCGCGGAAGTCTCGGCGCGGGCGACGGCGTTGGAGAGCCAGGTCTCCGTGCCCCAGATCTGGATGAGATCCGGCTTTATCTCGTCGACGACCTTTTGCACCAGCTCCTGCAGGTCCTTTGGCGGGCGGACGCCCCCGGACAGGCGCGGGGCGTGGAGGCAGTAGACGGCGCCGGTCCCGTTTTCCTTGTGCAGGATCTCGCCCGGCTTCACCCCGGGCAGGGTGGCGAGGAAGCTGAACGTCATGCCGGTCTTATCCAGCTTGTCGAACTCCGACGTGATCCAGCCGCCGCTGCTCCCCCGGTATTCCTCCCCGAGGATCTCGGCGGCGGGGCCGATGGGGGAATTGGAGACCCAAAGTACTTTCATGTCGTTTCCTTTCAGACAGGCGGGAACGCCTTATTTGCGCTGTCCCAACAGGATCAGCTTCAGGGTCCGGCTCCGGTCGATCAGCGCCGCCGTCAATGCGGCAAGGGATGCGGCGATCACAAAGTTCACCGCCACCAGGGTAACCCCGCCGAGGGTCTTGATGGACGCCTCTCCGAAGGTCTTGATCAGGAACATATAGTGGGAAACGTAGATCGCCAGGGAGTGAACGCCGATCCAGCCGAAGAACTTTTGGAACAGAGGACCTGACTTTACGGCGACAAAGGAGACCGCCGCGCAGCCCGACAGGGACGCGATCGCCCGGATCACCGCGGACAAGCCGAAATCCTCGGCGGTATACAGATCCATCCGCAGGAGGATCGCCAGCCACACAAATGCCAAGAGAGCCGCGGCGATATCCACGATCAGGCGGCCGTTCTTATTGGCAAGGATCCGGTCCTGCAGGACGCCCCAAAGGTGCCCGGCGAAGAAGAAGGGCATATAGTACAAGGTGAGCTTCGTCCCCAAAAAGGACATCCCGAACATCAGTCCCACACCGGCGACGCACCCCATCCCCAAAAGGTACACGAAGACCTTCACCGCCATGCTCCGGACGGGACGTCCCTTCCCGAGAACGGCGCCCATGTACCGCGCCACGGCAAAGATCACGGAGATGGTCCAAAGGGTGAAGAGGAACCAGTAGCCGGAATCCATGTGCCAAAGGGTCCACTTGAGATCGAGGAGCCTCGTTTTGCCCAACAACAATCCTTTGATCCCGAAAGTCCATACCACCCAGGGAAGAAGATAGGACAGGGTGCGGCGTCCCAAGAGCCTGCCCAGCTGAGAGGGCTCGGTCAGCTCAGAGCTGAAACGGGTGCAGTAGCCGCTGATCAGGATGAAAAGCGGCATCTGCAGGGACCAGATGACCTGATACAGAAAGCTGTCCTGAGAGTCGCTCACGGTGCCCGTGATCGTATGGCCCAGGACCACCATCAGCATCGCCATGCCACGCAGGGCGTCCACGGTCAGGTCTCTTTTTTTCGTCTCGCTCATTCTTCCGTTCCTTTTCGTTTTATTCAATCTTCGCTGTAGAACTTCATCCCGCACTTTTTCGCGATCTTTTTGAGGATCCTGAACAGCTTTTTCGGAGCGTGCCAGCTGATCTGCTCCATGATCGCCAGTTTCCATTCGGTGGAGCGAGCGATCAAAGGCCGGTCGCCGATGTCGATCCCGTGCTTCTTGAAATACCGGTCCGCCTTCCGCAGAACCTTGCCCTTCCGCACCACGTCCAGGATCACGAAGGTCCCGGCGGGGCTGAACTGACAGTTGGCGCCCGCCTCCCGGGCGTAGCCGGTGAGGGAGGGCTCAAAGAGCCAGGGGCTCAGATCAGATTTTACGGAATGGTAGAGAAAGTCCTTGTTCCAGATGGCGGGGTACAGGGTCACGGCGTATTTTTTGGTCAGATCGATGGGCTCCAGAACGTCCGGGGACTTGTACTTTTTGGGGTCTGTCTTCCGCCGGTCGTAGAGCATGAGGTAGTCGATCTTTTCCCGCTCCGCCAGCTCCGCCAGCTCCGAAAGGATCCCGGCGCGGGCTTTTTCGATGAGAAAGTAGTCGTCCAGGGTCACCAGCACGTAATCCGTGTCGATTTGCTCCAGGGCGTAACGGATCCGCATGGGGAAGTCCAGTTCCTCCCCCGCCGCGATGATCTCCACCCCGTCGAAGCGCCTGTCCGTTGGCTTGTCCGTGACGAGATAGGTCTTCCAGGGCGCTCCGTCCCAGTTTTCCCGATACAGGCGGAAATGGGTCTCCCACAGGTCGGAGAACTTGTCGCAGCTGCTGATCAGCACCGAAACGTTTGCCATATCACGCGTCTCCATCCTCGATCAAGTGATCGAACATTGATTCCGAAAGGGTCAGGTTCCGCTCTTTGCTGTGATGCTCCACAGACATTTTCCCGGACTGCTCGTAAAGCTTCTCCTGGAGGGCGGTGTCTTCGATCAGGCGCCGGACGTTCTCCTCCAGCGACGCCTTGTCTGAACAGACCACGGCGCATCCCGTGGAGGCCATGTACTCGATGACCCCGCAGTCCAGGGAGCCGTAGACCAGGATCTGCGCCCCGGTCGCCATGGCGTCCGCGGCTTTCGTGGACAGGGAGTAGCGCGTGATCTTGACGTCCTTGGGCTTGAAGCCCTCCACAATCACCACCACGTCGCTGTCGTGCATCACCTGCATGACCTCTCTGTAAGGCACGGCGCCCTTGTAGTCGATGCCCGGCTTGCCCCGCAGGACCTTGATGAACTCCTCGTTCTTTTCCGCGGAATAGACCTCCAGGCGGTAGGTGGGGTCGATCCTCACCAGCGCCGCGCCGATCTCCGCCAAAGACTCGTTCCTGCCCAGGCGGATGTTGCCGCAGTAGGTGATCCGGGGATGCGCCCGGTCCACGGGGCGGAAGGGACGGCGCTGAATGTCGGAGGTGAGGTAGACGGTCTCCCCGTTCAGCCCGAACTCTTTGTTGTACTTGTCCCGGATCTTATCCCCGATGTAGATGGCGCTGCCCTTGTGGGCAAAGACCCGCCGGATGAGCTTTTTGTACTTGCTCCGATAGATGTAATAGAAGGGGGACAGAGAAAACTTGTCGTTGAAGTAGTAGTCGTCCCCGATGCAGGACATGATGGGCACGCCGTAGCGCGCCGCCGCGAACAGGGCGATCTCGGGAATGAAGAAATCGTCGGAAAACGCCAGGAACACGCACTCCGGCTGAAACTCGTCCAGCCAGTCCCGGAACTGCTTGGTGTTCCAGTACTTCTCCTTCCAGACCCACTTCCGCAGCAGGTATTTGAGCGGAGTGTCCTTGCTCCCGAAGCGATAGAGAAAACTGACAAAGGAGCTGCCCACCTCCAGGTCGTTGTCCTTCCAGTCCTCGGGCAGATCGTCATAGGCGTAGATCACGCCCACCTCGGAGAGCTTTCCCAATCTCCGCTTGAGCAGGCGCTGGTCCGTGATCTGGTAGAGGGAGGCGCAATGCCCCTTCACCGGGGTCTTGGTATTGGAAAAGACCTGACGGATGTTCTCCTTCTCCCAGTTGTGAAAATACGCGTCAAACGCCCGGGAGGGGGTATTCTTGTTGTAGGGGATGGTCCCCACGATGAGGACTCTGTGGTGCTGTCCCATACTACTTCCTCAAAAACTTTTTATTTGTGACCCGGTCCGCGGCCGGATTCCTCCCGGCGCCGCGGCGATGGTCCTTGTCTGTTCAAAAAAACGCCGTTCTCACTTGGAGTCCTTCCGGAGCATTTTCTTGAACAGGCGGTTCGTCATCCCTTTAGGCAGAACGAACATGGTGATCTGTCCCGCCAGTACGATCAGATAATCGCTCAAAGAGCTGTATCCTTTTTTCCAAAAGCCGCGAACGACCGAAATGTACGTTTTGCAGTGCGACCACTTTTTCTTCCTGCCGTAGCTGTCGGGATCCGCTCTGAACTTCACGAGGGATTCGTCTATATTCCGGGCGTGATAACCGCTGTGCAGCATCGTCACGAACAATTCAAAGTCCTGCGCTCTTCTGCAGTTTACGTCATACCCGCCGGCACCTTCGATCGCGCTTTTTTTGAACATGACCGTCGGATGGTTGAACGGGTTCCTTCTCCTGGAGAACTTCAGGATATCTTCCTCCGACGAGGGAACGACGCGCCTTGAGAGGATCACGTCGGGGTCGTTTGAAAACTCATCCACGTTGGAACCGATGAGGGAGAGGGTGTCGTCACCCATAAAGACGGCCAGCTCTTTTTCACATCTTTCCGGAATTGAGATATCGTCCGTGTCCATCCTTGCCACGTACTCGTTCCGGCAATGCTTCAGACCGTTGTTAAGAGCGTTGGCAAGTCCCGTATTTTCAGCCAGCGGTACGATCGTGAAAAGGTCCGGGTTCGCTTTTTTATGCGCTTCTATCACTTCTTCAAGCGACGGATTGACCGGCCCGTCCTTGACCAAAACGATCTGGTCCGGCTTGACGGTCTGCCCGACCATACTTTGAAGGCTTTCATCCAGATGGCGCGGATCTTCCCTGTCGTACAACGACATCAAAACACTGTATTTGGGATATTCCACTCGACGACCTCCTTAACGCTCACTCGCGAAAGTACCTCGGCAAAAAGATTACGACTTATCTCGCCCTGTTCCGCCTTCCACGACGCCCTCGTGCTTGAACACGCTTTTGATGGTCAGGAAAAAGCATTTGACGTCAAACCGGAAGCTCAGCTTTTTGACGTACTCACCGTCCAGTTTTGCCTTGACGGGGATCTCAAGCTCGTCCCTGCCGTTGATCTGCGCCCAGCCCGTCAAGCCGGGTCTTACGTTGTTGGCGTTGTACTTGTCTCTCTCGGAAGTCAAGAGATCCTGGTTCCAAAGCGCGGGACGCGGACCGATGATGCTCAGGTTGCCGATGAAGATATCCCAGATCTGGACCAGCTCGTCCAGGGAGTGGAGGCGGCAGAAGCGACCGACTCTGGTGATGTACTGCTCCGGGTTTTCAAGCATATGGGTCGGCACGTCGTGGGGCGTGCTCATCTTCATGGAGCGGAACTTATGCAGCTTGAAATACTGCTTGTCCTTTCCGACCCTCTTCTGCGTAAAAATGATCGGACCGGGATCGTCTATGAAAATGGCGATGGAGATCGCGAGGAGTACGGGGGAAAGAATGACCAGCCCGAAGAACGAGACAAATACGTCCAGCGCGCGCTTGACGATATTGACGTAAACGCCCTTGACCTTTTCGAATTCTCCGACGGCTTGCAGATGACCTCTGACACCGTCCGCGTTTTCCGGATCGCTCTCATCCGCCACGAAAACGACCATCTGCCGCTCCATCGGATTTTTCTGCCCGGGATCATTTTTATATCTTGAACCCGGTCTGGTGATCAACGCGATCGCTTCAAGAATGAGAAAGATCCCACCGAGTGCCGCCAGGGTGATCCACAAAGCCAACATTGTATACTTCCCGCCTTCCTCGTTCAACTAAAATACCCATTATCCAAAGTATTTTATCATATGTATATGAGAAAAGCAAGCGGAAAGCGAAAAAAACACAGTTTTTCCCGGCGAAAGCAGGGCTTTTCGCGCGAAAAAAAGCCCCGTCCGGCGAAAAAACCGGACGGGGACGTTCAGAACCGGGAAATCTGTCGCGAATTCGCGGACAGACGTACGCATCAGGAAAGCAACTTTTTTTCCAGTTCTTCCTTGGGGCAGTAGCCGATGGAGGACGCGGCGGGCTTGCCATCCTTAAAGAGGATGACGGTGGGGATGCTGACGATGCCGAAACGGTTGGCGAGAGCGGGCTGTTCGTCCACGTTGACCTTGCCCACACGGATCTTTCCCGCCTGTTCCCCGGCGATCTCGGCGATCACGGGCGAAAGCATCTGACAGGGACCGCACCAAACCGCCCAAAAATCCACCAGAACGGGCACGGGGGACTGCAAGACTTCTGTTTCGAAATTGTCTTCGGTAAGGGTGATTTCCATAGGATCCTCCTCCTTTGCTATTCTGTTTTTATCATACCGAAAATTGCCGGGAAAAGCAAGGCTTTTTATAAAAATCGCGCCGCCCTTCCGGCGGGCGTTTCCGCCTTCACCGATCCGGCGTCAGATACGCCAGGGCAAAATCCAGAAGCAGGTGCAGCTCCGCGGGGTCCTCCAGGTGCTCCCCGGGCAAAAGCGGTCCCCGGATGAGCTTCAGCGCCAGGGCGGTGGCGCTGTGACAGACGGTGCGGAAGAAGATCGCGGGATCCACCTCCGGTCGCACGGTGCCGTCCGCCACGCCCGCCTCAAACGCCTCCAGGAACACCGTCATAAAATTGAGCAGGCTTTCCTCATAGCGTTTCAATTCCGACCGGGGTACATCCTGGGCGGCGAGAAAATCATCGATTTGCCCGATCAGAGAAATGAACGGACGGTGGTCCCGGTACAGCTCTTCCAGCAGGGAGAACAGAAGGCGGATCCGCTCCATTCCGGTCAGTCCCGCCATTACGGACGGCTCAAAGCGATGCTCATACATGGTGCGCACATCCCGCCACAACAGGGCGCCGGCGCGGATGACCAACACGTTTTTCGAGCCGAAATACCGATAGAGAGACGCCACGCCCATCGCGGCGGCGTCCGCCACGTCGGTCATTTTAACCTTTTCGATCCCCTCTTTGAGAAAAAGCTCCGCGGCGGCATAGACCGCCTCCTCCATGCGCCTTTCCCGATGACGGGCGTAAAGAATATCCTGCTCCATATTGACAAATCCCCCGGATTGTGATAGATTGAGTATCAGCCTGATAGTAAGTCTATCATTTTTCCGCGGATTTGTCAAGCTTTCCGGTTTTTATTATCATCAAAGGGAGGGACTTTTATGGAGAGAAGCAAGGTTATATTCGGCAACGAGATCGCCCCGAAGGATTACAAAAAAGCCTTGAAGGGCATGGAAAAATTCCGCAGAAAATTCGGGGATGACAGCGGAGTGGAATACCGCTTCGTCACCCGGGACAATCCGGTTCTGTCCCCCCTGGGCGTGAAGGATCTGGTCCTCACCGACGGAGCGGGAGACGTGCCGGAGGAGAAGAGCCTCATCGTGGGCAACATCCGTATGGGCTACGGGCATTACCGCATTTCCATCGCCATCGCCTCCGCCGCCCACGCCCTGGGATATACCCCCCTTTGGCTGGATCTGAACGGATACCCCGCCTCCACCGCCACCAAGATCATTTCCCACCAGAACGACCTGTATTCCCTGGGCTCCCGCCTGTCCCAGAAGTTTTCCCTTTTCAACAAGCTGGTGTGGGAACCCATCAACAGCGAGGGCTTCCGGAAGCTCACCTACAACGCCGGGGATCAGAAGACCGCGGAGCTGATGGCGCCCCTGCTCCGGCATCTGCCCAAATCCATTCCCTACGTGGCGACCCACGCCTGGCCGGCGCAAGCCGCCGTTCACGCGGGCTTTCACCGGGTGGTGAACGCCATCCCGGACAACTGGCCCATGGCGCTCCACCTGGCCGAGGGGAGCATCCACACGGTGCAGACCCCCTCCGCGTATCTGGGCTACAAGTCCCTGAGGGGCTTTGATCCCAAGCGGGTCCTAAAGCCCATGCCAGAGGGGACGCTCTATGACGTGGGGCATTACGTGGATCACGAACTGGTGACAAATATCGAAGGGGACTGCGCCGCCCGGCTGGACCGCCTCGCCAAGGGGGCGCCCCGGCGCTTCCTTCTCACCGTGGGCGGCGCGGGGGCGCAGAAGGACCTCTTCGTCGCCATCACCCGCCATCTTCTGCCCCGGGTGAAGAAGGGGGAAGCCGTCCTGTTCATCAACGCCGGGGACCACAGACACGTATGGGAGGAGATCGCCCGGGAAGCCGGGGTGAACAAGGGTGACTGCGTCACCCACTTCAACGATTACGAGGGGGCGCGCGCCTTTATTGAAAAAGGAGAGGATCTTACGGGACTGCAGGTGTTCTGCAACGACGAGATCTTCGCGGCGGTCTATCTGACCAACCTGCTTATGCGGGTGAGCGACGTGATCCTCACCAAGCCCAGCGAACTGTCCTTCTACCCCGTGCCCAAGGTGATGATCCATAGGGTTGGCGGCCACGAGGCGTGGGGCGCCGTCCGTACCGCGGAGGTGGGGGACGGTACCTACGAGATCGACGACACCCGGGAAGCCCTGGGGATGCTCTCACACCTGATCGACGACAAGGAATATCTCACCGCCCTGTGCCGGGGCGTGCTCCGGGGCAAGGTCCACGGGATCTACGACGGCGCCTACAAGGCGGTGAAGCTGGCTGTGGGGGAGAAGATCGATGACTGAACTGAAACGGAACAAGGTCTTCGTCCGCGTCTACGAAAACGGGCAGACCATCTCCCTCGACCCCACCGAAACCGTCCCCGACAGCCCCCTTTCCTGGGAAGTGGAGGAGACGGAGGACCGCTTCCGCCTGATACTTCACGCCAAGGAAGAGGTGAACCTGGCAACCGCGGGCGTGAAATTTACCTTTGATTTCCACCGGAACGACCGGCTTTTTCTCAACGGCTACCAGAGCTGGACGGACAGCCGGGAATGGACCGTAAACGGCAAAATGCGGGGCCTCGACCGCCTGCCCCGCCTCATTGTCCGCCGCTACGCCCTCACGGGCTACGGGGACTACGGCTTCGCGGAATACGGCAAGGTGGGCCGGCTCCACGGCTTCAGCTACGCCTATATCCGCCGGGGCGATACCTTCCTGCTCCTGGGCTCCCTGGCGGAGAACAGCGGCTATACTCTCATCCGCTTCAACACGCAGGGGGGGACGGTCTCCCTCCGGAAGGACTGCGACGGCAGAAAGGTCAAGGGGGATTTTGTCCTCTTCGATTTTCTCGTTCTGAAGGGGACGGAAGACGAGGTATTCGACAAGTGGTTCGCCGCTATGGGCATCCCCAAGCCCCGGGGGGGCAGGATCACCGGCTACACCAGCTGGTACAACCGGTATCAGGACATCAGCCAGGCGATCATCGAGGAGGATCTGGCGGGCTTTGCCGGGCTGGAAAAGAAGCCGGACGTGTTCCAGATCGACGACGGTTACGAAAGCTTCGTGGGAGACTGGCTCTCGGTGGATCCCGTGAAATTCCCCCGGGGTATGAAGGAGATCGCCTCCCAAATCCGGGAGGCGGGGATGCTCCCCGGTCTGTGGCTGGCGCCCTTCGCCGCGGAAAAGGAAAGCGCCCTGGCGAAGGAGCATCCCGACTGGATTCTGCGGGACGAGGACGGGGTGCCTCCGGACGCCGGCAGCAACTGGTCCGGCTGTTACGGACTGGATATTTACAACGAAGAAGTGCGGGATTACCTGAAAAAGGTTTTCCGCACCGTACTGGACGAGTGGGGCTACGGACTTGTAAAGCTGGACTTCCTCTACGCCTGCTGTATGCTGCCCCGCCCGGACAAGACGAGGGGAGAGATCATGGCGGACGGGATGGCGTTTCTCCGGGAATTGTGCGGAGACGCGATCCTCCTGGGCTGCGGCGTCCCCCTGGCGAGCGCCTTCGGCATCGCGGACTACTGCCGGATCGGCTGCGACGTTTCCCTCTCCTGGAACGACGCGATGCGTATGCGTATCCTGCACCGGGAGCGTCCCTCCACACGGAATACCATCCTCAATACCGTCTTCCGCCGTCAGCTCAACGGCAGGGCCTTCTGGAACGATCCGGACGTGTTCCTGCTCCGGGAGGAGAATCTGAAGCTCAAGGATCGCGAGAAAAAGATCCTGGCAACGGTGAACGCCCTCTTCGGCGGGGTGCTTTTCACCTCGGACAACGTGGGGACCTATCCCCCGGAGACGAAGGCGTTTTACGAAAAGATCGCCGCCCTCTCCCCCGCCGCCTTCCGGGGCGCCGAATTGGAGAGAAACACCGTTGTGATCCGCTATGAGGACAACGGCGAAGAGCGGAAAATCCGGATCAGATTATAAGCGGCTGGCTGCTGGCGAAAGTCCTTTCCCCGAGGGGGAAGGGCTTTCGCGCGGCGATGTGCTGTCCGCTGCTTTTCTTGTCATTTTTTCTTCTTTTTTTCAAAAAGGGCTTTTCTTTTGTCCACAAGCGTGGTACACTGTTCTTACCTGGTTTTACAACGTTTTTTTGTTGTAAAGTCAATTTGAACCGGGCGCGAAGGAGGTTTTCTTATGTCCCATTACATTCCCACCTACCAACACTTTGACCGGATGCCCGTGGATATCTCGTTCGTGTTTGAGAACGAGCGCCCCGCCGGCAAGCACGGCTTCGTCACCATCCCCGAGGGGAAGGACAGCTTTTATTTTGAAGACGGCACCCCCGCCCGCTTCTGGGGCGTGATCCTCAACGGCGCCGGCAACTTCCCGGAAAAGGGCTACGCGGAAAAGATCGCCCGGCGGCTCATGCAGGCAGGCGTGAACTACGTGCGCTTCCATCAGCTGGATTCCGAATGGGCGACCCCCAACTACTACCGCTGCACCGCCGGCAAGCGCATCACCACCACGAGAAAATTCGATCCGGAGAGCATGGACCGGCTGG
>JAGDAA010000084.1 GCA_017959745.1 Clostridia bacterium
AAAGCACTTGCGAAAGCAAGTGCTTTTTTCAATCCAAGCCGACGGGAACGGAGGCTTGGCATGTCATCAGCCGCTTGCGGCTGTATGTCATCACGGCGAAGCCGTGTATGTCATCACGCGTTAGCGTGTATGTTCCCCGTCGGCTTGATGCCATACAACGCTCCGCGTTGATTCCATTCACTTGCCGTTGGCAAGTGATGCCATACAGTCCTTCTCTTTGATCCCATTACACTTGCGGAAGCTCCCTTGCCGTGGTATAATGAGGCACGAAAGGAGATTGCTATGAGCCACAACGACAATTGGGGAAACGACTCTTTCCAGAGAGAATCCGATGATTTCTTCGCCTTCACGCAGGTGACAAAAGACGCCAATCAGTATCGCGGCGGCGGTAAAGGCAAGGGAAAGTCCGGGTTGGCGACGTTTTTGATCTTCCTCGCCATCGCCTACGGAATCGGCGGTGTGGTGTGGCTTTTGACGGAAGGGCTCTCCTGGGTCATTTCGCTCTTCCGGTAAAAGGCGGTTTTTCCCTTTGCCGGCACCCGGACAGAGGGAGCTTCCTGCCGTTTCCTATTTCCGGGAATGGCGCGGGAAAGTTGCTTTTCGGGGAAAAACGTGCTATACTGTCGCTTACGGCAACGCGGAAGGAGGTATCCTTGTGACAAAAAGCATCTCTGAAAAACCGGAAGCGAAAGGCGTTTCGATCCGCAAACTGAATTATATTATGGCGGTGGTTACCCTGGTGATTTCCGTCGCGCTCCTTTTTGTTTCCTACAGAACGCTCTCCGTTTACAACGTCCTGGAGGAAAAGACCGAAATGGCGACCAAGGGGCAGGAGGACGCCCGGGAAATGCAGGAGGCGTCCGATTATCTGACGGAGCAGGTGCGCTGCTTTGTGGAAACGGGTGAAAAGCAGTACCTGGACGCCTATTTTGAAGAGAGCGACGTAACGCGCCGGCGGGATAACGCGGTGAAGGATCTGGGCGAAATGTTCGCCGGTACCACGGAGTTCGAGGCGCTGCAACAGGCGGGCAGGCAATCCGTGATCCTGATGGATACGGAGTATCACGCCATGCGCCTGGTGGTGGAAGCGTACGGATATGACCTTTCCGAGTATCCGGAGGTGATCCGGAAGACAGCTCTTTCCCGGGAGGACGCGGCGCTTTCCCCGGAGGAAAAGCTGATGAAGGCCCGCCAGCTCGTGTTCGACGATAACTATCATTTGCAAAAGACCATCATTTCCGCCAAGACCCACGAATGTCTGAACGATCTTCTGGGCGAATTGCAGGATCATCAGGTGGAGACCGCCAATCAGTTCGGTTTTATCATCCGGGTGGAGCAGGCGCTGATCATCGCCCTGATCCTGATGGTCATCATCATCGTTACCCTGACCACGTGGCAGGTCATCGGGCCCCTGGTGCGCGCCATCCCCCGGATTCGGGACGATAAGCCGCTCCCCGTGAACGGCGCGGAGGAATTCCGCTATCTGGCGAATACTTACAACAAGATGTATGAAGAAAACAAGAGCCAGAAGGAAGAGCTGGCGTACGAGGCGTCCCACGATCAGTTGACCGGCGTTTTCAACCGGAAGGGCTTTGAAAAGGTTATGGAGGACGTCAACCACACCCGGATCGCCATCCTTCTGATCGACGTGGACCGTTTCAAACAGATCAACGATACGTACGGCCACGCGGAAGGGGATAAGCTCCTGTCTCATCTCACCGGCATCCTCGGCGTCAATTTCCGGACCGGGGATATGCTTTGCCGGGTGGGCGGCGATGAATTCGTGATGTTCCTGCCCGGGGTCGGACCGGAGCATCGGGATAGGATCGAGGCGAAGATCCGGGAGATCAATCAGATCCTGACCCGCGGTAGCGGCGATGTCCCGCCGACCTCCATCAGCGTGGGCGTGGCGTTCGGCGAAAACGAGGACGCTATGGAGGTCTATAAGAAAGCCGATATCGCCCTGTACCGCGTAAAGGAAAACGGGCGCTGCGGCGTCGACTTCTTTGAATGAGAAAAACCACTGTTGTTTTTGCCCCGGGGGACTTTCCTCCGGGGCTTTTTTATGGTACAATGGCAAAAAAGAGCGCGAAGAAGGGAGGCGACGGGATGTTCCGCTTGCTGACGACCCGGGGAGAAGCCCGCCGGGGCGAGATGAAAACCGCCCACGGCGCGGTTCAGACGCCTCTGTTTATGAACGTGGCGACGGCGGGGGCGGTGCGCGGCGCCGTCAGCGCCGACGACCTGAAGGACGTGGGCTGTCCCGTTTGCCTGTGCAACACCTATCACCTGCATCTGCGCCCCGGAGAGGATACGATAAGCGCCCTGGGCGGGCTTCACCGCTTCATCCACTGGGAGGGACCCATCCTCACCGACAGCGGCGGCTTCCAGGTCTTTTCCCTGGCGAAGGGCAAGCGGGTGCGGGAGGAAGGCGTCACCTTCACCTCCTATCTGGACGGCAAAACCGTCTTTTTCGGACCGGAGGAAAGTATGGAGATCCAGGCGGCGCTGGGATCGGATATCGCCATGGCGTTCGACGAATGCGTGGCGCTCCCCGCGGACGGGGCGGCGCTGCGACGGAGCGCGGACCGCACCACCCGCTGGCTGGAACGCTGCGTTTCGGCGCGTGATAAGCTCCTGTCCGAAGGCGCCTGCGCGAATCCCGGGCAAAAGCTCTTCGGCATCTGCCAGGGCGGGACGGATCTCTCCCTGCGGAAAAAGCATATGCGCGCCATCGCCTCCCTGGATCTGGCGGGCTACGCCGTCGGGGGGCTCTCCGTGGGGGAATCCGCCCGGGAAATGTACGCCGTCCTGGAGGCAGTCGCCCCGGAAATGCCCCGGGAAAAGCCCCGCTACCTCATGGGCGTGGGGACCCCTTTGAACGTCCTGGAGGGGGTGTACCGGGGGATCGATCTGTTCGACTGCGTCCTGCCCGGACGAAACGCCTACCGGGGCAACGTGTTTACCTACGGCGGGCGGCTCCGCCTGTTGGCGGAGAAGTACCGCCTGGACGGGCGCCCCATCGAAGAGGGCTGCTCCTGCCCCGCCTGCCGGTCCTTTTCCCGGGGCTATATCCGGCACCTGCTGAAGAGCGGGGAACGCCTGGGGATGCGCCTCTGTGTCCTCCACAATCTGTATTTTTACAACGATTTGATGGCGCGTATCCGCGCCGCCCTGGATCAGGGGTCCTTCGAGGCCTTTTACGGCGAATACCGGGCGCGTCTGGGGGAGGTGGCGAAGGATTGAAGCTTGTCATTGATGAAACCTATGCCGGACTGACCTTAAAGCGCGTTTTGTTCGATAAGCTCAAATTTTCCCGCGCCGCCGTGGGCGCTTTGAAAAAGCGCGAGGACGGCATCCTGGTGAACGGGGAACACCGCACCGTGCGCTACACCCTCCGGACGGGGGATGAGGTGACCCTGGCGCTGGAGGACCGGGAGCCCTCTCCCAAGGTCACCCTGTCCCCGGGACCGCTGGAGATCCTCTATGAGGACGAGTGGCTCCTGGCGGTGAACAAGCCCCCGCATATGGCGGTGCATCCCTCCAAGAAACTGCAGGACGACACCCTGGCGGGGCGCGTCCTCTACCACCGCTACCCCATGGTCTTCCGCGCCGCCGGGCGCCTGGACCGGGACACCTCCGGGGTGGTGATCTCCGCCAAGAACAAAATGGTCAGCGGCAGGTTCTTTGAATTGATCCGCGCCCACCGCATCCGGAAGGAGTACCTGGTCCTGACGGAAAGCGACCGGACCCCGCCTGTTGCCGGGGTCATCGACCTGTGTATGCGCCGCCGCCCGGACAGCTATATGGTGCGCTACTGCTTCCCGCCCGACGGCACGGAAAAGGAGTCCGAGCGGGCGTTGACGGAGTTTCGCCTTCTGGCGAGCGCGCCCCCCTATCATCTCTTTCAGGCGTCTCCGATCACCGGGCGCACCCATCAGCTCCGGGCGCATTTCTCCGCCATCGGCTTTCCCCTGGCGGGAGATACCCTGTATCACAAGGCGTGTCCCCTCATTGACCGGCAGGGGCTTCACGCCTACCGCCTCTCCTTTCCGCACCCCGTCACAGGAGAGCCCCTTTCCATCGCCGCGCCTCTGCCGCAGGACCTGCGCCGGGCGCTGGAAAGCGCCTTCGGGGAAGTCCCCGCGCCCCCCGCGCTTTCCTTGACAGAGGCGGAAAAAAAGCATACAATAGACCCGATCCCCGAGCGAGTATTCAAGGAGGAAGACATGGAATTCGACGTGTTGTTTTTTGAAGCCCTGGGCGAGGAGCGCCGCCACCTGATGGAGGAGCTGGACGAAGCGAAAGTCCGGGGCGAGATCCCCCGGGATCTGAAAGCCCTCATCGTGCCGGAAAACCTGCAGGAATACAGAAAAGAGCATCCCACCCTGGAACTGCCGGATATCCTTTCCACCAAGACCCATTCCCGCCTGCCGGAGGACTGGATCAACAGCGGCAGAAAAAAGAGCGTCATCACCCGCAGCGCGGGCTACGACCACTTTGAGGCGCTCCGGGACCGGGTGAACGTGGCGTCCCTGCGGAACTACTGTGTCAATGCCGTGGCGGAGACCGCGATCAAGCTTTTAATGCTCTGCGCGGGCAACTTCAACCAGTACGAGGGCAATACCGCCAGAATGGAACGGAACGCCTGTATTTCCTTCAAGGAGCTCACCGGACGTCGTGTCACCGTCTTCGGGGTGGGGCGCATCGGCAAACGGATCTATGATCTCTGCGCCGGTATGGGCTTTGACGTACGGGGCGTGGATATCCGCGCCGAGGAACTGAAGAAAGAATACGGCGACGCCGTGCGCTTCATTTCCCCCGAGGAAGCGGCAAAGGACAGCGAGGCGGTCATCTGCGCTATGAATTACACCGCCGACCCGGCGAGCCGCCTTTACAACGCGGGCTATTTTTCCGAAGCGTACCTGGCGCGGTTCCCCGCGGGGCTGATCTTCATCAACGTCACCCGGGGGGAGATCGCTCCCGAAGGCGGCTTGAAGGCCCTGTGGGACAAGGGGCGTCTCTTCGGGATCGGCGTGGACGTGTTCAGCCGGGAGGCGGGACTTGTGGACGTCCTTCTCGCCCGGCGTCGCGCCGAGACCCCGGATGAGGCGGCGCAGGAGTGGCTCATCCGTTCCGCCCTGGACCGGAGCGCCAATGTGTACGTCCAGCCTCACCAGGCGTTCAATTCCGACAAAGCCGCTCTGGATAAGGCGACGGAGGCGATAAAGCACCTGGCGGCGTGGTATAAAAATAACGGGGAGCGCTTTGACGAACAGCTTCCCTATTATGAATGAGGATGTGCTTTATGAAAAAAGCCGTATGGCTCCTGCCGGCGCTTTTCCTGCTCCTGTCCCCGCTATCCGCGTACGCGGACAGCGGCGTGACCCTGACCCTCGCCTCCGTGGAGGGGCGCGTGGGCGATACGGTGGAGATCCCCCTGACTTTGGCGGATAACCCCGGGATCGTCTCCGCGCAGATCAAGTTGAAATTCGACGAAACGCGTCTTCAGCTCCTCTCCGTGAAGGACGGGGGCATCCTGGGCAGGGAGATCAAGCATCAGGAAACGCTGACCAGTCCCTATACCCTGTCCTGGGAAAACTACGTGGCAAAGGAGAACTTCACGGAGAACGGCGTTCTCTGCACCCTCTCCTTCCGCGTGCTGGCGGGAGAGCCGGGGCAGACCGTCCCCGTCACCATGTCCGTGGAGGATTACGGGGTTATGAATCTGGCATTACAGGATCTGCCCCGGAAGCTCACCGACGGCGGCGTGACCGTTATCGAGGGCGCGTCCGCCTCCCCCGCTTCCTGGATCGTCACCGGCGTCGTCGCGCTGATCCCCGTGGCTGCCGTGGCGGCGGTCCTGATCATCGACTACGGCAAAAAGAATAAAAAAGAGAAGAAAGGCATAGCGGATTGAATATCGTTTGGTAAAAGACGTTTTCGCCGGAGGAATGGGATATGAGTATGAAAAAAATCGGAATCATCTGCGCGATGCAGGTGGAGGCGGACGCTATGCGGGCGCGCCTTACGGAGGTCCGGGACGTGAATGAGGCGGGCTTTTCCTTCACCCTGGGCAAAGCGGGAGACAAAGAAGTGATCCTGGGGCTGTCCGGGATGGGCAAGGTGGCGGCGGCGGTTTACGCCCAGACTATGATCCTCCGCTTCGCTCCCGACGCTTTGATCAACGCCGGCGTGGCGGGCAGTTTGACGGATCAGCTGGAGATCCTGGATATGGCGCTCTCCACCGCCCTGGTGGAGCACGATATGGATACCACCCCCCTGGGCGATCCCTACGGCTTTTTGTCCGGCCCGGATATCGTGGAGATTCCCGCGGACCCGGCGCTGCTGGCGGCGGCTGAAGCGGCGGCGCGGGAGGAGGGCATCCGCGCCCTGTCCGGTATGATCGCCTCCGGGGATCAGTTCATCGCCACCCGGGAGCAGAAACAGACCATCCTGTCCCGCTTTCCCGCCATCGCCTGTGAAATGGAGGGCGCCGCCGTGGCGCATACCGCGTTTTTGAGCCGCACGCCGGTTCTGATCATCCGGGCTATTTCCGATTCCTTCACCGGGAAAAACGAGATGGACTATGCCCAGTTCAAGCCCCTCGCCGCGCAGCTTTCCGCCCGGCTGGTATTGGCGACCCTCAAGCGGCTTTGATCAAAGAAAAAGCAGCGTCAGCTGCTTTTCTTTTGGGCTTTCTCTTCTTTTTTCTTCTTCGCTTCCTTTTTGGGCTTTTCGGCTTTTTCCGGCGTCTCTTTCAAGCGCGCCTCGTCAAAGCAGATCCTGGCGCGGAGGATGCAGGCCGCCGTCTCACAGGCGGCTAAAAGCGCCTTTTCCACCGGGTCCGGGTAGGATTCCTTGCCCCGGGTGCCGGAAAAGACGTTCCGCATCGCGTCGTTCAGCGCCGCGCGGAAACGCTCGTGAGTTTCCTCCGGTGTGGCGCCTTTCTCCAGGGCGCCAAGCAAAGCCGCCGCGTCGGAAAGCTGCATAAAGCTTTTTAAGATACAAAGCTGGTACAGGCGCGCCAGGTGCCGCCGATTGTATTTCTTGTTCACCGGCGGCGGCAGCAGGCGGTTTTTCACGTAGTTGTTGATCATGGTGGAGGTCAGCGCCTTTTCTTCGCCGAAGAAAACGCAAAGATGCTTCTCCAGCACGCCGATCACCTGATCCATATAGAGATCCAGATCCGGCAGATCCTGATACCCGGGCGCCCGGAAGGACGCCAAATCTTGTCCGGACACGTTCCGCCCCCCTTTTTTGTAGCGTTTTAACGCCCTTATCATACATCCTTTGTTTACAATTGTCAATAGAAAACTACTTGACACGGTCAAAAAGATTTGATAACATAGTTTAGAAAACGAGGTAAAGGAGAACAGCGATGAGCAGGAAAAAAGGCATTACTTTGAACGACGTCGTCCGGATCGAGAGATTGCAGGACATTTTGGATCAGGCTGTTGCCGCCTGCCCGGATCATACAGCGTATATCTACCGGAAGGGGAAGGAAAAGTACACCGTTTCCTATCGGCAGTTTTACGACGAGGTCCGAGCCCTCGGCTCCGCCCTGGCGGAACTGGGTGTGGATGAGGGGCACATCGCCTGCATCGGGGACAATTCCTACAACTGGATCCGCGCCTTCCTCACCGGGCTTCTGTCCCGGGGCGTCTTCGTCCCCGTGGATAAACAGCTCCCCGAGGGGGATATTATCAACGTGCTCACCCACTCCGAGTCCCAGGTGGTCTTCTACGCCAAAAAGTTTGAGGATTTCTTCCATCAGAAGGAAGGGGAGCTGCCCGGCGTCAAGTTTTTCATCGGCTTTGACCGGGAGGAGGACGAGGGCAAGTTCCTCTCCCTGAAGAAGCTCCTGGACCGGGGTATGGAGCTGTTTCGTTCCGGCTATACCGTCTATACCAAGAATATGAAGACCAGCGACCCTATGGCGCTGAAGCTTTTGCTGTATACCTCCGGTACCACGGGCAAGTCCAAGGGCGTAATGCTCACCGAGGACAACCTGGTGGGCGTGGTCTACTACGGTCTGCAGGTCTCCACCATCTATACCACCGGGCTTTCCGTATTGCCCTACCACCATTCCTATGAGGCGGTGACGGACCTTCTGGTCTCCCTCCACCACCATTCCACCCTGGTGATCAACGAATCCCTGGCGGCGGTGCTGAAAAACCTCCAGGAGTATCACCCCGACTACATCTACCTGGTCCCCGCGTTCCTGGAGGTCTTCTACAAGAAGATCCGCGCCGGAATGGAGGAGCAGGGCAAGTGGGAGACCTTCCAGAAGGGCAAGAAGATCAGCCGCGCTTTGCTCAAGATCGGCATCGACGCGCGCCGCAAGCTCTTCAAGCAGGTCCACGAGATCTTCGGCGGCAAGCTCATCAAGATCGTGGTGGGCGGCGCCCCTCTTCGCCCCGACGTGGCAGATTTCTTCGATACCATCGGCATCACCGTCTGCAACGGCTACGGCATCACCGAATGCTCCCCCCTGGTCAGCGTGAATCTGGACTATTTCTGTGATTTCCGCACCGTGGGCGTCAAGCTCCCCTGCATCGACGTGCGCATCGACCGGCCCGGGGAGGACGGCAACGGCGAGATCTGCGTCAAGGGCAAGACCGTTATGCTGGGCTACTACAAGGATCCCGAAGAGACGGCGAAGGTGATCGTGGACGGCTGGTTCCACACCGGCGATCTGGGGAATATCAACCAGTATCAGCAGATCTCCATCACCGGGCGTATCAAGAACCTCATCGTTATGGACAACGGCAAGAACGTATATCCCGAGGAGATCGAAGATTACGTGATGAACGTGCCCTACGTCCAGGAAAACGTGGTCAGCGCCTACAAGGATGAAAGCGGCAAGACGGGCATCGGCGTGGAGGTTTTCCTCAACGCCGACAAGGTGAAAGAACTGGGGCAGGCGCCCGGAGAGGAGCAGATCCTCGCGGACGTTCGCACCGCCACGGAAGCACTGCCCTCCTACAAGCGGCCCACCCGGGTCACCGTCCGGGATACGGAATTCCCCAAGAATTCCTCTAACAAGATCCTTCGCAAGTATAATTAGCCGACAGCTGACAGCAGACAGCAGACGGCCAAAGGAAGAAGACGACCGCTTCCCCGGTCGTTTTCTTTCGCCGTTTTTCCCGTTGACAAAATGGGAAAACGCGGGTACAATACCTCCGTAAAGGGGAGTAGCCGGAAAGAGCGTTCTCTTTTGTCCGCCCTCGTCATCACGGTGTTTTTTCACCCGGGTGCGGACCCCGTGGCGAGACTTTTGCGAAGGGCGTTTTGCGCCCGCGCGAAAGTCTTTTTTTGTTTAGGAGGAAGGTATGAAAATAGCCGCTATCGTCCTGTTCGCCCTCACCTACGTGTTGATGATCGCCCTGCCCAAGGTGCGCCATTGGGTGGCGCTGAGCACGGCGCTGATCTTCGTGTGCCTGGGTGTTCTGCCCTTCACGCAGATCCCCGGCGCCATCGACTGGAACGTGCTTTTGATGATCTTCGGCACCATGCTTTTGGTGGAGCCGTTCATCGATTCCAAAATGCCCAACGCCATCGCGGAAAGGCTTCTCAAGTGGTCCCCCAACGTGATGTGGGTCACCATCTGGATGAGCATCTTTTCCGGCGTGGTCTCCGCCTTCATCGACAACGTGGCGACGGTGTTGATGGTGGCGCCCGTGGGTCTGGCGGTGTGCAAAAAACTGAATATCTCCCCCGTCCCCATGATCCTCTCCATCGCCGTCTCCTCCAACCTCCAGGGCGCCGCCACCCTGGTGGGCGATACCACCTCCATTATGCTGGGCGCCCAGGCGAAAATGGATTTTCTCGATTTCTTCTGGATGGACGGACGCCCCGGCATCTTCTTCGCCGTGGAGCTGGGCGCGCTTGCCACCGTTCCCATTATGATGTTCCTCTTCCGCAAGGACCGGCAGAAGGTCTCGGCGGAAACCAAGACCGAGGTGCGCGATTTCGTCCCCAGCGTTATGATGGTGCTGGTGGTGGTCCTTCTCATCGCCGCCTCCTTCATCCCCAATAAACCCGCCGTCACCAACGGCGTCATCTGCGTCACCTGCGGCTTGATCACCCTGGGACTGGAAGCCATCCGGGGCAACGGCAAGGTGGTGAAAGCCGCTATGAAAGGGCTGGATCTCGACACCGTCCTTCTGCTGGCGGGCTTGTTCCTCATCATCGGCGGCGTAAAGAACGTGGGGCTCATCGACGACCTGGCAAACGTCATCGCCCAGGTGGGCGGCAGCAATATCTTCCTCCTCTATACCGTGGTGGTCTGGGGCTCCGTGCTGATTTCCGCCTTCATTGACAACATCCCCTACGTGGCGACGATGCTGCCGGTCCTGGCGGGCGTGGCGGCGGCGCCCGGTGTGAGCGTCAATCCCAACCTGTTGTATTTCGGCTTGATCACCGGCGCCACCTTAGGGGGCAACATCACCCCCATCGGCGCCTCCGCCAACATCGCCGGCGTGGGGATGCTCCGGAAGGAGGGGCACGAGGTCTCCTTCAAGGATTTCGTCCGCATCGGCATCCCCTTCACCCTGGCGGCTGTCACCACCGGCTATATCTTCCTCTGGTTCGTCTGGCAGTGATCGCCGCTCCCCGCCTGTCATCCTGAGCGACAGCGAAGGATCCCCCGGAATTCGCCCGCGGAAAGACAACGCGGCACGGTCAAAGGCTCTCTCTTTGCCGTTCTTGACAGTTTCCCGGATTTCGGGGTACAATATATGCAGATGAAAACAACGCTCAAAAGAGGTACGATTATGAAACGACTTTTCGCGATCCTGCTATGTCTGGCATTGACCCTGTCCCTCTTTACCGCCTGCGCCTCCGGGGAAAAGACCGACGCCGGCAAGAACGGGGACGATCTTGCCTCCCTCACCGCCACCGAGCTGTACGCCCGGGCGGCGGATAATATGGACTATCTGGCGTCCTATGAACTGAAAACCACCGTCACCGAAGGGGACGAAAGCGCCGTCTGGCTCACCCGCCGGGTGCGCCTGGGCTTGGATCGCTTCGCCTTCTCCCGGACGAAGGACGGCTCCGACGAAGGGGTGTATTTTGACGGAGAGACCGCCTGGATCTTCTCCCCGGCGGGCAATTACGCCGCCGCCGCCTCTTCCGGCAGCTTCCGGAATTACTGGGCGGAGGAAGGCTTCCCCGTTATCGCCCTGGATATGGCGCACTTCGTTTCCATTCAGCGGGACGGTATGACCGTCACCTACGGCGAAGGGGATGAAACCGCTCAGGCGGCCTTCCGCGCGGCGGCGGATTTCACCGTTACCGCCGTGGAGGGCGAAGCCGAGATCGACGAAAAGCTCTTTATCAGCCGGGAGGAGATCCGCCTCACCGGGACCGCCCCGGACGGAAGCGCGCGCACCCTTGTCCTTCAGACCGAAATGATTTCCCAAGGCGATAAAAACCTCGCCATCGCCGCCGTTCCCGAGGACGCCGCCGTCCTGCGGGTGGGCGATATCCGGCTGCCCGCCACCCTCCGGAGGGCGTATGACGCCATGTTGGGCGCGGACAACGTCGCGCTCACCCTGGTCGCGGAGGAGGGCGCTCTGGGCGTCACCCGCAGCATCGTATCGGATTTCAACGGCGTGAACGGGGAGTATTCCCTCCGGGAAACCACCCTTTTCACCGCCCCCGAAGGGGAGGTGCGGAACACCGTTTCCTACACCGTGAGCGCCGGTGGCGCCGTCCGCCGCGCGGTCTTTAACGAAGCGGGAGAAATCGTCTCCGATGAAATGCCCGCAGACACCCCTGCCGCCAGCCGGGACGCCCTGATCGCCCTCTGTCCGTCATGGGATGATCTCGGCGCCGCGGAAATGACGGAGGATGCCTCCACCGTCACCGTCACCTTCTCCTTCCGGGAGCAGGCGACCGCCTCCCTTGTCAGCGGCACCCTGTCCCGCCTGGGGCTGGATCCCGCCGCCGTGAGCGCTGACGGGCTGACCGTCAACGGCACCGTTTCCATCACCAAGTCCACCGGCGCAATAACTTCCATCTTCTTTGAGATCAAAGGGGCGGAGGGCGCCTCCCCCGTCACTTGCCGCCGCTCCTACGCCTTCACCTATGGCGGCGCCGCTTTGGAACAGATCCCCTGATCCCGCATTCTTCTAAACCAATGAAAAAAAGACCGTGCCGAGGCACGGTCTTTTTTTACCACAATTCTTCATTTTTCATTTCTTATGCTTCCATTTCCCCCAGTCCTTCCATGACGCCCAGGACCACGATCCCGGCGATCACCGCCGCCACGCAGGCGTACTGGGACGCCTTCAGCTTTTCCTTCAAAAAGATCCTGCCCAGGACCACGGAAACGATGCAGTAGCTCGCCACCATGGGCGCCGCCAGGACCGGGTTTTTCGCCATGGCGTACACGTAAAAGATCTGCCCGCCTTCCTCGAAGAGCGCCGCCGTCCCCTTGTTCAGGAGCTCATTTTTCGCGAAGGGATTGTAGGGCTTGCCCGTTTTGATCCACAGGAAGACCCAGGCGCCGATCCCCGCCAAAAGGAAGGTCAGCCCGTAGAGGATCAGAACGTCGATCTCCCCCAGCCCCAGTCCGGTCTCCTCGTTGAGGATGATCCCGTCCGCCGCGGTGCCGATGGTGTCGAAGATACAGTACAGGATGGGGAAGAGCAGCGCCAGCGCGCCGAATTGATACTTCCGGTTCGCGCGTTTCCCCGCGTCCGTGGCGGCGAGGCGGTCCGCCTCCCGCCGCGCCAGGCGGCTTTCCACAAATCCCAGGGCGATCATCCCCGCGATGATCAGCCCGGTCCCCGCGAGATTCCCCGGCTCAAAGTCCCCCAGGTCCTCGTTCACCGTTCCCGTCGCCGCGAAATAGAGCATCATGGCGATCATGGAAAAGGCGCCGGAGGCGTTCTGCACCGGGGACACGATGGAGATCTCCAGATACCTTAGGCCCGCGTAGCCGATCACCATGGAAATGATGTACGCCAGGGAAGCGGGACTGTATTTTACGGCGTTGACGAGCAGGGAGGAGAGGGAAAAGCCCGTCTCGGAGAAGGGAAGCAGGATGAGGGCGGCGACACCCATCAAAAGACCCACCCACACGGCGATCTTCAAATGGGAATAGCGATCCCTTTCATCCGTTCCTTTTTTGTAAAACAAATCGGCGCCGCCCCAGAACAAGAGGCAAAGCAGGGCAAGCCAGAACCAGCTCATTTCGTAAACTCCTTATAACGGTCAGCGGCTGAAATATTTTTCGGAGGAAAAGCGGAACTGCACCGCCTCCAATACGTGGGATTCGGAAATGATCTCCGCCTCTTCCAGGTCCGCGATGGTCCGGGCGAGACGCAGGATCCGGTCCAGCCCCCGGGCGGACATATGCCGGCTCACGAAGGAGGATTGCAAAACCGCCTCCGCCTTCTCGTCGTACCGGCACCATTTCTTCGTCTGCGCCCCGGTCAGGGCGCCGTTGCACCGCACGCCGATCTCCCGGTACCGTTCCGCGGCGATCTTCCGCGCCCGGTCCACCCGCTCCCGCACGGCGGCGCTGTCTTCTCCCGCCTGCCTGCCGTTCAATTCCTCGAAGGACAGGGCGGGCACCTCGATGCGGATATCGATCCGGTCCAGAAGCGGCCCCGAGATCTTCCCCAGATACCGCTCGATGGCGGCGGGGGAGCAGGTGCATCGCTTCTGATCCGAGCCGTAGTAGCCGCAGGGGCAGGGGTTCATGGCGCACACCAGCATAAAGTCGGAGGGGAAGGTCATCTTCCACGCCGCCCGGGTGATGGTCACCTGCCGGTCCTCCAGGGGCTGCCGCAGGATCTCCAGGCTCCGCTTTTCAAATTCGGGCAATTCATCCAGGAACAACACCCCGTTGTGGGCGAGACTGATCTCCCCCGGCTGGGGCGTGGCGCCGCCCCCGGCGAGCCCCACGAAGCTCATGGTGTGGTGGGGCGAGCGGAAGGGCCGGAGCCGGATCAGCCCCTCTCCCTCCCGGAGAAACCCGGCGATGGAGTGGATTTTGGTGGTCTCCAGCATTTCCTCGAAGCTCATCCGGGGCAGGATGCCCGGTATGGCTTTCGCCAGCATACTTTTCCCGCTGCCGGGCGGTCCCGCCAGGAGCAGATTGTGTCCGCCCGCCGCGGCGATCTCCGCCGCCCGTTTCGCCATCTCCTGGCCTCGGATATCCCGGAAGTCCACCGCGGGCTTCGCGTCCTGGCGGACTTTGTCTCTGTCAAATACCGTTCTTTCCAGGGGCGTCTCTCCGGTCAGGTGGGCGAGCAGGTCCATCACGTTTTCCGCCCCGTAGACCTCCAGACCGTCCACCACGCTGCATTCCGCCGCGTTTTCCTTCGGAACGAACAGCCGCTTCGCGCCGTTCTCCCGGGCGGCGATGGCGAGGCACAGGGCGCCGTTTCCGCCCCGGAGCGTGCCGTCCAGCCCCAGTTCCCCGATAAAGCAGGCGTCGGAGAGATCCAGCCCGGCAAGCTGGGTGTTGGAAAGCTCCGCCAGCAGGATGGGCAGATCGAATCCGGACCCCTGCTTCTTCCGGTCGGCGGGCGCCAGATTCACGGTGATATGCCCCCGGGGCATGGGCAAGTGCAAGCTCATGGCGGCAGCGTGGATCCGGTCCAGGGATTCCTTCACCGCCGTATCGGGGAGACCGATGATTTCAACGTTCGGCAGTCCCGGTCCGGCGAAGCATTCCACCGTCACAGGAAACCCGTCCAGCCCCCAAAGGGCGGCGCTTCGGATCTTTCGGATCATGGCATCCCCTCCTTTTTTACCGGTATTGTACCATATTTTTCCCGGCTTTGCCAGGGAAAGAGGCGGATTTTATCGAAAAAAACTCATTTTTTGTCCTTTACATTCAAATGCGGTAGTGCTATAATAAAGAATGATAATAAATCCCAACAGAAAGGAAACAGTATCATGGTTCAGAGAAAGAAACAGTCCATGGACGGCAATACCGCCGCGGCGCACGTGTCCTACGCGTTCACCGAAGTGGCTGCCATCTATCCCATCACGCCTTCCAGCGTTATGGCGGAGCTCACCGACGCCTGGTCCGCTACGGGCCTTGAAAATATCTTCGGTGAAAAGGTCAAGGTTATGGAAATGCAGTCCGAGGCGGGCGCCTCCGGTACGGTCCACGGCTCTCTCGCCGCCGGCGCGCTGACCACCACCTTCACCGCGTCCCAGGGCCTTTTGCTCATGATCCCCAATATGTATAAGATCGCCGGCGAATTGCTTCCCGGCGTCATCCACTGCTCCGCCCGCTGCGTCGCGTCCCACGCCCTGAATATCTTCGGCGACCATTCCGACGTGTACGCCTGCCGGCAGACCGGTTTCGCCATGCTGGCGGAATCCAATCCCCAGGAAGTCATGGATCTGGGCGCCGTGGCGCACCTGTCCGCCATCAAGGGCAGAGTTCCCTTCCTGAATTTCTTTGACGGCTTCCGCACCTCCCACGAGATCCAGAAGATCTCCGTCTGGGATTACAAGGATCTGGAGGAAATGATCGACAAGGACGCGCTGGCGGCGTTCCGCGCCCGGGCGCTCAACCCGGAGCACCCCCTGCTGCGCTCCACCGTCCAGAACGGCGACGTCTATTTCCAGGTGCGCGAGGCGGCCAACCGCTTCTATGACGCCCTGCCGGACATCGTGGAGGATTATTTCGGCAAGATCAGCGCCCTGACGGGCTGGGAATACCACCTGTTCAACTACTACGGCGCGCCCGACGCCACGGACGGGGTGATCGCCATGGGCAGCGTTTCCGGCGCGGCGCGGGTGGCGGTGGATTACTTAAACGCCCAGGGTCACAAA
>JAGDAA010000085.1 GCA_017959745.1 Clostridia bacterium
ACGTTCACGTCCAGGTACCGGTTGTTCACGCTCCGGATCTCAAAGGAGACGTCGTAGCCGTTCACGGTCATACGGCTCCTGCCGTATCCCGTCATACTTTTGATCACGCACAGATCCTCACTTTCGCGCACGCACGTGCGTACGATAATACAAGATTAAGATATAATAGCAAATTTTATCCGTTTCGTCAAGTGCGACGGGGAAATGATCGCGGCCCGCGGGTTTTCCTGCTGAAAAATCACTGTTTTTTTTGCAATTATTGCGCTCTTTTCCTTCCGACTTTTCTTTTTCAATGAAGCGTGATACAATGAAAACGATGTAAAAGAAAAATGTTGCGTTTGCATCAAAGTCGGCGGGTTTTCCGAAAACGCGCGTATCGCTTTTTTTCGGATTTTTCCGGGATCATCCGCATTCTCTTTCTTTGGCGGAACGAATGCTTTTCTGTAAGTTGCGCATCCGGGCGGGGTGGGAAAAATGGGACAAAACAAGATCAATATGACAGAGGGGCCGATTTTTTCAAAATTGCTCCGTTTTGCCATCCCCGTGTATCTGACCAATCTGCTTCAGCAGCTATACAGCGTGGCGGACACGGTGGTCGTCGGCAAGTTCGACGGCAAGGTCGCCCTCGCCGCCGTGGGGGCAACCGGCACACTGACCAATTTGTTTTTGCTGATGTTTACCGGCGTCGCCGCCGGCGCGGGCGTCGTGGTGGCGCAGCACATCGGTGCCGGGAAAGAGGATCAAAAGAAGCGCGCCATCGAGACCTCTTTGATCTTTTCCTTCGTTTCCGGGATCGCGCTGGTGGTCATCGGCTGGTTTTTCTCCCGGCCTATGCTCCTGCTTATGGATTGCCCCGAAAACGTACTGGAGCCCGCCACCCTTTATATGCGGATCTACTTTATGGGCGCCCCGGCGTCCCTGTTCTATAACTTCGGATCCTGCGTACTGCGCGCCCACGGGGATACCAAACGACCGATGTTCATCCTGACTTTGGCGGGCATCGTCAACGTGATTCTGAATTTGATCCTTGTGATCGTGTTCCATATGAGCGTCGCGGGCGTCGCCCTCGCCACCGTGGCGAGCCAGGTGGTCACCGCCGTCTGTGCCGGCTTTCTTCTGTTCCACCCCCACGGGGATTACCGCGTTCGCTTTTTCGGGATCCGCTTTGACGGCAAGGAAATGATAAGGATCCTGAAGATCGGCATACCCGTCGGGATCAACGGCATCCTGTTCAGCGTTTCCAACGTGATCATCCAGCGGGAGGTCAACGGTTTCGGCGCCGTTGCCATAGCAGGGAACACCGCTGCCTCCGCCCTGGACCGGATCACCCATCTGGGGATCGTGTCCTTTTCTCAGGCGGCGATCAGCTTCGCCGGTCAGAACGTAGGGGCGAAAAAGTATCGCCGGCTGGACGGAATTTTATGGCAGAGCAGTTTGGGCGGCGCTGTGGTCGCCGGCGTCTTTTCCGCGATTTTCGTTATTTTCAACGTGCCCTTTCTCTCGTTCTTCATCAAGTCGACGGGCGCGGAAAGGAGCGCCATCATCGCCTGCGCCGTGCCGAAGCTCGTGATGGTGGGCATCGGGTATATGATCCTGGCGCCGGAAGATACCCTCGGCAGTATGCTGAAGGGTATGGGAAAATCCACCACGCCCGTGATCATCAATCTGATCTGTGTCACCGGGATCCGGATGCTCTGGGTATTTCTTGTGTTCTATCAGCACAAGACCGGAGACGCCGCCCTTTGGGTGTTGTACGCCGGGTACCCCGTTTCCTGGGTGGTTTCCTGTATCGGTCAGCTGATTGCCTATCGTCATTTTCGCCGGCATGAGTATTCCAACGCCGTGGAAGACGCCGCGCGGGAAGAGGAGCAACGACGGGAAATCAGCGCGGAGACCGATCCCGTCAAAGCGGTTCAATAAATAACAAAAAATGGAAGAACCCGGCGCGAGCCGGGTTCTTCGCGTGTTTTTTGACAAAATTTCCAAAACAAGTGGCAAAAAGTTTGCAATTTTGTTAAAAACAATCGAAAAAAAGTTTTGCAATTACCGCGCGGATATGATATAATAACTCGAAAGTGGATCTTTGTAAAAGGGTGAAATGGGAAATGACCTTGTATGAACGTCTTGTCGGTGCCCTGAGACGGGTTCTGCGCGTTTTCTTCCGGGTCCGCGCGATCGGACTGCCGGAGAAGCTGCCGGAAGGCGGATTGATCGTTTGTTCCAATCACTCGTCCAATTTTGACGCGTTGTTTCTGGCGGCGGCGCTGGATCGTCCCATCACTTTTATGGGAAAAAAATCCCTGCTGTACGTCCCGATCATCCGGCACATCGTCCGGGGAGTCGGTATGATCCCGCTCTCCCGCGACGGGGGAGACGCCGCGAAACTGCGGCAGGCAGTCCGGGAACTGAAAGACGGGAAACTGCTCGTCATCTTTCCTCAGGGAAGGCGGTTTCGGAAAACGCCCCGGGGAACACCCTCCCACGGCGGCGCCGGTATGATGGCGCTTCTGTCCGGCGCGCGGATTATGCCCTGCGCCATTGTGACCAGGCGCTACCGGGTCCGACCCTTCTGCAAGGTGGTTCTCCATTTCGGGGAGCCGAAGACCTATCAGGTACAGGGAGAGGGCCGCAGCGAGAAGGCGAGAGCAGTTTCGGACGCCGCGTTTGAGGATATTTGTTCTCTGGCGGAAGAGGCGGAGAAGATGTTATGAAGATCCTCCTTTCCCGTCACGCGGGTTTCTGCTTCGGCGTTCGCCGGGCGGTCGAGTTGTTGGAACAAGCGATCTCCCGCAAAGACCGGCGTATTTTTACCCTGGGCCACATCATCCACAACGAGGATTTCAACGAATCCCTGGAAAAGCGCGGCGTGCGCTGTATCGGGGAAGAGGAAATTGAATCTCTTTCCCCGGAAACGGATCTTGTTTTCATCCGGACTCACGGCGTGCCCCGGGATCTTGTCTTAAGGCTGGAAGAATCCGGCGTGCCCTTCGTGGACGCCACCTGCCCCAACGTGAAAAAAATTCACGACATCGTGAAAAGCGAGGAAGAGCTGGCGCGGGAGAGCGGCGAAGAGATCGCGTTCGTCTTGCTTGGCGACCCGGTCCACCCCGAGGTGTTGGGCATCGTCAGTGAGGCAAAGCGGTATCCCGTCACGGTGGTGAACGGACCCGAAGATCTTATCACCTATGAAGAGACGGCGCAAAAGAATATCAGGCACGTCTTTTTATCACAGACCACGCATTCCCTCTCTGCCTGGGAGGCGTGTGTCGCGGAAGCCCGGCGCTTTTTTCCCGATACGACTTTTTATGACACCATCTGCGGCGTGACCGGCACCCGGCAAAGGGACGCGGTTCAGATCGCCCGGCAATCGGATCTGATGGTGGTCGTGGGCGGAAAAAGCTCCAGCAACACACAAAAACTGGTATCGGCGGCAAAGGAGTTTTGCCAGACCGTTCATATCAGAAAAGCGGCGGAACTGCCGCGGGAACTTTTGAGAAAGGAAATGACTGTGGGAGTCACGGCAGGAGCTTCGACTCCGGACAGTATGATCAAGGAGGTTATGGATACCATGACAGAAAACAACCAAGAAATGAGCTTTGAGGAAATGCTCAACGAGTCCTTTCGGACAATCAGGACAGGAGAAGAAGTTACAGGTACCGTAACCAGTGTATTTGCTAACGAGATCCATGTGGATCTGGGCATTAAACATACGGGCATCCTGCCCGCTTCCGAAGTTGCCGATTCCGAGCAGGATCTGGCGGAGAACTTCCATCCCGGCGACGAGATCACCGTTCTGGTGCAGAAGTTCAACGACGCCGAGGGGACCGTGCAGGTCTCCAAGAAGAGAGTGGACAGCCGCGCCAACTGGTCCAAGGTGACTGAGGCGTACGAATCCGGCGCCGTTCTTACCGGCAAGGTCACCGCCGTGATCAAGGGTGGCATCCTGGTGACGGAAGAGAATCAGACCTACTTTATCCCCGCCAGCCTCACCGGCGTTCCCAAGGGCGGTTCCCTGGATCCGTTGATGGGTACCGAAGTGTCCTTCAAGGTCATCGAGGTGGATCCCTCCCGCAAGCGCGCCGTGGCTTCCATCCGCGAGGTGCTCAAAGAGCAGCGGAAGGAGATCGAAGACGCCTTCTGGGCGCAGGTGGCTGTGGATCAGGTTTATACCGGCAAGGTGAAATCCATCACCTCCTACGGCGCTTTCGTGGACCTGGGCGGTGTGGACGGTATGGTTCATATCACCGAACTTTCCTGGAAGAAGCTCAAGAGCCCCGCCGAGGTCGTGAAGGTGGGCGATGAGATCACTGTTTACGTAAAGGGCATCGATCCCGAGACCCGCAAGATCTCCCTGGGTTATAAGACCGAGGCGACCAACCCCTGGAACCTGATCCGTGATCAGTACCAGCCAGGCGACGTTGCCACCGTGAAGATCGTCGGTCTCACCTCCTTCGGCGCCTTTGCCGAATTGATCCCCGGTATCGACGGCTTGATTCATATTTCTCAGCTTTCCAATCATAAGGTCGCTACCCCCGCTGATGTGGTCAAGGTGGGCGACGAGGTCCAGGTGGAAGTGGTGGATATCAACTATGAGACCCGCCGCGTGAGCCTGTCTATGCGTGCGTTGATGGAAGACGAGGAAGAAGAAGCCCCCGCTGAGGAAGCTCCCGCCGAGGAAGCCAAGGAAGAGGCGCCAGTTGAGGAAGCCCCTGCCGAGGAAGCCAAGGAAGAGGCGCCTGTTGAGGAAGCCCCTGCCGAGGAAGCCAAGGAAGAGGCGCCTGTTGAGGAAGCTCCCGCCGAGGAAGCCAAAGAAGAAGCTCCCGCTGAGGAAGCTCCCGCCGAGGAAGCTGTGAAGAAGGCGCCCGCCAAGCGTACCAGAAAGAAGAAAGAGCCTGTGGAGGAAGCCCCCGCTGAGGAAGCCCCCGCGGCAGAGGAAAAAGAGTAATAATACGGCAGATCGGGTATACTTTCCCGAACTGACAGAGATTTTGCCGAAAGCTTAGGTTTTCGGCAAAATTTTTACCCGGAGGGATCTTGCTTTTTCAATCTTCTCTCCCGGCCCTGTCTTGTGCGGAAAAAGATCCGAAACAATGCCTTCGGGTCCGGCGGGAACAGGGGATACAGGTAGTTCTTATCCACTGTCAGGCGGGTGCTGAAAAACAAAAGTGTCCATAGGACAAGTCCTGTGGCGAGTCCCCATCCCCCGAAAAAATGGACCAACAGGATCAGGGACATCCGGCAGAATTTGATGCTGTATCCCAGCTCATAGTTTGTGGGAACGTAATTGGCGATCCCCGTAAAGGCGGAGTAGAGAATGGTCTGTGGTACGAACCAGCCGCTTTTCACGGCAAAGTCCCCCAGGATCAGCCCGCCGATGATCGAAAAGGAATTGGATAGGGAGTTCGGCGTATTCAATGACGCCATCCGCAGTCCGTCCAGCGCCACCTCGATCAGAAGAAATTGCAGGTACAGGGGAACGGCAAAGTCCCCATCCGCCAGCAGAAAGCGCAGGGAGGCGGGAAGTGTTTCCCCGTGTTCCGCCGCCAAAAGCCAAATGGGAATGAGCAGGATGGATGCGATAAATACCGCCATTCTGACGATTTTCAGATAAGTTGCCGTAACCGGGGGAAAATAATAATCGTCCGCTTCCTCAAAGAAGTCGAAGAAACTTTCCAGAAGCAGCATAACGGCGGGGGAGTTGTCGCAGATCAGGACGATCTTGCCCTCCATCAGCCCCGCCGCCGCCACGTCCGGGCGCTCCGTGAACCGGACCCGGGGAAAGGGATTGATCAGCGCCGCCCCTCTTTGGGGATAGAGGATATCCGCCAGGGATTCCTGGCTCATGGACAGGGCGGGGAAATCCGTCTCTTTCAGACGGCGCCGGACTCTTTCCAGCACTTTTTTGTTGGCTGTTTCTTTCAGATAGACCAGGATGACCTCCCCGGGTATGGCGCGTCCCACCTCAAAGCGTTCGGTGCGCAGGGACGGGGTGCGCAGATGCCGCCGGATCAGCACCAGGTTGGAAACGGCGTTTTCATTGAATCCCAGGTGGGGACCCCGCAGGGTCCGGTCCTTCTCCGGCTCCTGGATCCCCCGGCTCGCGTAGCTTCTCACGTCCAGGGAGAGATAGCTTGAAAAGCCCGCCAGTGTCAATACGGCGCTGCCCCGCAATACTTCCAGTGCCGCCTGTTCCGGGCTTTCGGTCTCTTTCAGGTCCGCGAAGGGAAAGAAGCGTTCTCCGTATTGGAGAAAGGACCCGTTTTCCGGCGTCGGGGCGGGGATCCGCGCCAGCGCCAGGTGGAGCCGCTGCAGGGCGGCGCTGTCCACGTATCCGTTGATGAAATAATACGCGCCCTTCTTATCTCCTACCAAAATGCCACGGCGTTTCAAGTCGCAAACGCCCTCGCCTCCCAGCGCCCGGTTCAACGCCCTATCGGCGTTTTCTCCCTCTTGACGCATCTTTCTCCCTCCTTTGCACTTTAGTTTTTTCGGAAAGGAAGTCTGTTATGCACCGCCGATCTTTCCGGCTCGTCCTTCTGTTATTGATATTCGCGCTGTTTTTGACCGCGGCGCCCGTGGCGTTTGCCCAAACGGTGAGCGTAGGGATTACCCACGGCTCAGGGGGAAACGCCACCACCTCTAAAGTGGATCCGGAAAGCGGAGAAACGGTCACGATCAAAGCGATCCCCGAGCGGGGGTATCGTTTTGATCACTGGGAGCTGGTGAAAGGTAATCTGTCCCTTGACGATGAAAAAGAAGAGCAGGAGATCGTTCCTGAAGAGGACGTGGAACTGAAAGCCCATTTCGTGCCTGACGTTTACACGGTCAAGGTGGAAATGGACGACCAGGAGGGCGGCAGTTTCAGCTTTTATGAAAAGGAGTTCGCCCCCGGGGATGAGGTATCCATCACCGTAAAACCCTACGAGGGCTTTCAGTTTGTCAAATGGACCAGTCTCGACGTTGAGCTGGCAAACGCTTCCGAGCATACCTTGACCTTTACCATGCCGCGTCAGAACGTGACTTTGACGGCATTCTTCGACCTGATCACCTACCGTTTCCGCGTCGTCAGCGGCGGCGGCGGGACCGCCGGCGTGGAGGGACTGCGTCCCAACCGCAGTGGAGAATACGAATGCAAATACGGGGATGAAATCGAGCTTCTGGCGGAGGCGAACGACAATTATCTGTTCAGCGGCTGGACGGCGACCAACGGCGCGCACGTGACCACGCCTGATTCTCCTTCAACCTCTCTTATTTGCCCCGCTTCCGATTTTACGGTACGCGCCCAGTTCGCGTCCGCTATTAAGGATCTGACGGTCACTTCCACCGAGGGAGGCAGCGTTTCTCCCCAGGAGGGCAAACTGCGGCTCGGGGTGGAAAACATTATGGAGCTGTTCGCCGTTCCGGAGGAGGGCTACGTCTTTTCCAAATGGGAGTGCAGCTCCGAGGAGGGGCGCTTCAGTGATCCCAAATCCGCTTCCGCCACCTTTACCATGCCGGACGCGGACTGCACCGTAACGGCGGTGTTTATCAAGGGCGGATACAAATTGACCATCCTGCCCACCGTGGGCGGCAGGGTGAATGAGAGCGCCGCCGGAAACTATGAAATGAACGAGCAGGTCCCCCTGATCGCCACCCCTGAAGAGGGGTATGAATTCAGCCGCTGGGAAAGCACCGTGAAGGGCGTCGTCTGGGACGAAAGTGCCGCGGAAACGGTGGCGACCATCCCCGGGAAGGACGTGAAGATCACGGCGGTCTTCACCCTGAAGGGCAGCGGCGCCGCCGGCGGCGTCTCCGATCAGGACAGCGATCCGGGATCCGGATTCCCCTGGGCGGCGTTGATCGTGGTATTGCTTCTGTCCGCCGCCGCCATCGGGCTGATCATCGTGCGGGAGCGGTACAACCTGTCTTATCGCTATCTGATAAAAAAATGGATGCGAAATCTGTTCCACAGAGAAGATGATGAATCGTAAACGTGAAAGGAGAAGGACATTATGCTGCTGATCAAAAACGGACACGTCAAGACTATGGCGGGGGCGGATCTGCCCCGGGGCAGCGTACTCATCGGAGATGACGGCAAGATCGCGAAGGTGGGCGCCCGGATCACCGCGCCGAAGGGATGCGAAGTCTACGACGCCAAGGGCGCTTTGGTGACGCCCGGTCTGGTGGAGGCGCACTGTCACATCGGCTTACATAACGCCGCCATGCGCTGGGAGGGGGCGGACTTCAACGAGAAAAGCGACCCCGTGATGCCCCAGCTGCGCGCCGAGGATTCCATCCAGCCTATGGATATACAGTTTGAAGACGCCGTCAAGGGCGGCGTGACCTGCGTCTGCACCGGTCCCGGCAGCTCCAACGTGGTGGGCGGCACCTTCGCCGTGATCAAGACCACGGGACGCCGGGTGGACGATATGATCGTGAAAGCGCCCGCCGCTATGAAGATCGCCTTCGGCGAGAATCCGAAAAACGCCTTCGGGCAGTCCAAGGGCAGAGCCCCCGTCACCCGTATGATGGTGGTGGGGATCCTGCGGGAATGGCTGTACAAAGCCAAAGCCTATATGGAAGAGAAGGAAAGCGGCAAGCCGCCGAAATACGATATCAAGTTAGAGGCGCTCATCCCCGTCTTGAAAAAGGAGATTCCCCTGAAAGCCCACTGCCACCGGGCGGACGATATTTTTTCCGCCATCCGCGTGGCAAAGGAATTCGACGTGGATCTGACCCTGGATCACTGCACCGAGGGGCACCTGATCGCCGAAGAGATCGCCAAAGAGGGCTATCCCGCACTGATTGGACCCACCTTGCATTCCCGGAATAAACCGGAAGTGAGGAATAAATCCTTCGCCACCCCCGGTGTTCTGGATCGCGCCGGTATGAAGGTGGCGATCATCACCGACGCCCCGGTGATCCCCCTGGAATTTCTCCCCCTGTGCGCCGGACTTGCCGTCGCGGAGGGACGGGATTACGAGCAGGGATGGAAAGCCGTCACGCGCTATCCCGCCGAGATCCTGGGCGTTTCCGACCGCGTGGGAACCCTGGAGCCCGGTAAAGACGGGGACCTGGTGGTCTGGACCGCCGACCCCCTCACCGCCGTGGGCGCCCGCTCCGCCCTTACCGTCATCGGCGGTAATGTGGTGTATAAGGCGTAAGGGCACATATAGCAAAAGGAGATTATCTCCGCGAAAAAGGAAGTTTTGATGGGATCCTTCCGATACTTATCAAATAAAGGCGAAAAACCGCTTTCGCGGCTTTTCGCTTTGAGGTAAGATGTTATGAAAAGAATCGTCAGCTTGTTTTTGGCTTTCATGCTGCTCCTGTCCGCATTTCCCTTCGCCGTTCTGGCAGAGGAGATTTCTCAATCTTACTCACAACCGTGCGAAACGGAAGATGCGTCTTCTGTCTTACAAGAAGAGGATTCTCTCCGCGTAGCCCCGTCGTCGGACGCAACTTATGAGGAATCCTTGTTTCTCCCGCCCGTCGCGGAGAACCGGGCGACCAGCGGCGAATGGGAATACCACACCCACGGCAATAAAACTACTATCACCAAATACACCGGCTACGGCGGATCTGTCACCATCCCGTACACCCTGGGCGGTTACCCCGTCACCTTCATCGGCGACCATGCCTTTAGGGGTTGCACGGGCTTGACTTCCGTCACCATCCCGGACCGCGTCACCTCCTTCGGCAACTATGCCTTTTGGGACTGCACGGGCTTGACGTCCATCACCATCCCGGACAGCGTCACCTCCATCGGCAGCGGGGCCTTTTCCGGCTGCACAAAGCTGACCAGCGTCACCATCGGAAACAGCGTTACCGCCATCGGAGCCTGGGCCTTTGAAGGCTGCATGGGCTTGACTTCCATCACTGTTGCCCCGGGAAATTCTGTCTACCACAGCACCGGGAACTGCCTTATCGAAACGGCGAGCAAAACCTTGATTTGCGGATGTAAGAATAGCGTAATCCCCACTGACGGAAGCGTTACCTCCATCGGCGACGGGGCCTTTTCAGGCTGCACGGGCTTGACTTCCATCACCATCCCGGACAGCGTAACTTCCATCCAAGCGGATGCTTTTGCAGGCTGCACGGGCTTGACTTCCATCACCATTCCGGACAGCGTCACTTCTATCGATAGGGGTGCCTTTGACGGTTGCACGAGCTTGACATATAGCACGTACGATAATGCCAAATACTTGGGGAACGAGACAAACCCCTACGTTGTCTTGATAAAAGCCAATTCAACGTCGATCACGTCTTGTTCCATTCATCCGAACACAAAGCTTATATATCATTCTGCCTTTTGCAACTGCACGAGCTTG
>JAGDAA010000086.1 GCA_017959745.1 Clostridia bacterium
TCTGCCCGTCCTCTTCCACGATGGACCAGGGGTTGGAGGACGCGGAGGTGACCCGCTGTCCCTTGTGCTGATCCTGGATGTAAAGGTAGCTGCCGGCGGGATCGATGTTCCCGTTGGCGTATTTCACCACATAGGGCTCGGAGACCACCATACGGGCGTGGGCGGTGCTGTCGTCCGCGGACTTATAGGAGATGAGCCCGTCCCCGGGCAGGGTGGCGGCGTACGCCTTGTAGATCCTTTCTTTTGTATTGTCTTCCACGATCTTCTTGGTGGGGTATTCCTTATAGCTCATAAGATTCGGGTCCACCGTATAGCCGTCCACGGGGAGACAGCCCCTGCCGGGGGTCATATAATAGGTGGAGTTGCCGTTGATGGAGGAGCATACGCTGGACCAGCCCCAGAAGACGGAGGCGGCGCAGGAGTTGCCCAGGTTCCCGCCTAAATAGTTGTTGCTCTCGTTCAGGGTGAGACCGTCCACCCGTCCGGTTTTGAAATCATAATACTGGAGCCACTGCAGAAGACCCGTGCCGCCGCCGGTATAGGGAAGCCCGGCGTAGGTCTCCGCGGCTTTGAGGGGATAATTCTGCGTGCCGTAGGTGTAGGTGAGATCGTTTTCGATACGCCATTGGACGGTCAATTCATCCCGCATGGCCTGCACCGCCATGGCGCGCATCTGGTCCGCGGTGGCGCCTTCCGGCAGAGAGTAATCCGGGATGCCGGATAAAGGCTTGCCCACGGCAGGCCCTAAGGGCACATTGGAGTTTCCGGTTTCCTCGTCGAAGTTCATCAGGTAGTTTTTCAGCCGGACGACGTCCTTGTTGTTTTTCACCCCGTCGCCGTTGGCGTCCGCGCCCGGGTAGATGTCCCGGGTCGGCTTTCCGGTCGCGTCATCGTAGTTGGCAAGGTAGTTTTTCAAGCGGACGATGTCCTTGTTGTTCACCTCGCCGTCGCCGTTGGCGTCGCCCCAGAGGATCTTGCCCACGGTATTGGTTTGGAGCTCGAACGCCTCATTCTTGAAAGAGGCGGTGTAAACCGTTTTTCCGTCAACCACGGACGAGGCGGCTTCGACCGTCTCGGTTTCCGTGTGGGTGGGATCGTTGGCGCAGACGCGGGAGGCGGTGCAGGTGGAAGAATCCGGGGACCAAACGTAGCTTGCCGCGCCCCAGTTGTGTCCCAGCGCCTGGGCTTTTTCTATGGAGTATTCGGCGCCGCAGCGGGAGCAGGTATAGCGGGTGTATCCCGCCTCGGTACAGGTGGCGGGCACTTCATCGGCGATATAATCGTGGGCGAGCACGGTGACGGCGAGGGGGGTCACCACGGCGTACGCTGTCGGCAGCGTAGAGCCGGACGCGTCGGTCAGCGCCGTTACCCGGAAGCCCACGCTGCCATCCCCGATGGGAGCGGAGTCGGCGATCTTCACGGAAAAGCTCACCAGGATCCCGGTGGCGGCGGTGCCGCCTGCGCTGCTGAACGAGAAGCCGTCGGCGTTTGCCACGGTGCCTTTCGCAACGGTGCCCGCCACCAGATCCAGCCCCTCGCTGAACACGGGCTGGAGCGTGAGGGTACGGAATCCGCTGTTGGCGGTGACGCGCACCTGTACGTTGATCTCCTCGCCCGGGTCCGCCGACCCGGCGGAGGACTCCACGGACAGAGCGATCCGCGTCTGATCAAAAGGTATAAAGGGCGTTTCCTCCGCCAGAACGGAAAGGGGGAAAAGCAAGGTCATACAAAGTGCCAGGAGCATGGCGGCGGCGCGTCTGATGGTTTGATTCATGGTTTACCTCTTTCGGGTTGCCGAATGGTCAAAAAAGAGATTGATAACCGCGGCGGATGCAACGGTGATTATAAGAATGCAATCTATCAGTTTATTGTAACAGTATTTCTGTTTATTGTCAATGAGAAGGGGTCAAATAAGCGGTCCGGGTCAGGCGAAGGGAGTAAAGCGCACCGCACCCCTTCGTTCACGACAAAAGGAGCTTGCCCGCGCCCAGGAGCTTGCCGCTGTCCCGGCGGAACAGGAGCAGATCCTCCCCTGCGAAGGAAACCCGGGCGGACGCTCCGATGGCGAGAGGCGCGGCGCCGAAGACCACGGCGGTGAGGAGCGCCCCTTCCGTCTGCACCCGGACGGTGGTCTCCATCCCCGCGGGCAGCACGCTGTAAATCGTCCCGGGAAGCCCGGTTTCGCCCAGATGGATCATTTCCGGCCGCGCGCCCAGGGTCAGGGCGCCGTCGGGGGGAACCGCCTCCCCGGTCCGGTCCCGGAAGGAGAAGCGGGCAAGGCGGTCTCCGGGCAGGGTCAAGTTCATCTCGTCCCCCGTCCCGGCGCCGGTCACCTCCATCAGGTTGATGGGGGGCGCGCCTACAAAATCCGCAGCAAACAGGTCCGCGGGCCGGCGGTATACCGTCAGGGGCGGCGCGTCCTGCCGCAGGACCCCCCGGTCCATCAGGCAGATCCGGGTGGAGAGGGTCATGGCTTCCAGCTGATCGTGGGTCACGTACAAAAAGGCGCTGCCCGTCGCCAGGTGGAGCCGCTGCAGCTCCGAGCGCATCTCCAGGCGCAGTTTGGCGTCCAGGTTGGACAAAGGCTCGTCCATGAGGATCACCCGGGGCCGGGGCGCCAGGGTCCGGGCGATGGCGGCGCGCTGCTGCTGACCGCCGGAAAGCTGGGCGGGATAGCGGTCCAGAAGATTCTCGATCTTCACGGTCTCCGCCATAGAACGCACCGTTTTGTCGATCTCGCTTTTCGCCATCTTCCCGGCGAGGGGGTAGGCGATGTTCTCGTAGATGGTCATATTGGGCCAGAGGGCGTAGTGCTGGAACAAAAGCCCCACCCCCCGGAGGTTGGCGGGCAGGTTGATCTTCTTTTCACTGTCAAAGACCACCTCGCCGTTCAATTCGATGCGCCCTTTCGTGGGGGTCTCCAGCCCCGCGATCATACGCAGGGTGGTGGTCTTGCCGCAGCCGGAAGGACCGAGCAGGGTCACGAAATCGTGATCCTCCACGGCGAGGGTGAGATCGTTTACGGCGCAAACGTCGCCGAAGCGGCGGGTCACGCCGGTGAGTTGGATGGCGGGCATAAATCCTCCGATAGATAGCGGACAGCGGGAGTCCTTCCCCCTGGGGGGAAGGTGTCAACGAAGTTGACGGATGAGGGGCTTTCCCCCTTATAAGTCCTTCCCCTGGGAGCCGCTCTCGCCGAAGCGCTGCCTGGCGGCAGAGCTAGCGAGGCGAGGCGGGCGCAGCGGTCGGCAAGTCACGGCAGAATGCCGTGAATGCCGGGCACCGCAAGAGTTTGATGTCATCCGAAGGATGACGGATGACGGAGCGAGACCCGGCGAAGCTTTGCGAGCCGTTGGTATCGCCCGTGCTACAGGAGCCCAAGAGGGCAGGCCAAAGGCGCAGCCCGATTGGTTAGCGACGATCGAAGGGGTAGACGCTGCCCGGGGACCCCGCAATACGAGCTTGTGAGTGTTGTGGGGATGGGCGAAAGCGTCGTTACAAGTCTGCGCGGAAATCAAATATGCTACGGGGTCCCCTTCAGCCACCGTATAACACTTCGTCTTTCAGGTTTTTCAGTTGGTGATGCGGTGATGGGCGCCGGGACTGTCCGGCGTCAGGGGCAGGAAGGTGTAGCCGTTGGCGAGACCCCACTGGATGATCCGCTCCACCGCCTCCACGCTGAATTTCTTGATATCGTGCTGAAGGACCACGGAAACGTTCCGCTCGCCGCAGCCGCGTATCACGTTGTTGAATACTACGTCCGAGGAGGTGGTGTTCCCCGCGTCCCCGCTGGAAACGTTCCAGTCGAAGTAGCGGTAGCCCGCCTCCTCCACGGCGGCGGCGAGCCGGGTCATGATCCCCGGGTTGAAGCGGCTGACCGAGTTGGAGGAGCCGCCGGGGAAGCGGACCAGGGAAGCGTAATAGCCCGTTTTGGCGAAGATGACGTCGTTGATGGCGTTGAGGTCCGCGAAGTAGGCGCGTTCATTGGCGTAAATGGTCTTGTAGTCGTGGCTGTAGCTGTGGATGGCGACGGTGTGACCCTCCGCCGCCTCCCGGCTGATGATATCCATCTCCCCTTCGGTGTGCTTTCCCTTCACCACGAAGAAGGTCGCCTTCACGTTGTATTTCGCCAGGATGTCCAGCAGTTCGTTGGTATAGGGACCCGGCCCGTCGTCAAAGGTCAGGAAAATCGCCTTGTCCGGCAGTGCGCCGCCTCCGGACCAGGCGGGCGCCGGGGCCGGGGAAGGCGTAAATCCCTTCACCAGAACGGTCCGGGAGGCGATGCCCGTGTTGTTGTATCCGTCCTGAACGGTGTAGCTTAGGGTGTAGTACCCCGGGCGGGCGGTGTTTACGCTGCCGGACACCAGGACCCGGTCCGTGATATCTCCGTCCACGTTATCCGTGGCGGTAAAGCCGGGGTCCACGTATTCGTCCCCCAGATTCAGGGTGATCCGGGGATCCCCCAGCAGGGTGATCACCGGCGGCACGGGATCGCCGTAGGGAACGCGCCGGGCGGCGCGGGCGCGGTTGCCCGCCCGGTCCTCGGCGGTGTAGTACAAAACGCCGTCCAGCTCCCGGGCGATCACCCGGTCCGTCACGTCCCCGTCCGCGTCGTCCGCGGCGGAGAAGCCGGGATCATCATAGGGGAGATTGGGCAGAACGTACTCCCTCGTCTCCGGGATCAGGGTGATCTTCGGAGGTGTTACGTCCGCCACCGTCACCTCCCGGAGCAGTTCGTCGTGCCAGAATAAAAAGTCAGCCCGCCACGCCATGGCATAGTGCCCGGGAGCGCTTGCGTCCACGGTCCCCGCGCTTTTCACCGGCAGGGAGATCCCCCCCCGGAACAGCCATCTGCCCGAAAGGGTCGCCGTCACCTCCGCCGGCTCGTAGGCGGCGGGAAACGCCACCATTTCCGGCTTTTCGGAGCCGCGCACGGTCACGCGCCAGCCGTTGGCAAAGAACAGGAGGATCAGCGCCGCCAGGCACCCGATCACCCCCGGGACGCGGGAAAGGACCCGGCGGCCTTCCGCCGGCGCCGACACCTCGGACGTTTGCCGCGGCTCCGTTGCCGCCGCCGCTTCTTCCGTTGCTTTTTCCGTTACAATGTCAACGGTCTTCACCGGAGGAGTCTCCTTTCCCTCATTTCTGGATCGAGTATACCACGCTCCGGGACAACAATCAACAAAAAAAGACAATTTACAGAATTTCCTTCTCCGGTTGCAAACGGGGAAAAAGTGTGGTACAATAGTACAACTCCCCGTACGCGTATCCGGGGGAGGGAAAGGAGAAGCGGGTATGAAGTCGAGGAAGCTGGATCTGTTCGTCTGCATCAGCTGCGGCGTCGTCATTGCCGGCTTTGTTTTCTTTTCCTCCGACCGCGCCACCCTGGTTTCTTCCTTCCGGGATCTGAAATTGTGGTGGATCCTGGCGGCGTGCGGCTGTATGGTGATCTACTGGCTGATGGAATCCATCGCCCTGCACCTGCTTTTGAAAAAGAGCGACCCGGGCAGGTCCTTCAAGGACAGCTTCAAGGTCGCTATGGGCGGGCAGTATTTCAACGCCATCACCCCCTTTTCCTCCGGCGGTCAGCCTTTTCAGGCGTATTATCTGACCCGGCAGGGCATGGATGTGGGCGACGCCGCGGTGGGACTTTTGGGGCGCTTTCTGGTGTACCAGACGGCGCTGGTGGCGGTCTCCACGGTGCTTCTGATCCTCAGGATGGGCTATTTCCGGGAAAAGGTGCAGAATTTTGCCCTGGTGGTCCTCATCGGGTATTTGATCAACTTCATCGTCCTGGCGCTTCTGGTGGCGGTGGGCGTGTTCCGCGGCGCCGCGGAAAAGGGATGCCGGTGGGTGATCCGCGCCGGCGGCAAGCTGCGCCTGCTGAAGGATCCTCAGAAGGCTTCGGAGCACGCGGAGAAGAGCCTTTTGCGCTTCCATGCCAATTTCCGCGCCCTGCTCCGGCACGGAGGCAGGCTGTGGGTCGGCTTTTTCCTCTCGGTGATCCAGCTTCTGGCGTACCTGGCGGTCCCCTGGTTTATCTACCTCGCCTTCGGGCTTTCCGGGGCGGACCCCCTGACCATGCTGGGCGCCCAGGGCTTTGTGATGATGATCGCCTCCTTCGTACCCATTCCCGGCGCGGGCGTGGGATCGGAGGGCGCCTTCTATTTCTTCTTCCGCCATCTGTTCCCCGGAGACGGGCAGGTGGCTGTCGCTATGATCCTGTGGCGGCTCATCACCTTCTACCTGACGGTGGTGGTGGGCGCCGGTTTTGCCATTCGGGCAAATAAAAACAACAAACCAAAGGAAGAGGACGAGACACGGCATGAAGATCGGACTGTTCAATGATTCGTTTCCTCCTACCATCGACGGTGTGGCGAACACCGTGGTCAACTACGCCCGGATTCTGACGGAGACCGGCGACCGGGTGACGGTGGTGACCCCCCGCTATCCCCACGTGGAAGATGAGTATCCCTTTGAGGTGTACCGCTATCAATCCGCCCGCTTTCCCGGGGAAATGCCCTATCGGGTGGGCAACCCCTTTTCCCCCGCGGCGGTGCGGAGCGTATACAAGCGCGGATTTGACGTGATGCACGTCCATTCCCCCTGGGCATCCTCTGTTTTTGCCCACGAGGTGGCGCTTTTGGCGCGGAAGCGTGTCCCCACGGTGTTGACCTACCACACCAAATTCGACGTGGATATCGACCGGTACCTGCAGAACCGGCAGTTCAACGCCATCGCCCGGCGGTTTGTCACCACCAACATCCGCTATGCCGACGAGGTCTGGGTGGTCTCGGAAGGGACCCTGCCCTCCCTGCGCACCATGGGGTACGAGGGGGAGGCATTCATTATGCCCAACGGCACGGATTTTCCCCGGGGCAAAGCCCCCCGGGATGCCATCGAGGAGATCGACCGGATCTACCGCACGGAGAACACCCCCCTGGTCTTCCTCTACTGCGGACGTATGATGTGGTACAAGAATATTCAGATCATCCTGGACACCCTGAAAAACCTGACGGGGGAAGGGATCGATTTCAAGGCGTTTTTCGTGGGGGATTCCCCCGACCGGGCTTCCATCGAGGCGTACGCGAAAAAAGCGGGCCTGGGGGACCGCGCCATATTCACCGGCGCCGTAAACGACCGGGAGAAGGTGCGCGCCTTTTTCAGCCGCGCCGACCTCTTTTTGTTCCCCTCCACCTACGACACCAGCGGACTTGTGGTGAAGGAGGCGGCGGCGTGCCGCTGCGCCTCCGTTTTGATCCGGGGCGCCTGCGCCGCGGAGGGCGTCGTGGACGGGGAGACCGGTCTGTTGAGCCCCACCGAGGACGCCCGGGGCTTTACCGAAACGATCCTGGCGGCCATCCGCCGCCCCGGCTTTATACAGAAGCTGGGAGAGGCGGCGCTGGAGAAGGTGTACTTTTCCTGGGAGGATTCTGTGGCGGCGGCGCGGCGGCGCTATGAAAATCTGGTGGAAACGTTCCGGAGAAGGGAGCGCGACAGGAAGGCATGAAGATCCTGCTATATACGGAGAACAAAAAGCTATTGCAGAACAGCGGGCTGGGGCGCGCCATCGAGCATCAGGAACGGGCGCTCCAGGAGAACGGCGTGTCCTACACCACGTCCCCCCGGGACGATTACGACCTGATCCACCTGAACTACTACGGACCCCGCTCCTATTTTTTGGCGAAGAAGGCCCGCCGGATGGGGAAAAAAGTGATCTATCACGCCCATTCCACCGAGGAGGACGTGCGGAATTCCTTTCTTTTCTCCAACGCCCTGAGCCGCCTGTTCAAATGGTGGATCTGCCGGTGCTACCGTCTGGGAGACGCCATCATCACGCCCTCCCCCTACTCCCGCCGGCTTCTGTTGGGCTACGGCTTGAAGAATATCTACGCCATCTCCAACGGGGTGGATACCGCCTTTTTCCGCCGGGAGGCGGAGGAAGGGAGAGCCTGGCGGCAAAAGCGGGGCTTTTCCGAAACGGACAAGGTGGTGCTGGGCATCGGCTTGTACCTGAAACGGAAGGGCATACTGGACTTTGTGGAAATGGCGCGGCGTATGCCGGAGGTGAAGTTCATCTGGCTGGGATACATCAATCTGGCGCTGGTTCCCCACAAGGTCCGCGCCGCCGTGCGGTCCCGCCTGCCCAACCTCTTTTTCCCCGGCTATGTGCCCCGGGAGGAAGTGCGCGCCGCTATGTCCGGCTGTGATCTGTACTGGTTCCCCACCCTGGAGGAGACCGAGGGCATTCCCGCCCTGGAGGCGTGCGCCTGCGAAACGCCCCTTTTAGTGCGGGATATTCCGGTGTTTGAGGACTGGCTCGCGGACGGGGTCAACTGCTACAAGGCAAAGGACGTGGACGGCTTTGAGGAAAAGATCCGCGCCATTCTGCGGGGCGCGGCGCCCCGGCTCACCGAAGCGGGCTACCGGGCGGCGATGGACCACGATATGCGTACGGTGGGCAAAAAGCTCATCGACGTTTACAGGACCGTCCTGGAGGACGGCAAACCAAACTGACGGAAAAAAACGAGCGCCGTCCGGCGCGTTCATATAGACTGAAAGCCATAAACCGGGGCTGCTTTCTGTAGCGGAAAGCAGCCCCGGTTTATAGCTTTTTAATCGCGATCTGTTCGCGCCGTTCAGCTCGTTTTTTGTCTTGTTACCGGTCGTATTTCTTGAATTCCGGCGCCAGGTCCTTACATTCGTCGGGATGGTGATACATCCAGATCATAGCGTCGTATCGCTCGTGGACCCGCCAGCCCTGGTCGATGGACCCGGTTCCCTGGGTGATGATGGTGGCGTTGGGATACCGCTCCCGGAGGGTGTTCAGCTGATCCGCACTGACCTTGGTATGCTCCATCCACAGGCGCTCCAACAGGGGCAGATCGAAGAGGGGCGAGAAATCCGTCACGCTGTAAAGATAGCTCACGTTCACGTCCACCAGCTCCTTGCATGCCGCCAGGGGGGACAGGTCGTCCAGCTGGATGCTGTTCACAAATAGCTCGATGTAGTGCAGGTGTTTCAGCTTGGCGACGGGGGTCAGATCCGAAACCGCGTTGTCCACCAGAATGAGGATCCGCAGCTCCGGCAGGTAGTCCCCGATCACGGAGATATCCGTCACCGCCTGATGCCCCAGATCCAGTGCCTGGAGGTCCGTGCAGTATTTCAAAACCTCGATATCCTTGGAGGTCAGCCGCTTGTGGTTGTAGTTATAGATGAGAACGGAAAACGCCACGGCGTCCGTTTTCAGGGACCACTGGCCCAAATGCAGCCGCCAAACCACCTTGACCCCGGGCAGATCCGCCCGCAGCGCCGCCATCTCCTCGTTGTCAATGCCGCAGTCGGACATATCCAGCCGCGTCATTTTGGGGAAAAGAGGGGCGCGCTCCCGGATCAGAGCCGTGGTGATACCCTTCCTGCCGGACAGATCCAGGTCTTCCGTATAGGAATCATAGGTCTGTCCCGCCAGCTCCACCTCCCAGCCGAAGGCGACCTCGGGAAACGCCTTCGCCAGCTCCAGCTGCTCCTCCGGGGTGAAGCGCTGTCCGCGAAGATCCACTTCCTCCAGCGCGGGCAGCAGGGCAAGACCCTCCTTCAGCGCCGCAACGTCGAGGCTTTTGGATTTCAGATCCAGAGAGGTGATGTTGTCGTGCAGGGTGGAGCCGAACGCTTCCACGCTGGAGACCATTTTGAAGGTGACGCCGGGAAAATCCTTCCGAAGGGCGTCAAGCTCCTTCCGGGGGATCACCGTCCCCGTAGACTGCACCTCTTTCAGGTTTTTCAGGTAAGGCAGCGCCTCCCTCAGCTGGGTGAGATCCGACAGATCCCGGTCGGAGAGATCCAGGGCAGCGGTGTCCGGCAGGACGCGGTCCCCGTAGAGGGAGACATAGGTCAGATAGGTCAGTTCCGCGTTGGGAAATGCCGCCCGGAGCTTATCCGTTTCCCGCACCTCCACCTGATACGGACCCAGGTCCAGCTTTTTCAGACGGGTCAGCTGGGAGAGGGCGGCGATAAGGTCGTCCAGATCGATCTTCACATTCTCTGTCAGGGTGTATTCCGCCGCGTCCGCCCGGACGGTTTGCCCGTACAAGTCCAGGGGGCGGATGGAGTAAAAGTAAAAAATCAGGACCGCGCCGACAAGCAGCACGGCGGCGGCGACCCCGCCGATGATCCAGTTCTTTTTTTCGATCTTCTTCATAGGAACGCGCCCTTTTCTTCCATAATTTAGCGATTCATCCATTATACTACCACAGCGCCCGGCACTTTTCAAGACCGAAGTTGGTTTTTCACGGCAAATCTTACGCGGTATTTCGAGAAAAAAGAAGAGTTGTCAGCGCGGGGCAGGCTACTGGTCTCTTACAGTGGCGCTGGCTGTACAAAGCATAAAAAAGGAGGATTATCCATGGAACAAATCACCTATGAGATCACGTTCGATCTGGCGCGCCGCGGCTCCGGCAGGACCTTTCCGGTCAAGCAGGGGGACGGAGGCACCCGCCGGGCGCGCGTGACGCTGCTGTTCAACAAAGCCCGCCTGATCGTGCCTTCCGAAGACACGGTGCTGATCAACGCCCGCCGCCCGGACGGCGAGGCGTCGGCGTTTGCCGGGTCGGTGGATCCGGACGGGACACTGATCGTGCCTTTCGCCGCCTGGATGCTGGCGCTTCCCGGCGCGGTGCGCTGCAGCGTCTCCGTCCTGAATCCCCGGCAGGAGGAAAAGCTGACCACGGAGAGCTTTTATCTCTCCGTGGAACAGGCGGAATACGGCGACTCCGACGTTCGGGAGGACGAGCGCTGCGACATTCTTTCGGATCTGATCGCCGCGGCGGAAAACGCCCTGATCGCCAGCGGCTATGTGCAAGACGGCGAATTGATCCTGGTGAGGGAGGACGGCACCGAGATCGCCGTGGGGCAGGTCACGGGACCCCGGGGCGACAAGGGCGACAAGGGCGACAAAGGGGATAAAGGCGACACGGGAGCAACTGGCGCACAGGGTCCGCGGGGGCAGAAGGGAGACACCGGCGACAAGGGCGACAAAGGCGACAAAGGCGACAAAGGTGACAAAGGTGATCCCGGTATCGACCCCGCCGGGACCTACCCCGACCTCACCGCCGGTCTTGCTCGCCAGCTGGAAGGCACCGTCCCCGTCACGGACGAGGCGCCCTATTTGTTCCGTACCACCGGCGGCAGCAAGGACGTGTGTAACCGTTGCAGTGACACGCTTGTTGGAGGCTCCATTGTATGGAATAACCATATGGAATGGAACGAGTATTATTACGAATACGACGGGATGATTCCTGACGGACATAAGTTTTTGACACGTTATGAGGATCCGGGAACAGGCGAAGAAGCCTATTACAAGGGAGCATCGTCTGCGCCTGGTGTTGTGGCAGACACCATTGGTGCGTGTTACGACCTCACGCAGATGTTTGGTTCCTCCGTTGCTGATTCCTTGTATAATCTGGGGACGGCAGAACAGATTTACAGATACTTAGAAAGCCTTTTCGAGGGGACATTCAGCACCAATACATACAACGCCGGAACGATTCTCTCCGTGAACCCTGCCGCGCGTGTCACCGTTGGTTTCAATCTATACAACCACAATACCCCCGGCGCCTTTACCGCTCCCGGCACGGCGCGGCTTGTGGGCGGGCATCAGTACCAAATCACCGGGAGCTATACCTCTCTGTCTTACTCCGCCGCAGAGACGATCACCCCCGATTCGGGCGGATTCTTCACCGTTTTATATGACGGCATCCTTACCGTGACTGGCGGAGACGCCTCAACAACCTGCATCCACCTTGTTTGGTCCGGCTACCGCAACGGGGAATATGAGGCGTACCGGGAGTTCAGGTACCCCTATACGGACGCCGATCATCCCACGTCGCCGGAACTGTGCGGTGTACCTGTTTTGAAAGACGGCGCTCTTGCCTTCAACGGCGACGCCTACGCCCCGGACGGCACGGTGACGCGCCGCTTCTTGACGTATTGGTTCCAAAATGTGGTCTCGAGAGGAAGGGGGACGTTCTATGCTGATGGAAAAGTCTTCGTCTACCATACGAGCGAATATCACACGTGGATACAAACGCCGAACGACGTAAACGCCCTCGCAAACGCCATGTGCGACAAATACACCTTGGTGCCGATGATTGAGATCTGCGACGTGAATATGCACCCGCAGACCAATCCGCCTCCCGCCGACAAGACGTTCGCCCTTGGTCGGGGTTGGTTGGCGATCTGCGACAGCGGTTTCACAAGCAGTGCTGACGCCCGATCCAAATTTGAGGCGCTGCAATTCGTGTTGGAGAAAATTGTAGCAACCACGGAAAGCTTCGCCCCCTACGCCGACCACCAGACCGTGGACGATTTCGGCACGGAGACCTACGTGGACGAACGAAATGTTCGCGTCCCTGTCGGACACCTCACCCGCTACGCCCCCAATTTGCGGGACAAGCTTCAGCGCATCCCCGCCCTGCCCGGAGAGGCGGGAAACTATGTGCTGCAGGCAACAGTTGACGCCAACGGCAATATACTTTATTCGTGGGCGTCGTCCTCCCTGTCCGCGATGATGACGGTGAGCAGACCGGGATTGACGTCCGCGCCGATCGGACCCGACGAAGAAGAATTCCACACAGAGGAGGTATCGGACATTGAAGAAAGCGATTGACGTATCTTCATACCAGGGAACTATTGATTGGGACGCCGTAAAAGCCGACGGCGTAGAATTTGCCGTCATCCGGGGCGGTTTCGGAGACGATCTTTACAGACAGGACGACGGGCAGTTTGAGCGGAACTGGGCGGAATGTCAGCGCGTCGGCATCCCCTGCACGATGTATTTCTTTTCCTACGGAGCGGCGAAAGGCGGCGACATCACCGGAGAGATCAATCACATCCACCGGCTGATGCGGGGCAAAAGGATGAATTGCGACGCTCCGATCTATATCGATGTGGAGAACACGTCCGGCTTGAACTGGCGGAGCATCAGCGACGAAGCCCTGCTGGATATGATGCGGCGGTATAAGGCAGGGCTGGAGAAGCTCGGCTATAAAATGGGCATCTATTCTTCCCGCTCCGCCTTCTGGAACGAGAAAATGACCGACCCTTGGTATCAGGAGAATGTCTCCATCTGGGTGGCGGAATACGGCAAAGCCGTCACGCATTTTGACCGGCATTATGACCTGTGGCAGTATTCCGCTTCCGGCTCTGTGCAGGGCATCAAGGGCAGGGTGGATATGGACTGGCTCTACGCGGATTTCACCAAACCCGCGCCCGCTCCGGCGCCCGACCCGGCTCCGTCTCCCGCACCCACACCGGAACCCGCCCCGGCTCCCTCCGAGCAAGTGTATACCGTGGCGAAGGGGGACACCCTGTCCGGCATCGCGGCGAAGTACGGCACCACCTATCAGAAGCTGGCGGCGTACAATGGCATTGCTAACCCAAACCTGATCCACCCGGGGCAGAAGATCCGCATTCCCGGTACCGGGACGCCGGTTCCGGCTCCGGCGCCCTCGCCCGCCCCTGCCGAGAAGGTGTATACCGTGGTGAAGGGAGATACCCTTTCCGGCATCGCCAAAAAGTACGGGACCACGTACCAAAAGCTGGCGGCGTACAACGGCATCCAAAACCCCAATTTGATCCATCCCGGGCAGAAGATCCGCATTCCGTAAAAAAAGAAGGTGAAATAATGAAGGAAGTTTTAATCAAAGGAAGCGTCTCCCTGGCGTTCGCCGCGCTCGCCGCCTCGTTCCGCGCCCTGGCGGCGCCCCTGATCCTGCTGATGGCGGTGATGCTCATCGACTACGTCACCGGGATGGCGCGGGCGTGGATCACCCGGAGCTTTTCCTCCCGGACGGGGCTCCGGGGCATTGTGAAAAAGCTCCTGTACCCGGTGCTGGTGGCGGTGGGGATGACCGCGGATTACCTCGCCGGGGACGCCCTCGCCCGTGCCGGCGTGTCCCTGCCCCTCACCGGGGTGGTGGGGCTGACCGTCACCCTGTGGCTCATCATCAACGAATTGATCTCCATTCTGGAAAATCTCGCCGGATGCGGCGTCCCCGTCCCGGACTTTCTGGTCAAGCTCATGGCGCGCCTGAAAGATTCCTCGGAGGGCGAGAAAAAGTAAAGCTCCCGCAGCCGAAGCCCCTGCCCGTCCGCCGGACGGGCAGGGGCGTTTCCTTCGCGAAAAAAGACGGCGGGAGGGACCGCCGGGGCGCCGGGCGGGACCAAATTCAGCCGGTTCCTTGATTTTTTTCTCATTTTACGGTAGGATGGGGGCAGGTCGGGATCCCGGACCTGCGCGTCGGAGGGTCCCGCGACAGGAGGAAGATCGTATGCCGCTGATCAAGGCGCAGTGTCCCAACTGCGGGGGCGCGCTGGAGCTGGACCCCTCGAAGGGAGCCGCCCTCTGCCCCTTCTGCGACACCCCGTTTCTCTTCGGGGAGCCGCCCGCCGCCGGGGACCGGACGGACAGGGACTTTGAGATCGAAAACGTCACCTTGAAAAAATATCTCGGCCACGGCAAGGAAGTGGTGATCCCGGATTATATCGAGAAAATCGAAGAGGGCGCGTTCGCGGACTGCGCCTTTATAACGGGCGTCACCGTCCCGGACAGCGTCACCGCCGTCGGCTGGAACGCCTTTCAGAACTGTACGGGGCTGGAATGGGTGAATATCACCTCCCCCGCCGCCTGGTGCGGGATCGATTTCAACGGTATGTCCGCCAATCCCCTGTATTACGCCCGCTCCATGCGTCTGAACGGCAAAGCCCTGACGGAACTCGTCATTCCGGCGGGCGTCACCGCCGTTCCCGAGGACGCTTTTAAGAACTGCGCGGGCTTAACGAGGGTCGTCCTCCCGGAGGGGGTCGCCGCCATCGGAGAAAACGCCTTCGAGAACTGCAAGGATCTTGTTTCTGTTTCCGTCCCGGACAGCGTCGTTTCCGTGGGCAAAGACGCCTTCTGGGGCTGTGAAAAGCTGACGTACAACGCCTGCGGGAACGCCCTTTATCTCGGCGGCGCCTCCAACCCCTACACCGCGTTGATCCGGGCGGCGGACGGTCCCGCCCCCGCCCTCGCCGTTCATCCCCGTGCGAAGACCATCGGCAGCTTCGCCTTTTTCAACCGCGCCGAATTGACGGATCTCGCCTTACCGGAGGGGCTCGTTTCCATCGGGAAATTCGCCTTTTTCGGCTGCGCGGGCCTGACGCGCCTTTCCGTCCCGGCGAGCGTTCGCCTCATCGACGACTGGGCGTTCAAGGGATGCAAGGGGCTCGCGGACGTACAAATAGGATCGGAGGAGACGCAGGTCAGCCCCCTCGCCTTCGAGGAGACCCCCGCTGAAAAACGCTTCGCCGGGAAAAAGCCCGGCGGCTGTTACGTTGCCACCTGCGTGTACGGCTCCTACGACTGCCCCCAGGTTTGGACCCTGCGGCGGTACCGGGACGATACCCTCGCCGCCACCTGGCCCGGCAGGGCGTTCATCCGGCTCTATTACGCCGTCAGTCCCGGACTGGTCAGACGCTTCGGAAAAACAAAATGGTTCAAAAAGATGTGGCAGGGCGTCCTCGACCGCCTGGTGAAGCGCCTGAACGCCAACGGCGTGGCGGACACGCCCTACCGGGACCGGTGAGGGGGGCGGCGCATAAATGAAAACCCGGGCTTTCGCGAAAAGCGGAAGCCCGGGTTTGGTTTATTTGGTTGTGTTTGATTTCGCGGTTTTGATAGAGGCTATAAGAAGGATACGGATCGTTGAGCATTTTTTATCGATCGATTTGAATTCAGGTTCATCAATATAACCGGATCTGAGAAGCATTTCAAGCCACTTTCCGGTTTCGCTGGCTTCTTTGAGCGCGATTTCAAGTTTGGCAATGAAATCAGCACGGCTGTGACCGTATTTGCTTTCTGCAATATTGGCGCAAACACTGGTAGCGCTCCTGCTGATTTGATTGGAAATTGTCGTTTCGCGCTTCGCGCGAAGTTCTTTTGTCAGTTTCAACACATCCACAGACAACTGCATGGATAACTCGGAAAGCTTGTCTTCTTTCATTACTGCACCTCTTAGGTTCAATGTTACCACAAGTTTGCGCGAAGCGCAACATCATTTATGCGAAGCATAACATCGTTTGCCCGACAGGGCAACATCATTTACGCCAACGGCGTAACATCGTTTTGTGTCCGCGGGGAATGATGTCGGTCTGACGACCGAACGAGGTTGACCGGGGCAAAGCCCGGTCAAACGATGTCGGTGCTGCGCACCGAACGATGTTTCCCCGCCTTTGGCGGGGAAAACGATGTTGTGTCCTGCGGACACAAACACAAAAACGAGTGATTTGGTAGACAA
>JAGDAA010000087.1 GCA_017959745.1 Clostridia bacterium
GATTGTTTTACGGGTAAGGAGGAGCACGTGCGCCGGCTCTCCCGGGACGCGTACCACCTGGCGCGCCGGAGCGTATCCGCGTCGGAACAGGAGGCATACGCCCTGAAAGTGCCGGACGGCGTCCTGAAGGAATTTGCCGACTTTGCCGAAAAGCTGTTCTTGTTCCAAATGGAGAGAAACTATAACAGTTTGAAGTTTTATCACGAAGTGAAGGGGCTGCCCGCGTCCGGGGAGCGCCTGGAGGAAACAAAAAACGAAGATGATCCCCTTTGAGAAAGCCGTTGTAACGTTGGAATATGACAAGGTCCTTCGGGACCTTGCTTCCCTGTGCGCCGTGGAAGCCGGAAAAGAAAAGATCCTGTCCTTAAGGCCGGAGACCGACCCGGACAGGGTTTTGCTTTTGCAGAAGCAGACCTCTTCGGCGCGGCGGATCGCCGGGATCCGGGGAGAACCGTCCCTGTCCGCCCACCCCACCCTGCCCGACGTTGTGGATCGCGCGGAAAAGGGAGCACTTCTTAACGGCACGGAACTGCTGCGGGTAGCCCAACTCCTGCATTCCGCCGACCGCGCCAAGAGCTACGGAGAGGGACTGGAGGGGGAAGACGCCGTTCTGGGCGATATTTTCCGCCGACTGCTGCCGGACCGTTCCCTGGCGCGGGAGATCGACCGAGCCCTCCCCTCGGAGGACACCGTGGCGGACGATGCCAGTCCCGCCCTGTTTGACATCCGGAGAAAGAAGAACACCTGCGCCCTGAAGATCCGGGAGACTCTTCAGCATTATATATCCGGCGCGTATTCCGCCTATTTGCAGGAGAATATCATCACCTTCCGCAATGCCCGCTACGTGATCCCGGTGAAAAGCGAATTTAAGAATGAGATCCACGGGTTGATCCACGACACTTCTTCTTCCGGCGCCACCGTTTTCATCGAACCAATGAGTGTGGTGGAACTGAACAACCGGATCAAGGAACTGGACGGGGAGGAACGCGCGGAGATCGAGCGGATTATGTGGGACCTATCCGGCAAGACAGCCGCGGACGCGGACATTCTTCGGTTGAATTTCATCAATGTTGTCGAGCTTTCCATCATCTTTGCCCGGGCGGAGTTGGGCGCGCGGCAGGATGCCGTCACACCCGTCATTTCCGCAAAGGGCGTTTTGGATCTGGTCCAGGCGAAACACCCGCTTCTGGACCCGAAAAAGGCGGTCCCGATCTCCGTTTCCCTGGGGCGGGATTTTGACACGCTGGTGATCACCGGTCCCAACACCGGCGGAAAGACCGTTACCTTAAAAACCATGGGACTTCTGGCTATGATGGCGCAGAGCGGGCTGCAGATTCCCGCCCGGGAAGCCATCGTACCCGTATACCCGGATATCCTGGCGGACATCGGGGACGAGCAGAGCATCGAGCAATCCCTGTCCACCTTTTCCGCCCATATTATGAATATCATTGATATGCTGTCCCGCGCAAAAAGCGGTGTCCTGATGCTCTTCGATGAGTTGGGCAGCGGTACGGACCCGGTGGAAGGCGCCGCTTTGGCGGAAGCGATTCTTGCCACCGCCCGGGAACGGGGGGCGAAATGCGCCGCCACCACTCACTACGCGGAATTGAAGACCTACGCCCTGGAGACCCCGGGCGTAGAAAACGCCTCCTGCGAATTTGATATTTCGACCTTAATGCCGACCTATCGCTTGATCCTCGGCGCCCCGGGGCGCTCCAACGCCTTTCTCATCGCCGCGCGGCTGGGGCTTGACGAAGAGATCATTCAACGGGCAAATGTACTGGTCAAGGCGGAGGACCGCCGCTTTGAAAGCGTGGTGGGCAAGCTGGAAGACGAGCGCGTTTCCATGGAAAAGAAACACGCGGAGGCACAGCGCCTCTTTGCAGAAGCGAAGAAAATGCGGGACGAAGCGATGTCGGAGCGGGAGGGACTTCTCGCCTCCGCCGAAAAGGAATCCGAGCGCGCCAAGCGGGAGGCACTGCGCCTTATCCGCAGTGCCCGTGCCGTATCCGATCAGACATTCGCCAAGCTGGAGGAGATGCGTAAAAAAGCGGAAAAAGAGAAGAATTTGGAGTGGATTTCCGAAGAGCGCCAAAAAATGCGGCAAAGCCTTGGTCGGGTGGAGGATAAAGCCCAGTCCGGCGGGGTGGACCGTTCTTCCGAAGATGATTCCTATGTATTGCCCCGCCCGCTCAGGGTGGGCGACGCCGTCTTTCTGCCCCACGTGGGGAAGGAGGGCGTGGTGGAAAAGATCCGGGGGAACGATGTTTCGGTGCAGGTGGGCAATCTCCGGATGAAAACGCCCTTGTCCGGCTTGCGGCTGATCACGGAGCTGCGCCGGAAAAAGACCGTTGCCCGGGGGAGTGCCACCGCGTCCCCCCGTTCCGCGACCTCCAGCAGTGTAGACGTGCGCGGTATGATCACCGACGACGCCTGGGCTGTGGTGGATAAGTATCTGGACAGCGCCGTTTTGACGGGGTATGAAAGTGTCACCGTGATCCACGGAAAGGGAACGGGCGCCTTGAAAAAGGGATTATGGTCCTATTTCAAGGGAGACCCCCGGATTGCGTCTTTCCGTCTGGGCAATTTCGGAGAAGGTGACGCCGGGGTTACGGTCATAACGCTGAAATAGGGAAGAATATCAGAAAAAGTGGGTGAAAATCGTCGATTTTCACCCACTTTTTCCGTTGTATTTCCCTGAAAACAACCGTGAAAGCACCATTTTTTGCTCGTTTTTATTTGTGAACACTTTGTAAACTCTGTCTTTGTTTCACGGATAATTTTACCGCTCTCAGCGTAAAATATAA
>JAGDAA010000088.1 GCA_017959745.1 Clostridia bacterium
CATTTCCGTGGCGGCGTCCTCGGTCAAGCCGGTGAATATTTCCAACGACTGGCTGAAGAAGGGCTCTCTGATCCTCTTCACCGGACGCTGCAACATCGACGAGGCGTATTACAGCAGCGCCAAGATCATTTGGGATAACCCCCGTATGCACGACGTCTACTACGACGATCATATGCTTCTGCCCGAGAACGAACGGTTCATCAACGGCATCGGCGTGCAGATCTACCGTATGGCGTATGAGAAAAAGCTTCCGCCCATCATCGATCAGACGGGTCTGGGCGACGTCATCCTGGGCAAGCGTCCCGGCAGGGAGAGCGACGACGACCGCATCTGCTTTGTCACCGGCGGTATGGTGGTTTGGGATATCGGCTGGTCCTATGAGATCCTGCAGAACGCGAAGAAGATGGGGCTTGGTCAGACGCTCAAGCTCTGGGATTCTCCCTATCTGAATTGAATTCCGCGCCAACGTGCGCAATACAGTAAGGAAGCAAAGGAAGGATCAAGCGATGCGTAGCACACCCGAAAAAAAAGGCGTCAGCGCCATTGATTTTTTCTGCATCGGCTTCGGCGCCATTGTGGGCGTCGGCTGGGCGGTTTCCATCAACGGATGGATGACGACCTGCGGCGGACCGATCCCCGCGGCGCTGGGATATATTCTCATTCTTCTTATGATGATCCCCATAGGGCTGTGCTACGCGGAGCTTGTCCCCATGCTCCCCGTGGCGGGCGGCGGGATGGCGTTCGCCTACCGGGCGTTTCATCGCAGAGTCGCTTTGATCTCCGGCTGGGCGTCCCTGGGCGGTATGATCGCCGTCATCCCCTGGGAAGCGATCCAGATCACGGACGTGCTGGGCTTTCTGATCCCGGGACTGAAATCCGGTCCCGTTCTATACAACATTATGGGATCGGACGTGCATCTGAGCGTGGTGATCATCGGCATCGTGTTCTCCCTTTTGGTGTTCGCCCTGAATATGCGGGGCCTTGCCGCCGCCGCCCGGGTGCAGAAGATTTTGTGCTTTGTGCTTGTGGGAACGGCGCTGGTCGGCGGGATCGCCGCCTTGATCGGCGGCAGACCCGAAAACCTGCAGCCGGTCTATGACGTGTCAAATCCCGAGATCTACGGAGAGGGGCTCAAAGAAGTCACCCACCATACGCTGTTCGGCGGGTGTCTCGCGGGCATCGTAATGGCTTGCTACTTCCTCGCGGGATTTGAAACCATTCCTCAGGGCGTGGAAGAAGCGGGCGGTAAAACCAAATCCGTGGGCAAGGCGGTCGTGTTGTCCGTGGGTCTGGCAGGCGTTTTCTACGCGTTTCTGCTGATCGCCTTCGGCTACGCGTGGCCCTGGCAGGAATTTTCCGGTATGGCGCGCCCCGCCGCCGCGACCATGTTCAGGAGCTTGTACCCGGGCGTGGCGGGCGAGATCCTCTACTGGGCGCTGACCATCGGCGCCTTGGCGGGACTCTTTACCACGTGGAACGGCTTCTTCACCGCCTCCGCCAACCTTATGATGAGTATGGGACGCGGAAAACTGATCCCTTCCTTCTTCGCCAAGCAGAACAAGCGGGGCGTGGCGGTGAACGGGCAGATCACCTGTCTTATCCTCTCTTTGATCGGACCGCCCCTGGGCGCGAATATGATCGACTCCATCACCTGCTTTGCCGCGTTGGCGTTTTTGATCTCCTGGGCGATCACCTGCTGGTCGCTGGTCAAGCTGCGCCGCTCGGAGCCGATGCTGGAGCGTCCCTACAAGATCCCGGGAGGCATCGTTACGGGGCTCTTCGCCTCCATTACCGCAAGCGCCGTGCTGGTCCTTTCCTTCATCCCCCAAAGCCCCTTTTTCGCGGGTACGCTTTCCGTCATTATGCTGTTCGGATGGATGTTCCTGGGCGCCGTTCTGTATCTGTTCTCCCGGCCCCAGCGGAAGGGCATCAGTGAAGCGGAGCTCACCGCCGGCGTGTTCGCGAAACGAAATACCTGATGAAAAAAAACACTTGCGAGAGCAAGTGTTTTTTTTACGATGGCATCCGGCTGAACCGTTCGCGAAACGCGCGAGAAAATGATTTTCCTCGCCGCCGGGCCAACGCAAAAAAGATTTTCTACCCCTATTTGCTGGCAAGTGTCTTGCAAAATATCAAATAATCCGTACAATAGAGGGTGTAAAGAAAAAGTGCGGAGAAACGAGCACAAAGTCCGCGGCGCCGTTTTACGCGGGCGTTGACGAACTGCTGAAAAAGAGGGGGAAAAATCAAGTGAAGATCACAAAGATCGTTATTACGGGCGGCCCCTGCGCCGGAAAATCGACCGCGATGAGCTGGGTCCAGAACGCCTTTACCCAGAGGGGATATACCGTTCTGTTCGTTTCCGAGACCGCGACGGAATTGATCACCGGCGGCGTCGCTCCGTGGACCTGCGGCACCAGCGGGGATTTTCAAAATGCCCTGCTTCACCTGCAGCTCAGCAAAGAAAAGGTCTTTGAAATCGCGGCGGAGACGATGGACACGGAGAAGGTGCTGATCGTCTGCGACCGCGGCGCGCTGGACAACAAGGCGTATATGAGTAAGGAGGAGTTTGCCCGGACGCTGGACTATCTCGGGATGAACGAGATCGCGCTGCGGGATAACTACGACGCCGTGTTTCACCTGGTGACCGCCGCCAAGGGAGCGGAGGAGTTTTATACGACGGCGAACAATGCCGCGAGAACCGAAACCGTCGATGAGGCAGCCGCCCTGGACGATAAGCTGATCTCCGCCTGGACGGGCCATCCCCACCTACGGATCATTGATAATTCCACAAACTTTGAGGATAAGATGAAGTGCCTGATCGCGGAGATCTCCTCCTTCCTCGGAGAGCCGGTGCCCTATGAGATTGAACGCAAATTCCTGATCGAGTACCCGGACGTCAGTTGGCTCGAATCCCTTCCGAACTGTCAACGGATCGAGATCATTCAGACCTACCTGAAATCGGACCGGGATGTGGAGGTCCGGGTCCGTCAGCGTGGGTTCGGGGGCCACTTTATTTACTTCGAGACCACCAAGCGCAAAGTCAGCGGCATCAAACGGGTGGAAATCGAGCGCAGGCTTTCGGAGAGCGAATATATCAACCTTCTTATGAACGCCGATATGACCAGGCGCCAGATCCGGAAGGACCGGTACTGCTTAACCTATGAAAATCAGTATTTTGAGATCGACATCTATCCCTTCTGGAATGACAAGGCGATCGTCGAGATCGAGCTCAGCGATGAGAACGCAAAGATCAAATTCCCCGAGCAGCTCCGGGTGATCAAAGAGGTCACCGACGACGATTCTTACAAAAACGCCTCTTTGGCAAAGATGTAAAAATCTTCTATTCTCTCATTTTCAGGGCTGTATAAAAAGATAACCGGGATCGGACGTATCCGTTCCCGGTTTTTTCACAACCACGCGATGGAGCATAACACCGCCGCCTGTCACGCCTTCGCGAACCAGTTTCGCAAAAAGGCGCAGATATCGGAGCGCGGGTATTTTTCCTCATCGCTCCACCCTTCGTATGCGGCGCTGTCCTTGTGAAAAGCCATCGTCGCCAGAGGCTCTCCGGTCAATAGAAGAAGTCCGTTCCCCGCGTAGACCCACTGCCTGCCCGCGCAGGAGACGAGTTCGCCCGTCTTTAGCTCTTCCGCTTCGCCCGCCCGGAGCCGCAGGGCGGGGCGCACCCCGTAATTGGGCATACTCACGTCGTGCCCGCGGGTGAGCACACAGCCGAAATAGCACACCGTCGCGGCATAGCTCGTGTGCTTGCCGGGGGTCCTCAGCCACCAGCAGCAGGCGGGATATTCCAGAATGGATGGGGGGATCTCCCTGGCTTCCAGGGTGGATAAAAGCGTGATTTCCTCGATCTTTTCCTTGGGGATTAAATGAGCCATCGTTTTCGCTCCCTGTTTTTGTCAAGCGCGTCTGTTCCTCTCGCCGTTTATTATAAGCGCCCCGCCCGCATTTGTAAAGCGCCCTTGACCCGGGGTTTTTTGCCGGGCGCGAAGGCGGAAAATCCGGCTTCGATTCTCCCTTGCGAAAAAGGGCGGCAATTTGCCGAATGGGGTTGACAAAAAAGGGGTCGCCGTGCTATAAATTAAATGATATGGAGCGCGGGGAGCGCCCCGGAAAAAAGCGTCTTTAAGTCAGTTCAGAGAGACCGGCAAGATGCGCGTATCACCCCCGTCGGACGCGGCGAGGGGCAGGTCTGCGGTCGGATCTTGCCGAAAGGCGGGATCTTTTTTGTTGAAAAGGCGCTTCACGCCCCGAGCGCTCTTTCCCGGACGACGCCCCGCCACCCACTGTTGAAAAAGGAGGACTGCCACCGTGAAAACACTTCGTGCGCAAGTGACGGCAAAGGAGCCGTCCGCCGCCGCCCTGTTTTTCGCGTCGGAGACACCTTTTTCCGCGCTCGATCATCCCCGTTATACGATTCTTCCCGGCTTCTGCGATGTGCACGTGCATTTTCGCGAGCCGGGTTTTTCTCAAAAAGAGACCATTGCCTCCGGGTCCCGGGCGGCGGCGCGGGGGGGCTACACCGCCGTCTGCGCTATGCCCAACCTGGACCCCGTTCCGGATTCCGCCGAACACCTCGCCCGGGAACGGGCGATCATCGACCGGGACGCCGTGATCCCGGTTTACCCCTACGGGGCGCTCACCGTGGGCGAGCGCGGGGAAAAAGCCGCTGATCTTGCCGCTATGGCGCCGGACGTTATCGCCTTTTCGGACGACGGGCGGGGCGTCCAGCGCGAAGAGATGATGCGCGATCTTATGCTGGCGTGCAAAAAACTGGGCAAGGTCCTGGCGGCGCATTGCGAGGAAAACAGCCTGCTTCGCGGCGGGTATATCCACGACGGCGCCTATGCCCGCGCCCACGGGCATAGGGGCATCTGCTCCGAGAGCGAATGGCGCCCCATTCAGCGGGATCTGAAGCTGGCGGCGGAGACCGGCGCCGCCTACCACGTCTGCCACGTTTCCTGCGCCGAGAGCGTGGACCTGATCCGGAAGGCGAAGGCGGCGGGGGTGGACGTGACCTGTGAGACCGCGCCCCACTACCTTCTTTTGACAGACGAAGATCTGCGGGAGGACGGACGCTTCAAAATGAACCCGCCCCTGCGCGGCCTCCGGGACCGGGAGGCGTTGATCCAGGGGATCCTGGACGGCACGATTGATATGATCGCCACCGACCACGCCCCCCATACCGCCGAGGAAAAGAGCCGCGGGCTCGCGGGCAGTCCCTTCGGCGTGGTGGGACTTGAAACGGCGTTCCCGGCGCTTTACACCCATTTGGTCAAGCCGGGCGTCCTCACCCTGGAAAAGCTGACGGAGCTGATGGCATACGCCCCCCGCCGCCGGTTCGGGATCCCCCCGGACGACGGCTTTTCGGTATGGGACCTCACCGCCCGCGGGCCGGTGGACCCCGAAACCTTCCTGACCGCGGGACGCGCCACCCCCTTTGCCGGTATGGAATTCTACGGAGAAAACCAACTGACCGTTCTCGGGGGTCAGGTCGTTTACAGTAAGCCATAAACCACGATTCACATTCTTTCCCGGAGGAAACGAAAATGCCGAAGCGCGAAGATTTGAAAAAAATACTCATCATCGGATCGGGCCCCATCGTCATCGGTCAGGCCGCCGAATTCGACTACGCGGGCACCCAGGCGTGCATCGCTCTGAAAGAAGAAGGGTACGAGGTGGTGCTCGTGAACTCCAACCCGGCGACCATTATGACCGATACCAGCATTGCCGACAAGGTCTATATGGAGCCGCTCACCCTGGAGTACATCGCCAAGATCCTGCGCTACGAGCGGCCGGACGCCATCGTCCCCGGCATCGGCGGGCAGACGGGCCTCAACATGGCGATGCTCCTGGAGCGCAAGGGCGTGCTGGTGGAATGCGGCGTGGAGCTGCTGGGCACCCGCAGCCGCAGCATCGCGCGGGCGGAGGACCGGGAGCAGTTCAAGGAGCTGTGCGAATCGCTGGGCGAACCGGTACTGCCCTCCGATATCGCCTGTTCCGCG
>JAGDAA010000089.1 GCA_017959745.1 Clostridia bacterium
ATGACCACGTTGGTGCCCTTGGCGATCTTGGACGCCTCCGGTATCTCAATGCACTTCCGCACGAAGACCCTGCCCTTGTTGGAGAAGAAGAACAGAAGGTTATGGGAGTTGGACACGAAGATGTCCCGCACACTGTCCTCCTCCCGGGTGGTCAGGGCGCGTCTGCCCATGCCGCCCCGGTTCTGGATGGCGTATTCCTCCACGTTCTGCCGCTTGATGTAGCCCGCGTGGGTGATGGTGATCACGCAGGTGTGCTTCTCAATGAGATCCTCCAGGACGATGTCGTCCGCGGCTTCCTCGATGCTGGTGCGCCGCTCGTCCCCGAAGCGGGCGCGGATGCCCTCCAGATCCTCCCGCAAAACGGCGAGGAGCTTTTCTTCGTGGGCTAAAATGTCCTGATATTTTTCCACCAGGGCGCGCTTTTCCGCCATTTCCTCCAGGATCTTGTCGATCTCCAGACCGGCAAGGCGTCCCAGGGGCATTTCTACGATCGCCTGGCCCTGGGCGTCGGATAGGTCGAAGCGATCCATCAAAGCCCCTTTGGCGTCGGGGATGGTCTTGCTCTCCCGGATGAGGCGGATCACCTCTTCGATGTTGTCGATGGCGATCTTGTAGCCCTCTAAAATGTGCAGGCGGTTCAGCGCCTTGTTTAAATCGAATTCGATGCGGCGGCGGGTGACCTCCTCCTGGAAGCGCAGGTAGTGGGAGAGCATCTGCTTTAAGGTCAAGGTCCTCGGCTCGCCGTTCACCAGCGCCAGCATATTGGCGGCGAAGGTCTCCTGGAGCTGGGAGTGGCGGTAGAGCTTGTTCAGCACCACTTCCCGGTTGGCGCCCAGCTTTAAGTCGATGACGATGCGGATCTTGCCCTTGCAGCTCTCGTCCCGGATGTCCCCGATCTCCTCGATGGTCTTGTTCCGCACCAGATCCGCGATGCCCGCCACCAGGTTGGATTTGTTCACCTGATAGGGGATCTCGTCGATGACGATGGATTCCTTTTTGCCCCGCTCCTCAAAGTGGGTCCTGCCCCGCATGAGGATCTTGCCGCGGCCCGTGAGATAGGTCTCCTCGATGCCGTTCACCCCGTGGATTACCCCGTAGGTGGGGAAGTCGGGGCCCTTCACGAACTGCATCAGTTCCTTTACGTCCGCGTCCCGGTGGGTCATAAGATAGATCACCGCGTCGATGATCTCATTCAGGTTGTGGGGCGGGATATTGGTCGCCATACCCACCGCGATGCCCACGGAGCCGTTGGCAAGCAGGTTGGGGAAGCGGCAGGGCAGGACCACCGGCTCCTTGCGGGTATTGTCGAAGTTGGGCGTGAAGTCCACCACGTCCTTTTCGATGTCCCGGAGCATATGGTCCGCCATCCGTCCCATCCGCGCCTCGGTATAGCGGTAGGCGGCGGCGCCGTCCCCGTCGATGTTGCCGAAGTTGCCGTGGCCCTCCACCAGAGGATAGCGCATGGCGAAGGGCTGCGCCAGCCGCACCATGGCGTCGTACACCGCGCTGTCGCCGTGGGGATGATAGCGGCCCAGCACGTCGCCCACCGTGGTGGCGGACTTCCTAAAGGGCTTGTCGTGGGTCAGGTTGTCCTCGTACATGGCGTAGAGGATACGCCGGTGCACGGGCTTTAAGCCGTCCCGCACGTCCGGCAGGGCGCGGCCCACAATGACGCTCATGGAGTAGTCAATGTAGCTCCGCCGGATCTCCTTGACGATATCAATGTTTTCGATTTTCAGTCCTTCTAAATTCAGTTCCATTTTTCTCTCTTTCCTGTCTTGGTTGATGTGAACGTAAATCGAATTTGATTTGTTGCGCTGTTTTGATGACGCTTGTCCTTTTGAGGGCATCCGCCCGAAGAATCCCCTTCGGGGTTATAACAAAGCCCCGGTTTTCTGGTAGGGGCGTTGCTCGTCAACGCCCGCCGGATGGGCATTGCAGCTGCGGTGTGATAATGACTCTGTGACCGCGATCTATCAGGTTTGCCTCTTCCTCTTTGCCTGGTCCTTTCGTCTCCGACGCGGGCGTTGCCGCCCGAGGACCCCACAAAGCGCGCTCACGCGATTTGTGGGGAAGAGGAGCCACCACGCGAAATCCAAACGTGCGCGGCGACGGGTTTCACGGCGAATCCGGGCTGTTTAACGCGTCCCTTTCCGGTGGAAAACAGGGGTGTCGGAAATTGTTGCGTTTGCACGAATGTGTTGATCCGCCGCCTGTTCGCGGCTGTGCGCTTCCCGGAAAAAGTTATCCACATCCTGTGGAAAACCTTGTGTGAAACAGGCAGTTTCACACATTTTCCACCGGGTTTTCCACAAATCGGCTTATGACCTGTCATTCTGAGGGCGCAGCTCGAAGAATCTCCCGCGGGTTTCACTTGTGCTGTTGTGCTTGATCCCACGCCTCAGGTTTACCGTAGGGGAGCTGCTCGCATCGCCCGCCGGATGGGTATTGCAACTTCGGTGTGATAATGACTCTGTGACCGCGCGATCTATCAGGTTTGCCTCGTCCTCTTCGCCTGTCGGCTCGCCAATCGCCGGGGCTCTCTGTTTCCGCGCTTCGGCGGCGAGGCTCCCAAGGGGGAAGGCTTCTCGCTGACGGCTGCCGGCGTCTGGCGTGATCGTCGCTCGCCAATCGCCGGGGCTCGCTCAAACATCCAAATTCTCCACAAACCGGGCGTTCTGCTGGATGAATTCCCGCCTGGGCTCCACCTTGTCCCCCATGAGCAGGGAGAAGGTCTCGTCCGCGGCGTAGGCGTCCTCGATGCTCACGGAAATGAGGGTCCTCGTCTCCGGGTCCATGGTGGTCTCCCAGAGCTGGGAGGCGTCCATTTCGCCCAGACCTTTGTACCGCTCGGCTTTGGTGTTGTCCCCCATTTCGGCGATGAGGGCGTCCCGCTCCTCGTCGGAGAAGGCGTACGCCTGGCGCTTGCCCTTGTAGACCTTATACAGGGGCGGCATGGCGCAGAAGACGTGGCCCTGCTCGATGAGGGGGCGCATATGCCGGAAGAAGAAGGTGAGCAAAAGGGTCTTGATATGGGCGCCGTCCACGTCCGCATCCGCCATAAGGATGATCTTGCCGTAGCGGAGCTTTGATATGTCAAATTCGTCCCCGATGCCGCATCCCAGCGCCTGGATGATGGGGATGATCTGCGTGGAGGAATAGATCCGGTCCAGCCGGGCCTTCTCCACGTTGAGGATCTTGCCCCGCAGGGGCAGGATGGCTTGATAATGGGAGTCCCGCCCGTCCTTGGCGGTACCGCCGGCGGAGTCGCCCTCTACAAAGAAAACTTCGGATTTGGCGGGGTCCCGTTCCTGGCAGTCCGCCAGCTTGTCCGGCATGGAGCCGGATTCCAGGGGGCTCTTCCGGCGGGACGCCTCTCTCGCTCTCTTGGCGGCTTCTCTCGCTCTCGCGGCGGCGGTGGCTTTCTCCACCAGGATCTTCGCCACGGCGGGATTTTCCTCAAAGTAGTCCCCTAATTTGGTGACCACCAGATTTTCCACCAGAGGACGGATCTCCACGTTCCCCAGTTTCGTCTTGGTCTGCCCCTCGAACTGGGTCTCCTCCACCTTAACGGAAATCACGCAGGTGAGGCCCTCCCGGGCGTCCTCCCCGGAGAACTTCTTGTCCCCGTCCTTGAGGTATCCGTAGCGCTTGGCGTATTCGTTGAAGACCCGCGTCAGGCCGTTCTTGAAGCCCGTCTCGTGGGTCCCGCCCTCGGGGGTGTGGATGTTGTTGGCGAAGGACAGGGTCATATCCTGATAGCCGTCGTTGTACTGCAGGGCGACCTCCGCCATACAGCCGTCCCCGTCCCCGGAGAGATAGATTACGTTCTCGTGGAGGGGATTGCACCGCTTCTTTTCATTGAGGTAGGATACAAAGCTCTTGATGCCCCCCTCGAACTGCAGGTGGTTGAAGGTCTGCTCCTTCTCCTTGCGGTAATAGCCGCCGTCCTCCCGCTCCTCGTCGTCCTCGTCCTTCTCCTCCGCCTCGGAGAGCATCCCCTGGGCGAGCTGATACTCCGTATCGCTCATCCCGTCGAAGTTCCGCTTGTCGTAGAAGTCGATGGCGACCCCGGCGGTGAGAAACGCCTGTTCCCGCAGGCGGTTCAGCACCGTGGTATAGTCGAAGTCCATTTCGGTGAAGACGGTGGAATCGGGCATGAAATGCACGAAGGTGCCGTGCTCGTCCGTATCGCCTAAGCATTCCAGGGGACGGGCGACCTTGCCCCGCTCAAAGCGTTCGCTGTATTTCTTCCCGTCGTGGCAGGAGACCACCTCCATCCATTCGGACAGGGCGTTCACAACGGAAGCGCCCACCCCGTGGAGACCGCCGGAGATCTTGTATCCGCCGCCGCCGAATTTGCCGCCGGCGTGGAGCACCGTAAAGACCACCTCCAGGGTGGGGATGCCCATCTTCTGATGGATCCCGCAGGGGATGCCCCGGCCGTTGTCCCGCACGGAGACGCTGCCGTCCTGGAGCAGGGTCACGGTGATGGTGTCGCAAAAGCCCGCCAGCGCTTCGTCGATGGCGTTGTCCACGATCTCATAGATCAGGTGGTGCAGACCCCTTTGTCCCGTGGAGCCGATATACATACCGGGGCGTTTCCGTACCGCCTCCAGCCCCTCCAGGACCTGGATCTGACTTTCGTCGTAGGCTTCGCTTGCCTTGGTGAAATCGTTGTTGTCTATCATTTTTTTCTCCTTATGTGGCGAACAAATAATGATCGATCGTTGACGGATGGCCTTCCCTCCCGGGGGAAGGGCGCACGCGATTCGTTAAATCTGTCTGGCTAAAAATTCCGGGCTGCGGGGGGAGGAATACAGGGCGTCCTTTCCGTGGGAGTTGGCGAGGACCAGGGCGTTCACCTGCTTCAGGGGCGACCGGGGGCTCTGCGCCGCCCCCGCGGCGCTGCACTTTTTCAAGAAATCCCGGGTGACCCGGGAGCGGGTCGCCGTCTCCGGGTCCAGGATCAGAACGATCTTGCCCGCCGGCAGGCCCGTCCCTTCCCCCAAATCACAAAATACTTTCATATAGACTATCCTTTTGTACGCAGGACTCCGTAGGCGTGAGAAAAACGTTTTGTTTTTGGGGCGTTGCCCCAAGCCCCATTGGGGCGCTTTTTGAAAAAAGCCGCCCCAAACCCCTCGAAAAACTTTCCGACAAGAAATACTAATAAAACTATTTGCGGGAAGTTTTTTCAGGGTTCGGGGCACTTTTTTTCAAAAAAGGCCCCGGCAAGGGTGCGGGACGCCGTCCCGCGTATAAAATTATCACGCAAAGGTTCCGTCGGAGACCCGGATCCGGTGGTCCACGAAGGCAAAATCCCGCTCATCGGTACCCGTCAGGATCACCTGCCGCCCCGTAAGTTCCCCGGTAATGATATGCCGCCGCGCCTCGTCCAGCTCGGAGAGCACGTCGTCCAGCAGATACACCGGCTCCTGACCCCCTTCTTCCCGGGAGATCACGCCCTCCGCCAGCTTCAAAGCCAGCACCGCGCTTCGCTGCTGCCCCTGGGAGGCGAAGATCCGGGCGGGATGGCCGCTGATCTGCAAAACAAGATCGTCGTGATGCACCCCCCGCACGGTATACCCGTAGCGCAGGTCCGAGGGGAGATTTTCCTCCAGGAGCTTGCGGTACCGCTCCTCCATCGCCTCCCGGCTTTCCCCCTCCTGATAGACCGTGGACTGGTAGCCCAGGGAAAATACCTCCCTGCCGCCTGAGATCTTCTGATATTCCCCGGGTGCGAGGCGGGCGAGGTTTTCGGCGTATTCCGCCCGGAAGGAGGCGATCTTGACGCTCACCGCCGCGAGCCTTTCGTCCCAGACCGAAAGGAGATTCCGGTCCAGGTGGCGCTTCTGCCCGGCTTTCAGTACCGCGCTTCGCTGGGCTTCCGTTTTATAAAACTCATTCAAAAGGGAGGCGTAAAAAGGCTTTAACTGACAGATGGCGCTGTCCATAAAGCTCCGGCGTCTGCCGGGTCCGTCCTTCACCAGAGACAGATGCTCCGGGCAGAACAGGACCACCCGGAAGGAGCCTAAAAACTGGCTGAGCTTCTCCAGCTTGATCCCGTTTTTCAGGATCTCCCTGCCGCCCTGCCGGCGCAGGCGCATCCGCAGTTCAAAGGGATCGCCCTCCGCCCGGGCGACGATCCGGTTGTCCCCGTAGTCCTCCCCGTGCCGGACCAGATCCCCGTTCTTGGCGGCGCGAAAACTCTTTCCGCAGGCGAAGAGATAGATCGCCTCCAGAAGGTTGGTCTTGCCCTGTCCGTTTTCGCCCACCAGTACGTTGGTACCCGGGGCGAAGGTCACCGAAGCGTCCCGGATATTCCGAAAGGAATGAACGGTGATTTGTTCCAGTTCCATCAGGTCAGCCGCATAGGCACCACGACGTACAGGAAATCCTCCCGCTCCGGCGAACGGATAATCATACTCGCCAGGGGTGAATTCAGTTCCATGAGCAGTTCCCCGGCGCCGGCGCCCGCCGCGCCGTGGATGGCGTCCAGCAGATACCGGTTGTTGAAGCCTACGATCATCCCGTCCCCCTCAACCTGGCAGGGGATCACTTCGTCGATCTTTCCGTTGGCGGTGCGGCATACCACGTGGAGCCCCGCCTCCGTCACCTCAAAACGGATGGGCGATTTCGCCCGGTCGTCGATGAGCAGGGCGCAGCGTTCAAAACAGCCCAGCGCCGCTTCCATGGGAACGGATACGTGGGTCTTGGTCTCCTTGGGAAAGCTCTTCTGATATTCGATGTATTCCCCGTCTACGTAGCGGGTGAAGAAGGTGAAATTCTCAAAGAAGATGATCACGTGCCGAAAGCCCAGGTCGATCCGGATGTCCTCGTCGTCGTCCGGCAGCAATTTGATCAGTTCCTGAGCGGAGCGGGCGGGCATAACGAAACGGCTTTCAATGGGCAGTCCCTTGATGCCCTTCTCCCGCCGGAGGGCGAGACGGAATCCGTCACAGCCCACCATGGTGATCTTTTCCTCGTCCACCTCAAAGAGGATGCCCGTCAGAATGGGCTTGACGTCCACGGTGGCGCAGGCAAAGACCACCTGCTGAAGCATCTTCCGGAAAAGACCACGGGGCATATGGAAGCTCTTTTCCCCTTCCAGCACCGGCATGGCGGGGAAAAGATCCCCGTTCAATCCGGAAATGTCAAAGCGGGCGCCTCCCGCGGACAGGGTCACGTTGAAATTCACGTCCGCTTCCACAGTCACCGTGTCCCCGGGCAGAGCCCGGCACATGGCGTTGAATTTCACCGCGTCCACCAACAGGGTACCACCTTCCTGGATCTCCGCGTCAAAGCCGCTGCGCGCCCCTTTGGTGTAGTCGAAGGAGGTGATGACCACCTTTTTGTTCTCTTCGTCGCATTTCAGATGCAGACAGGACAGCATTTCACTGGCGCTTCTGGTGGCGACCGTCCCCAGGCAGGGGGCTACGGCGTCCAGGATCGCTTTCTTCTCGGCGCGGATTCTCATGGCTTCCTCCTTACAAAAACATGCGTTTCTTTTTTGTTTAATAATCTCGGTCGTCTTATGTATATAGTCCCGGGGAAAACGGTGGAAAACCGGGAAAAGCCTTGTAAAATACAGGATCGCCGCCCTGTGGGATCCGGTCTAATTTGTGAACTGGGCAGGGGAAAAATTTTCTTTTCCACAAGGGGAAAATTTGACGCCTTCCGGCTTTCCTTTTTTCCACCGCTCCTTCACAGAAACTTATCCACATTCTGTGGAAAATCTTGTGTTATTTTGGGGCAGAGCCCTACATACAAACTAATCTTCTTTGATCTCCCGGATCAGGGAATTGACGGTTTCCTCGAAAGCGGGATCGTCGGCGATCTTTTCCTCCACCTTGTTGATGGCGGACAGGGAGGTGGAGTGATCCTGGGAGAAATAGCGGCTGATCTCGATGGAGGAAAGCTCCGTGATCTGCCTTAGGATAAAGGTCGCCACGTGGCGGGCGATGACGATATTCGCCTGGCGGCGCTTGCCCAGCACCTCGCTCACCTTCACGTCATAATGGCGGCACACCACGTCGAAGGTCTTCTGCACCAGATCGTCCACGCTCTCCCGGGGGGTGATATCCACCAGGCACTTCTTCGCCAGGTCCAGGGTAATATCCAGCCCGTTGATGGTGGAATAGCCGTGGAGCCGCTTCACCGCGCCTTCCAGCTGTCTAACGGAGGACTTCACGTTCTCCGCCAGATACAAGACCACCTTTTCGGGAATGGTGATCCCCATATTCTCCGCCTTGCTGCGGACGATGGCGATGCGCAGTTCCAATTCCGGGGGCTGGATGTCCACCATCAGCCCGGACTCAAAGCGGGTACGCAGGCGGGATTCCAGATGTTTCAAGTCCCGGGTGGGCCGGTCGGAGGTGAGAATAATCTGCTTGTTCTGCTGATACAGGGCGTCGAAGGTGTGGAAAAATTCCGTCTGGGTGGCTTCCTTGCCGGCAATGAACTGGATATCGTCCACCAGAAGCACGTCCACCTTCCGGTAACGCTGCCGGAAGTAGTGCATGGGCTTCTTTTCCATGAGCTGCTCGATCAGGTCGTTGGCGAAATCCTCGCCCCGGACGTAGAGAACGGTCTTGCTGGGATCGTTCTTGATGATCTCGTTGGAAATGGCGTAGAGCAGGTGGGTCTTACCCAGCCCGGAGGGGGAGTAGAGGAACAGGGGGTTCCAGCTCTCCGCGGGATTCTTGGCGATGGCGCGGCAGGCGCTGTACGCCATTTTGTTGGTTTCGCCCACGATGAAATTCTCAAAGGTGTATTCGTCCACGATCCCGCTCTTCCGTTGGACGGGGGGAATGGTGGAGCGGATGACCACGCCCACGGGATCCGGGATCTGCCGGGCCTCCTCCTCGGACAAGGGCGGCTCCTTGACAAATTCCTCGCTGATGGTCTCCCGGCTCTTGGCGCCCTCCGGCAGAACGCCGGTCTTTTTGTGATTCTCAATGTAAGACTCAATGTTGGCGCCGTGCTTTTCCCGGGAAAAGAGGATCAATTCCGCCCGGGTGCCCAGGGCGTTGAAGGTGGCGGACTGGAGCTGCTTGTAAAACATATCGAAAACGTATTCCGCCTGATGCTGTTTTTCCGCGGAGAGGTAGAGAAACGTGTCGCTGATGCCCTCCAGCTTCAGATCCTTGAACCAGATGCTGAAGGTCGCCGGGGAAAAACCGGCGTGATCCCGGAGATAATCCAGCGCGTGCGCCCAGACGTCCTTATACTTATCCATAATGTCTCCTTTTCTCGCGTCGGCGTAGAAAACAGTCTCAATTCAACCCGGCGGGCATAGTCTCCCACCTTTAATAATAATATATAATATAATATACTATATATAGGCAAAAAGTCAAGAGAAAGCTGTGGAAAAGTTGCCGATCGCGCCTTTTTTCCCTTTCCGGAAGGATCATACCACGTCAGCATACTGCCTGAAAATGACAACGTCGCCGCCCGGGCTAAAAAACTCGAAACCCGCGCTGTGCGCGTGATGCGATCCGCCGAAGCGGAACGTTATGTGTCAGGGCAAAGCCCTGACGTGGGAGGGAAAAGGCGGCGCGCAAAAAACCACCCCGGATCACAGATCCGGGGTGGGGTATCAAATAAAGAAGGAAAATTCAAAAAGCGGGCGGCGGGATCAGCGGACGAATGCCATTTCCGCGATGTCCAGGGAATCCACGAACGCTTGATCCACGGTAAAGACCAGGTCCTTCATCAGCGCGTCCTTCTTCTGATTTTTCAGGGTGGTGGTGATGGTGTCCTTGATCGTATCAAAGTGGCTGTTGTTGAGGCCCCGGCGGATCAACAGGAAGATCCCCGCGTCCGTGTCCACCCTGGTCACGCTGCCGGTGGAAAGGGCAAAGGCGGCTTCCTCCGCCTTGTCATTGCCGAAGCCCCCTTTGGTGAAGGTATAGGTATCCCCGTTGTCCCACTGCCGGTCGGAATACTGCCGGTACAGGGCGGCGAAGTCCTCTCCGGCGAGAAGGCGCTGATACAGCTCCTCCGCCAGGGCGCGCTTTTCCGCCTTTTCGCTCTCCGGGAGGTAGACGGTCTTGCCGTTGGGATAGGTCTTGTTCTGATCGTTGATGAAGATACAGCCCACGGTGATGTAATTCTTCTCAAAATACGTTTTGGCGGCGGCGTCCGTGATCTCCATTTCCCCGCCCTCTCCGAAGAGCAGGTGTTCCCCGATGGACGCCAGCCCCTGGTGGAGGTAATACTCGTACATCTGATCGTAGTTGATGCCGTAAGGCTTCATCGCCTCGTTGAAGCCGGATTTGGTCTCAAAATTCTTCACCATTTCATTGAGACTGTTCTTCACGGAGGCGCGCTGTTCCTCGTTGAGGGTCTTGCCGCGGTCCTTGGCGGCCTGCTCCAGGTACAGCATCCATTTCATACTGTCCACCACCCCCTGTTTCAGGGTGGCGGCGACAGAGACGCCGTCCTTGTCCTCCATGGACCAGATGGCGGGATTGTCCTGGAGCTGGCTGGCGGGGGTCTTGTCCGAGGTGGTATGGTACGCCTCGTAGAGATAGCTCGTCTTGTCCATGGCGCACTGATAGGAGAAGATGGCGCGGGAGACGGCGTAGTCCTTGTAGCGCACCACGTCGCCGCTCTTGCCGCAGGAAGCCAGGGGCAGGCACAGCGCCAGCGCCAGCAGAAGGGAGATCAGGCGAAAAACAGGTCTTTTCATAGAGGGGTCCTTTCGTTAAAAAATGAAGAATGAAAAATCGCGGTGGAAAACCGCCGGGGGCGGTTTTCTTCCTTTCCGATCACGTCAGGGCTTTGCCCCGATATATCGCGTTTGAACGCAGTGAAAACGCGTCACGGCCCCGGGACGCATCACGCGCGCAGCGCGCATCACTTTGTAACAAGAGCGAAGCTATGTTGTGGCGAATCGACGGCGACGCAGACGGGAGTCCTTCCCCCAAGGGGGAAGGCCTCTGCAAGCGATCGGCTGACGGCTGACGGCTGACCGCTGACGGCTATTTCAAATCCCGGACAAAGCCGGATACATGATGGAAAAATTCCTCGCAGAGGGCGGGGACGTCGGGCTTTTCCTCCGTCAGGCGCAAATAGGCGCCCACCGTGTCCGTCGCCTTCACCCGGAGCTTGCCCCCGTAGAGGGAGCCGGCGAGGGCGAGGGCGGCTTCCACCGTCTCATCCCGCCGGAAGAGGAACACCAGTTGAAAGCGCTCCTGCCGGAACTTGAAACAGCCCAGCTTCTTGGCGGCGGCGCGCAAAAGGGCGATGGTAAAGAGGTTCTCCGCGGGGGCGGGCAGATCGCCGAAGCGGTCCGTCATTTCGTCCTTCAGATCCTCCGCGTCCGCGGGCGTACGCACCCGGGCGATGGCGCGGTACAGCTCCAGCCGGGCGGCGTTGTCCGCCACGTAGTCCTCGGGGAGATAGGCGTCCAGGGTCAGGTCCGCCACGCAGTCCTCCTCCGGCGGCGCCGCCTCGCCCTTTTCCTCCAAAACGGCCTCCTCCAGGAGCTTTAAGAACAGATCGTAGCCCACGCTGTCCAGGTGCCCGGACTGCTGGGCGCCCAGCAGATCCCCGGCGCCCCGAAGCTCCAGGTCCCGCAGGGCGATGGAAAAGCCGCTGCCGAATTCCGTATATTCCCGGATGGCTTCCAGGCGCTTGATCGCCACCTCGGAGAGCATTTTCCCGGGGCGGTAGGTGAGGTAGGCGTAGGCCTTCCGGTCGCTTCTGCCCACCCTGCCCCGGATCTGGTGGAGCTGGGACAGCCCGAAGCGGTCCGCGTCCTCGATGATGAGGGTGTTGGCGTCGGGGAGATCCACCCCGGTCTCGATGATGGTGGTACAGCACAGAACGTCGATGTTCCGGTCCATCATATCCTTCCACACGTCGGAGAGGGCGTCCCGGTCCATCTGCCCGTGAGCCGTGGCGATACTGGCGTCGGGAAACGCCCGGGAGAGCCAGAGCTGCCGGGCGGGCAGCCGTTCGATGCTGTTGCAGAGATAAAAGACCTGGCCGCCCCGGCGCAGCTCCCGCCCCACCGCCTCTTCCAGCAGGGCGCTGTCGAAGGGCAGAACGTAGGTCTGTACGGGGAAGCGGTCCTCCGGCGCCTCTTCCAGAAGGGACATATCCCGGATGCCCCCCAGCGCCATATTCAGGGTGCGGGGGATGGGGGTCGCCGTCAGGGTCAGAACGTCCACGCCCCTGCCCAGTTCCTTCAATTTTTCTTTATGGGTCACGCCGAAGCGCTGTTCCTCGTCCACCACCAGATACCCTAAATCCTTGAAGCGGATATCCTTCTGCAACAGCCTATGGGTCCCCACTACCACGTCCACGGAGCCTTTTTCCAGCCCCTCCAGGACCTTTTTCTGTTCCCGGGGGGTGCGGAAGCGGGAGAGCATCTCGATCTTCACGGGGTAGCCCTTGAAGCGGGCGAGCATGGTCTGATAGTGCTGCCACGCCAGAATGGTGGTTGGCACCAGGATCGCCGCCTGCTTGTTGTCCATCACGCATTTGAAAACGCCCCGGAGCGCCACCTCCGTTTTGCCGAAGCCCACGTCCCCGCACAAAAGGCGGTCCATGGGAACGCTGGATTCCATATCCTGTTTGATCTCTTGGGTGGCGCGGAGCTGACCCGGGGTCTCCCCGTAGGGAAAGGCGTCCTCAAACTCCTTCTGCCAGGGGGAATCCGGGGAAAAGGCGAAGCCCGGCAGCCGGGTGCGCTCGGCGTAGAGGCGGATCAGATCCTTGGCGATGTCCTTCGCCCCCGCCCGGGCGCGCATTTTGGCTTTGTGCCATTCCGTGCCGCCCAGCTTGTTCAGGCGGATCTCCGCCCGGTCGCTGCCCGGTCCGATGTATTTGGTGACGGTATCCAGGTTGGAACAGGGCCCATAGAGAAGATCCGTGCCCCGGTAGGCGATCTTGAGAAAGTCCTTCTGGGCGCCGTCCGCGCCACGCAGCTTCTCCACCCCTAAAAACTTGCCGATGCCGTGGGCTTCGTGGACCACGTAGTCCCCGGGGGCGAGGTCCGTGAGGTCCCGGAGCCGCTGCCGGTTGGAATCGGTCTCCCGGCTCCGCCGGAGCCGGCGTTTTTTGGGGGCGGCGCCCCCGTCGGTGAGGATGGCGATGTTGGCGGTGGCAAGCTCGAAGCCGTGGCGCAGCAGCGCCGCTTCCGGGAAGGTCCCCGCCAGGACCGAAACCCCCTCCGGCAGTTCCTCCGCCTCGGGGGACAGGCGTTTCGCCGGGATGCCCCCGTCCCGGAAGAGGGAGAGGGCGGTATCCGCCGCGGGGGAGGATTCGCACAAAACCGCCACCCTTCGCCCGGAAAGCTCCTTCAGCTCCCGGAACAGGGTCTCTTTATCCTTGAAGTCCACGGCGCTGTCCCGGGAGCGCAGGTCAAAGATCCCGGCGGGCTCCGGATCGCTTCGCCCGGTGGTGAAATTCTCCGCCAGCACCGTCCGGCGGGTGGCTGCGGCGGCGGACAGATCCTCCCAGCCCGCCAAAAGGCGCGCCTTTGTGTCGGGGAGCAGCTTGCCCTCCCGCGCCAGGCGGTTCAGGTCCTCGGTCAGCAGGGAGATAGCGCCGGTGAGCGCCGCTTTGCCGTTTTCCGGCTCGAACAGGACGAACAAGGCGTTTTCGGTATAATCCAACAGGGAGGCGAAGGGGAAGCACAGGGACAAAAACAGGTCCCGGGGGAAGGACAGCCCCCCCTCGATCCGGGCGGACAGGTCCGCCGCGAAGGCGGCGAGGTCCTCGGCTTTGGCGTCCCGCGCCGTTTCCCGCAGGGCTTCCAGGATCACAGCTTTGTCTCCCCGGGAAAAAGCAAGCTCCTCCGCGGGGGAGAGGGTGAAGGTCTGAACGTTCTCCCGCCGCCGCTGGGTGACGGGGTCGAATACCCCCATAGCGTCCACTTCGTCCCCGAAAAACTCCATCCGCAGGGGCTCCTCCGCGCCCGGGGCAAAGACGTCCAGAATATCGCCCCGGCGGGCGAATTGCCCGGGTCCGTCCACCCGCTCCGCCCTGCCGTAGCCCGCGTCCACCAGGGCGAGGGCGAGCTCGTCCGGATCGCAGCGGTCCCCGACGCGCAAGGTCCGGGAGGCGGCGCGAAACCGGTCCGGGGGCAGGGTCGCCTGACACAGCGCCTCGTAGGACGCGGTCAGGATCGCCCCGCGGCCCTCCGTCAGGGCGGCAAGGGCGCGCAATCGCAGGTTGGCGAAATCCCGGCTCTTCACGTCCATCACCGCCAGGTCGATCTCCCGGGCGGGGAAAAAGAAGACGTTTTCCGTCACGGCGGCAAGGGCGTTCGCCGCGGACGCCGCCTCGCTTTCCCTGGGATAGACCAGGATCAGGGGCTGGGGGAGATCCTCCGCCAGAGCGGCGGGGAACAACAGGCGCGCGCCATCGCACACCCCGGAAACCAGAACGGGCTTCTTTTCCCGCTCCAGGGCGCGTACCAGCGGGAGATAATCCTTCTCCCTCTTGATGGCGTTCAGTAAAAAGGACATAGTTTCTCCGAAAGCGCGGCGTTACTCCTCTTTTTGCTGGTCGACGGCTTTCATTTTATATTCCAGCCAGTATTCCTGGCTCCAGACGGTTTCCCGGGGTTTGGCGCCGTTGAAAGGTCCGATGACCCCCATTTCCGCCATCATATCGATGATCCGGGCGGCTCTGCCGAAGCCCAGGGACAATTTCCTTTGCAGAAGGGAGGTGGAGACCTTCCGCTCCCGCACCGCCACGTCGATGGCTTGCTCCAACAGGGGATCCTTGTCCGCGAAAAGCCCGGTGGAGCCTTCGCCGCTCTGGTCGCCCATCAGGAGATTGCCGCCTTTCTTTTTCTCGTTGAATTTCTGGGCTTCCCGCTCGATGATGTTGGAAACGCTCTCGTCGTAGTTGGCGCCGCCGGCGTTTTCCCGCAGGAAGGCGCAGACCTCCTCGATCTTCCGGTCGTCCACAAAGGCGCCCTGCACCCGGATGGGCTTGTGCGCGCCCACGGGGGCGTAGAGCATATCCCCGTTGCCCAGCAGCTTTTCCGCGCCCACCACGTCGATGATGGTGCGGCTGTCCACCTGGCTGGCGACGTTCAGGGCGATCCGGCTGGGCACGTTGGCTTTGATGAGGCCCGTGACCACGTCCACGGAGGGCCTTTGGGTCCCGATGACCAGGTGCAGGCCCGCCGCCCGCGCCTTCTGGGCGATGCGGCAGATGCTGGTTTCCACCTCGTCCCGGGCGGTCATCATCAGATCCGCCAATTCGTCGATGATGATGACGATGCGGGTCATTTTCTCCCGATCGGGATCGTTTTTCACCAGCTCGTTATAGGCGGTGATGTCCCGGGCGCCCATTTCCTCCAGCAGGATAAAGCGCCGCTCCATTTCGATCACTGCCCAGTTCAGGGCGCCCGCCGCCTTTTTGGGGTCGGAGAGCATGGGGATGAGCATATGGGGGATGCCGTTGTATTTCCCCATTTCCACCTTCTTGGGGTCCACCAGGATGAACTGGACCTCCTCGGGGGTGGCGTGATAGAGGATGCTGACGATCATGGAATGCAGCGTCACGGATTTACCGGAGCCG
>JAGDAA010000090.1 GCA_017959745.1 Clostridia bacterium
CATCCCCGCCGGAAATGGTGCCGACCCGGACGATATCCGCTTTGCCGTTCACCTTCGTGTCGTTGGCTTTCAGGGTCTCGATGGCGCGATCCACCGCGTTCTGAATGCCTTACTTCAGCACCATGGGGTTGGCGCCGGCGGTGACGTTCTTCATCCCTTCCCGGACGAACGCCTGTGCTAAAAGGGTGGCGGTGGTGGTACCGTCGCCCGCGGCGTCGTTGGTCTTGACGGCGACTTCCTTCACCAATTGAGCGCCCATATTTTCAAAGGGATCATCCAGTTCGATCTCCTTGGCGATGGTCACGCCGTCGTTGGTGATGAGGGGGGCGCCGTACTTCTTATCCAACACCACGTTGCGGCCCTTGGGACCCAGGGTGGTCTTGACGGCATCCGCCAATCCGTCGATGCCCGCCATCAGTTTATTTCTGGCTTCAATGCCGTACAGAATCTCTTTTGCCATAGTAAACGCCTCCTTACTCTACAACGGCAAGGATATCGCCCTGACGGACGATGACATATTCCTCGCCCTCGTACTTGACTTCCGTGCCGGAATATTTACTGGTAATCACCTTCTGGCCGGGCTTGACGGTCATAGCCACTTCCTTACCGTCCACAATGCCGCCGGGCCCCACCGCGATCACTTCCGCGATCTCGGGTTTTTCCTTGGCGCCGCCGGTGAGAATGATACCGGATTTGGTGGTCTCTTCCGCAGCGACCATTTTCAGAACAACTCTGTCACTGAGGGGTTTCAACATATTCCTGTTCCTCCTGTATTTTATTTTAGCACTTTATGTGCGTGAGTGCTAATTCCTATCTCTTATTATAATCTGCCGCCGTTAAAATGCAAGGCGGGCGGGGCAATATTAACAATTTGTTCACAGATCACAAGGTAATGGTATCGTTTTCTTTCCGATTCAGAAGCCCGGAGCGCTGCATGGCGCCGAAGAGCTTTGCCTTGATATCGGGATTCTCCTTTGCGAGAGTCCGGACCAGGATCTTCATATCCTCCCGGCAGGTGTGCTTGTCCGCGGGACAGCCGGAGGGGCAGACGGGCATGGGATTCTTGTTGGCGAAGTACACCAGTTCCTTCTCCTCCAGGTAAAGGAAGGGGCGGATGACAGTGATCCCGGTGCGGTCCATTTTCGTAACGGGCAGGAAGGTATCGATGCGCCCGGCGTAGAAAAGGTTGAGCAGAAAGGTATCAATGAGATCGTCCTTGTGGTGCGCCAGCGCCAGGTGGGTGCAGCCCCAGTCCCGGGCGGCATTACTCAAAACGCCCCGCTTCATCTTGGCGCAGAGGGAGCAGGGGTTGTCCTCTTTTCGCTCCTCGAAGACCACCTTGCCGATGGCGGTTTTCTCCACCCGGTAGGGGACGGAGAGCTTTGCCAGGTAGTCGGCGATGGGCCGAAAATCCGCCCCGGGAAAGCCTAAGTCCACGGTGATCGCCTTCAGGGTGAAGCGGGACGGGTGAAACTTTGCCAGTCCCGCCAGGGCGGTAACCAGCGCCAGGGAATCCTTCCCGCCGGAAACGCCCACCGCGACGCAGGCGCCGGGGGGGATCATATGAAACTCGTCCACGCCTTTGCGGGTGGCGGACATCAATTTTTGCAGCGTCATAGGTCAAACCGTTCCTTTTCTTCCGCGGACGGGGACGGGGCGGGGGCGGGACGGGGTTTTTCCCGGAACAGGACGAAGCCCCGCTTCTCCGCCCAAACGAGGGCAAAAAACACCGCCAGAGCGACGCCGGAGATCACGGCGCCGGGCACGAAGCCCTGGGGGGTATACCGGAAGACGAGAGTGTGACTGCCCACCGGGAGGCGCGCCCCCACGAGGGCGCCGGCGAAGGGTGTGATCTCCGCTTCCCTGCCGTCCACCAGAAGGGTCCACCCAGCGCGTTCCGCGGGCATAGAAGTATAGAGGTAGCCGTCTTTTTCCAGAGTGATCTCCGCTTCCATTTCCGTTTCGGTGAAGGAGGTGATCTCCATAGGCTCCCGCTTCAGGCGCGCCAGTCCCTCCTGCCACAGGGTGCTGTCCAGGGCGTACGCCTGAAGGGTGGCAAAACCGCTGTCCCCCTCCGCCAGGTCGTGGATAATGGCGCGGAGGGTGAACTCCTCCCCCTTGCGGAAGGAGCCGGCGGAGAAGAAACTGGGAAAATCATCCAGCGCGTGCCAGATATTGTTCATCTGCGCGTAGTTGGCGCCGGGGACATTGGCGTAAACGAAGACGGAGCCCTCCCGGTCACAGCTGACCCGGATCCTCAGGACCGCCTCCTCTTCCCCGCCGGTCTTGACAAAGGACCAGGCGCCCTTTTCCTCGGGGGTGACGGACAGGGTATCCGTCTCCTCCATTTGCGCGGACAGGGGAATGAGAAGATCACCCTCCAGTCCGGTAAGGGCGCGGAACAGGGCGTTTTGATTCTCCCAGGGCGCCAGAGCGGGATCAAAGGTGAAATCCGCGGCGGAACTCTCCGCGCCGAAGCCCAGGCCCGCAAATCCTGTATTCTCGTACAGGCTGATCTTGCCCCCCGGGACGGGGGTGTTGAGGCTGACCAGCTCCCGGTCGGTGAGCGGCTGTCCCTTGTGGTACAGGTATTTGATCCCCAAAAGGGTATTCACCAGGGGGGTGGAATGGACGTAGACGAAGCGGTTGGAGCCCCGGTCCGCCGGCAAGCCCAGATCCTGGAGAAAGCCGGAGGCGCGGGCATTGGCGGAGGAGGCGAACTGGGAGACCCCGTTGTAGTCATAAAGGCAGGAATCGTTCAGGGAGTACCACTCGGTAGCTTCCATCCGGTAAAAATCCGCGGAATCAGCTTCCCAGGCTTTGACCTGATCCACCACGGCGCGGACTTCCTCCCCCACGCCGTCGGCGCCGTAATAGGCGGAGTAGGAAGTGGTCCCCACGGCGTCCACCCCCAAAACGGCGCCCGCCGCCGTTTCACACAGGATGGCGAGACACACCGCCCCGGCGAAAGCCTGCCGGGGCAGGATCCGCACCGCGTACAGGACCCCCAGGATCACGCCTGCCGTCAGGATCCCCAGCGTGAGGAGGATGGACCGGACCTGGTACAGACCCCAGGCGCAGTAGAGCAACAGTCCGATAAAAAGGAACATTCCCAGGGCGTCCACACCGTCCAGGTGCGCGACGCCGCGCTGAAAGTAGCCGTAGCCTGTCACCACCAGGGTGAGGGTGAAGAGAAAGGCGAAGCGATAGGGGATCATATTGGTGAAATGAAAGCCGTGCCACACATAATTCAGGAGGTTGGCATTCATACTCAAAAGCAGAAAGACTGTGATGAGAAAGGCGCAGAGCTTTTCCCGGAAGCCCACCTTTTTCGCCCAGAGAAAGGCGAAGGCAAACAGGGCGATCAGAGCGCCGCAGAACAGATTGGGCAGTCCCTCCATCACCGTGGGGGGGACGAAATCGATCAAGGGCGCCAAAAGGTCCCGCAGGGATTCATTAAACTGAAGGGTACGGGAAACGCTCCCGGCGGTGGAGGCGGTATTCAGCAATCCGAAAAAGGCGGGCAGCAGCATCACCGCTGCCAGGGCGCCGCCCAGAAGGGAGGTCAGAGCAAAGCGGCACAGGCGCCGCCAGAAGCCGCTCCAGCCCACCCGGTCGATAAAGCACAGAGCCAAAAACGCCAGGATCAAAAAGAGGCACGCCATATAGCCGATATAGTAATTGGTAAACAGGCTCAAGCCCAGGACCAGGACGTACAGCCCCGCCTTTCCCCGGCGGAGAAGGCGCACCAGGCACCAGCAAAGGAGGGGGAAGAGGGCGATATTGTCCAGCCACATGGTATTCCAGTAATAACCCATCAGGTAGCCGGACAGGGCATAGCCCAAGCCGAAGAACGCCGGGACAAGCCCCGCCTTCCCGGGGAACAATTCTTTCAACAGACGCGCCGTGAACAGACCCGCCAGCCCGATCTTCACCGCGCACAGCAGGGTGAACGCCACCCGGAAATCCCGGGTGGGGCTCAGCATCAGAAGCAGGTTCAAGGGGCTTGCGCCGTAGTAGGACAGCATGGAGAGGAAATTGGTCCCCAGTCCCATAGACCGGTCATACAGAAGGCTCTGTCCCCGATGAAAGTGGTCCCAGAGCTTTTGCAGGAAGGGAAAATACTGATGCCAGCCGTCATAATTCAGGATCTGCCGGTCCCCGAAGGGATAGACCCCCCGCAGGGCAAGGATCAGCGCGAAAATAAAAAAGGGCAGGAAGAAAGCCAGGACGTAGACCGTCCCGCTGTTTTCCTGCGAGAATACCCGGGCGACCCCCGCGAAAAGGCGCTTGCGGGGCGGGGCGGGCTTTGCCGAATCCTGCATGATCCCTCCGACCTGGAAAGGAGGAGGGCAACCCTCCTCCATATCGTTACTTAAAGATCTCAAACATAGGCTCCACCCGGCTTCTGGAAATGCTGTAATAGCCCTTGGCATCCGTAGAACCGGGGATCCGCACCACGTTGGGTCCGAACTCGTTGAAGCGGAACAACGCCGGACCCACCCGCGCCAGTTCGCTTTCCGACAGATTGGTGTTCATATGCCGGGACACATTGTAATAAATGGATTTGGCGGTGGTGAACCCGGACGGAGTTAAAACCGCGGAGGCGAACGTCCTTCCGAATCCCAGGAGCATTTCGTCCCGGGCGGTGCGGCTGTCTCCGTAATCCGAAAACGCCAGCATCTGCGCCGCCTGGCTCCCGGAGAGGACCTGATCCCCCGCGTGAAGATCGATCGCCCGGCTGCCGTCCTTATCGAATCCCGCCATATCCCGGGGCACGCTATACCGCACGCCGCCGATAAAATCCACCCAATTGGAAAAGCCGGTCCGGGTGACGACCATATAGTAGTCCGGCGCGGCGCCCACTTCCGACGCGATGAAATCCGCCAGGATGCCGGGCTGTTTCGCGGCGTCCACACTGCTCAAAGGATAGGTGACGCCGGCTTCTGTCATCCCCGTATTCCCGGGGATATGCACCATCGCGGCGCTTTTGCTTTCCGGATCCACCCCCAGAAGATATGCCGCATCCGCGCGCCCCTTGTCGTCCGTCACCACGAAAAGCAGGGTCACGGACTTTTTATTCTCAGAGGATTCCTCTTCCTTATTCGATGCCGAAGCGGGATCATCGACGGCGGAAACGGACTGGCCGTTGGCGCCCGGCGCGCGGATGCCGCCCACCACGTCGCCCATCAGGCTTTCGGCGGCGCGGATCAAAAAGAGAGCAACGATCGCGAAAATGACCACAGAGACGATAAATGTGATCAAAAAATCTTTCAAAGACTGTTTCACGCGCGTTCCTCCTTATGTTATTCTTACATTTATTATACACACCCGGGCGCGTCTTCGCAAGCTTTTTTTGACAAAAGCACTTTGCAGGACATAGTGACGGACATAGCGTCCAGCGCCCGGAGCTTTTCCCGGTCGGCGGGAGCGGTGTTTTTGGCGTAGGGGGTCATTTCAAACAGATCCTGAAGGATCTCCCCGGACAGGCGCATCCTTCGACGCACCGGGATCTCCGCCGCCGACTCGAAAAAGGGGTCCGCTTCCTCCGGGTCGGGCGCGTTCCGGCGGGGCGCCTCGTACAGTGCCTCCTTCAGCTCCCACAGGTGGTCCGGCGCCGGGACGAGCCGCAGGAGAACGCCCCCGGGCTTTAAGATCCGAGCGAATTCCGCCCGGGCGTAGGGGGAAAAGAGGGAGAGGACCAGATCCTGGGAAGCGGACGCCAGCGGAACGTGATAGGCGCTCGCCACGAAAACCGCCGCCCTGTCCCGGAGGCGGACGGCGGTCATGCGCGCCGCCTCCTTGGAGATATCAAATGCAAAGGCGCTATGGGCTTTCCCGGCGGCGGCAAGGGCGTTCAGCACCGCCTCGGTGTAATATCCCTCCCCGCAGCCGGCGTCTGTGAGACTTCCCCCGGGGGGCAAACGGCGCGCCGCCTCCCGGCTCACCGCCTCCGCCAAAGGCGCGTACCAGCCCGCTTCCAGAAAAGCGCGGCGGGCGCGGAGCATCGCCTTATCATCCCCGTGACCCCGGGAGGACGGGTCCAGAAACAGATTGATATAGCCGGAGCGGGCGCGGTCAAAGCTGTGTCCCTTCTCACAACGGCAGGCGCCGCCCCCGCAAGCAAGGGCGGCGCCGCAAACCGGACAGACCAGGCTCATTTCTTGTATTCTTCCGCCAGAGAACGGTACACGGCGGCATTTTTCCGGTTCGCCTCCGCCGCCCTCTCATCCAGGGTACGGATGATCTTCGCCGGAACGCCCACGCAGAGAGAATAGTCCGGAATGACCTCATTCTCCTTCACAAGGGCGCCCGCGCCGATGATACAGCCGTTGCCGATCACCGCGCCATTCAGGACCACGGCGCCCATACCGATGAGGGTATCGTCCCCCACGGTACAGCCGTGGACCACCGCGTTGTGCCCCACGGTGACGTTTTTCCCGATGGAGATGGGATATTTCTCCCCCACGTGGAGGGTGGCGTTGTCCTGTACGTTGCTTCCCTCTCCGATCTCAATGGCGTTCTCATCTCCCCGGATGACGGCGCCGTACCAGACGTTGACTTTCTCCTTCAGGGTCACACCGCCGACAACGACGGCGTTTTCCGCTAAAAAACAAGTTTCATCGATTCGGGGTTCCTTGCCCGAAAATGCGCGAATCATACTTCCGTTCCTTCCTCTCTCCCGTTCTTTCCCTTTCCCCGGCGGGAAAGGAGGATCGCGGCGACGCCGCAGATCAAGCCGGCGATCGTTACGATCAAAGCCGTTGTGAACATCCGCTGGCTGAAGCGTTCGTAAAAGCATACGAAGAACGCCTTCAGATAGTCCGGATCCAACCGCAGCCGGCCGGCAAAACCCGATACCTTCAACCATACCGCGGGGATCAAAAGCGTCAGCCCCGTGCCGGTCAGCCCGGCGTAGGCGACGGTCAGAAAACGGCGCTTGTAAATCAACGCCAAAAGTCCGAGGGATCCCAGGGACACGGCGCCGGAAACGGCTAAAAACAGGGGGTAATACTTGCTCCACACATCCGTCACGGTTTTCAAAGAACCGCTCCAGGAAGAGATCATAATGGACTTGCGCACCACCGCAATATAGTTGGAAGCGGTTTCAGGGAGGCTTTTGACAAGCACCTTCCACTCCTCTTCGGTGACCTGAATCTCTCCGTTTTCCCGCAGTTTTTCCGCCAGCGCCCGGATGCGCGCCACCAGAGCCTTTTTCAGCTTTTCTCCCGGAAAATCGATCCTGCCCTCCGACCAGAACACAGTGCAAAGATCATCTGTTACCTCTTCTTCTAAAAAGGCGTCGGTCAATTCCTTCGGGATGTCGGTGACATCGTTGAGCGGTTCAAAGCCCTCCCGGATATGCTGCCGCACGCCCTCGGTCCATCCGTCGGAGAGCGCCATAGAGCGAAAAGCGTCCCACGATAAAAACTCGTTTTCCGCAAGACCCAATGAGAACACCGCCGAGGAGGTCACCGCCAAAAGCAGTAAAATGACCGTCATAACGATAAGGATCGTTTTTTTCATAGCGTCCTCCTCAATACAGTATGACCGGGCCGGAGATCTTATCCGCGTACACGAAAAAGCGATCGGGGGTGAGGGTCAACGTCGTAAAGGGGTAGCAGGTGTAAAGGATCAGCTGTTCCTTGTTCTGGGACAGGCTGATGGAGCCAGGGTCCGACGCCTTCAGGATCCTGGTGTAAGTCACCCGGTACTGATAGATCCCGTAGCCGGTGGTTATGGTGATCACATCTCCCTCGGCGATCTCACCCAAAAGACGGAAAGAGCGGTTGTTGTGCCCGCCGATGAGGATGGGTTTCCCGAACCCCGGGATATGGGATCCGTAGTACTGCACCAGGCTCCGGTTCGCCGCCGCATCGGTCCCGCCGAAATACACGTCGTCCTCAATGCCGCAGGAGTCGATGGAGAGCCGCGCGAACAGATCGCCCCGCTTGGGGAAGCGAAAATCGTCCAGATCGATGAACTCCGCTTGTTCTCCGGTCCCCTCGTAGGGCTTAAAACCCACGGGCTCGGAAGGAACAACGACCTCCTCCCCGTCCGACAGGAACAGGGATAAGACGGAGAAGGCACTGCCCAGCGTTTGTTTCAACGCGAGATACGCGCACAAAAGGATGATGAACGACAAAATCAGTGGCGAAAGGATTTTCGCCACTGATTTTGTCACAACCGCGAATCGTTTCATGAAAGCTTTAGAAAAGTTTGGCCTTCTTGGAAACGAATACGCAGACGCCCAGAACGGCCAGGCCGACAACGCCGCAAATCACGACGACCGTCAGATCGTAGCCCTTCGGTTCGATGGCACCGTTTTTACCGGGCGCAGTCACGTCGTAGAAGGTAAGATCCTTCTTGACGTCCAAATTCACGCAACCTTCAAAAGCGGTTTCGCTGATGTTCTCCGGCTTCACGGTGTTCGGAAGAGAGATTCTGGTCAGGTTCGCGTTTCCGGCAAAGGCGCCAGGGCCAATGAAGACGACGGGTTTCCCGCCCAGGGTGGCCGGAACAATGACCTCAGTGGAATTATTGGATTGACCGAGATAGCGGGTGATCCTGACAACGCCATCGACCACTTCGTACTCGAAGTCACTTTCGGGAGCGTATTCGACAGTTACCAGCTCGTCTTCCGCGATGATCGTCTTGTTGGATCCGTCAAGAATTTCGATGGAACCGTAGCCGTGCTGATCGCCAGGGCCATTCGTGCCGGCGGCGTGACCATCGGCATGCAGGCCGACAACTTGAGCGGCGCCGTCGATGTCCTTCAGGATCTGATCTCTCAAAGCCTGGGGCCATTTCTCCACAACACCGGTGCCGCCGTTGATCACGGCCTGCTCCGCGTCACGGATAAACCCAAGAATCGAGTCGATATCAGACTGAGTCAATTCTTTTTCAGTTCCCATCAACCAGTTCTCAGCCATGGTGATGACAACCTCCGGCAATTTGAAATTGCCGTCAGCCACCTTCGCAGGACTGCGCAGTTCCTCGAAGATAGACTTTTCTCCATCGGTCAAGCTTCTCGCGCTGACTGCCAGGGGCAGTAAGGTAAGAACCATGACGACGGAAAGAGCAAGCGCTAAAGCTCTCTTCATGTTGGGTACCTCCTAAAAAATTTTACGTAAAATTTATCTGGAACTTCGCCGCCGTCTTTTCCCGACGGCAAAGAGCCATTCAATGAAAGATGGTTTCCAAAGCGTAGGCGTCGCACCGCGCCACAAACTGCGGGTCCGCCCGATCGATTTCAGATAAGATCTTTTTCTTCTTTCTGGAGTCGATGGACGTCCGGTGAAGATCCTGTCCCAGGTAATCTACCATACCTTCCCCTGCCAGGCGCAGCATTTTCCGCTTCATAAAAACGTTGCCGAAGCTATCCAGATTCATCTGACACAGGCATCCCATTTCCCGCAGATACGCCACCAGTTCGGGGCTGTTCAAAAGGTAGGGGAAGCGTTCGATATGCGCCAGCACGGGGACCAGGGACAGATCGTTGATCAGCCGCTCCAGCTTCCGCTCCACCCCTTTTCCGAAGGGAACGCCGTACTCCAGTTCCGTCAGGATGAACCGGGTCCCCTCGTAGCAGAGGCGCGCGATGCCCTCGTGATTGAACAGTGCCTCCGTCAGATACACCTCCGCACCAAACGCCGGCGTGAACGCGCCGAAGCCGGGGGATTCCGCCAAGCGCCGGGCAGATGCCTCTCTGCGGGACAGGAGACGGTCGATGCTGTCGTGCGCGGGGTAAAAATGGGGCGTGAACGCCAAATGCGTGAGCCCCTCCTCCCGAAGCTGACAGAGGATCGACTCGGATTCCGAAACGTGCCTGGCACCGTCATCGATCCCGGGCAGAAGGTGCGAATGGATGTCGGCCTTCACTTGCTTTCGGCTTCCACGGAAACCTCAGGCGAAGGCGCCTGGGTTTCAGGCTTGCCGGGCTCCGCTGCGGGCGCCTCCTTTTTCACCTCACGCTGCTGGGCGGCGGCGGTGCGGTAGGAACCGTAGCCATAACCGTAGCCGTAGCCGTAGCCGTAACGGCGGTAGTGCCGACGGTAACTGTAATTACGCTTCTCATCCTGTACGCCGTTCATAACCACGCCCAGGATCTTTCCGTGAATGAAATCCACCTGATCCACGACCCGTTTCACATCCTTGCGGTTGGTGAAGCGGCTGCGGATCACCAGGACCAGACCGTCCGTCAGGGATACAAGGGGCAGCGCGTCGGAAACCACACCGATGGGGGGGGAGTCAATGATGATGAAATCGTATCCCTTGCGCAATTCCCCGAGGAAGGTAGCCATATGAGAACTGGCGACCAGCTCCGAGGGATTGGGCGGGATGGTGCCCGCGCAGATCACGTCCAAATTGGGGAACACCTCCCGGTGCAACACTTCCCCGATGGAATTGAACCCGCCCAGGAAATTGGTGAGACCGGGAACGCTGGAAAGCTTCAAAAGCCGATGGATCCGGGGACGCCGGAGATCCATATCGATCAGCAGGACGCGGCTGTTGTTCCGGGCAATGGAAAACGCCACGTTCGCCGCGGTGGTGGTTTTACCCTCGCCCTGAACGGCGCTGGTGAAGATCACGGTCTTACAGCCGGATTTCGCCACGGAGAACATCAAATTCGTCCGGATGGTGCGGTACGCCTCTTTGACCTCAAAGAGTTTGCCGTCGGCGCTGGTATAGTGCCGTTTGGTGTATGCCGCCATTTACTTCCCCTCCTTTTCCTGGTTTGAAAAATCGGGGACCACGCCCAGAACGGGCAAGCCAAATAGCTCTGTGACCTCCTCACCGGTTCTGATGTTATTGTCAAACAATTCCTTGACGACCACCAGGAACACGGAGAGAAGCAAACCGATGATCAATCCGATGATGGTATTGTTGCGAATGTTGGGCGCCGAGGGAGATGTGGGCATCAAAGGCATACTGGCCACCATCAGCGTATCGCTGGAACGCAGAGAGCTGATGCGCCGGGGCGCGCAGCTCGCCACCGCGGTCGCCACATCGTACGCGTCCTGGGCGGAGCCGGCAGTGATGCGGGCGTAGAAGACGCTGGTATCCTCCACCACGCCGGAGAAGGCGACCATGCCGCGGACCTTTGCTTCATCGTACGCTTTTTGCCTGGTGGTGAGAAGCTCCTCCGCCACCATACGGTAAAATTCGTTGACGTTCAGCAACTCCACGTACTGGGGCGCCACGGACTTGTAATAAGTAATGCCGGCGTTGACCGATTCCGCGGAGTCCGCGCAAAACTTCACTTCCGTTTTGTATGTCGGCGCAACAAAGTACTTTGTGTACAGAAAAGCCCCCGCGCCGAACAGCAGGGTGACCACCACTATGAAGACGATGCCCTTGATGATCCAGTCAAGCAGTGTCTTTAAATTGACTTCCACGATATTCTCTTCCCTTTTACGTTATTACACGGGTTGGATGAACTTAAAAATATTTGCGGTTGATGGACAGGCAATCATCCAGATGCGCCACCATATCCAACGCTAATGCCAACTGGTTCCGCGCCCGGTACAGGTTGTGCCGGGGACGCTGGATGCGAAAGTACTTATCGCCCCGCAGGTAGTCCTCCAAAAAGCGCATACTCAATTCAAACGCCATGGTGACACAACCCAGATGCAGGGTCTCCAGCTCTTTTTCGGTGAGCCCCTCCCGACAGGCGGGGATGAAACCGGAGGCAAATGCCTCGTACAGCTCCACATCCAATCTGACCCGGGAAAGATCCGGCTCGTCCTCGGCGGCCCGGTTCCCGGAGAAGCGCACGGCGTCCCCAAAATCCCACGCCGCAAGGCCGGGAGAAACGGTGTCCAAATCGATGACGCAAACCGCCTCGCCGGTGGTGGCGTCCACAAGCACGTTGTTGTACTTGGTATCGTTATGGGTCACACGGTACGGAAGCGTGCCCTCGTCGTGCAGGCGAACCAGTCGGGACCAAAGGTCCTGATACTCCTCAATGGCTGCCACGTCCTTCTCCACTTCCGCCAGGCGCCCTTCGCTGTCCGCGCGGACCGCCTTCATCAGATTCTGAAAACGGCGGGGCGTATCGTGGAAACCGGGCATGGTCTCCTTCAGGAGAGCCATATCCAGATCCGCCAGTTGGCGCTGGAAGGTACCGAACGCCGCGCCGGCGCTGGTGAGGATGGACGGGTCTTCCGCTTTATCATAGGTTACGGTGTTGGGCACGAAATGATACACGCGCCAGAAAGACTCACGGCTCTCAAAAAAATAATTGGTACCGTCGGAGCGCTTCAAAAAGTTCAACACCCGCCGGGCGGGATCGATCCCCGCTTCCACCAGCTTCTGCCGGATGTGCCCGGTGACCAGGTCGATGTTTTCCATAATACCCACGGGATCCGGAAAAACGTAGGTGTTGATGCGCTGGGCGACAAACGCGTCCGACACGCCCTTGTAGCGCGTTACCACCCGATGGGTGGAATTGATATGACCGCTGTGAAAGGTCTCGATCTGGAAGGCGTCGTAATCCACGCCGAACTGCCGAAGTACCGCAGCGATTTCTTCCGCTTGAATTCCCATATCCGCTCTTTTCTCGCCGCTAAACGCGGGCAAATTCAGGGTATGACAAAAGCACCCCAATGTGAGTATGTCATTATACCATAGGAAAAACGAAAAATCAAGTCTCTTTTTTCTTTTTTTGAGTGCTATTTTTCGTCAAATTAAACGAAATCAGTGCGTTTCTATCCGAAAATACGACAAGAAAGGTCGCAATCCGGGGGGAGGGCGCCCGACACCGGCGGCGGCTCTTCCGGGGGCGCCGGCATGGCGTTTCGGAAACAAGGCTGCCGCGGGGAAGGGATTCCTTTGACAAAAAGCAGGCGCCCCATCGGTAAAAGGGGCGCCCGGTTGCAGGTAGCAGGATAAACGCTTATTTCAGCAGGGTCCCCATAGTGTCGGGTCCGGCGCAGGAGGCGTTTGCCTCGTCGGTATCAATGTGCATCGCCAGGGAGAATTTCTCGCTGACGCGGACCACCACGTCCCCGAAGATTAGGTCGCGCTCGGCAGTATCCAGCTTCACACAGACGATGTCCTTATCCTTGACGCCGTAGACGGCGGCGTCCGCGGGTGTCATATGAATGTGGCGCTTGGCGATGATGACGCCCTCGGTCAGCTCCACGGACTTATCTCCCACAGTGATGGTGCAGGGGGCGCTGCCCGCCAGATCGCCGGATTCCCGGATCGGCGCCTTCACGCCCAGGGAGCGGGCGTCCGTGGCGGAAATCTCCACCTGGCTCTGGGTGCGGGCGGGTCCGAGGATGCTCATTTTAAGACTGCCCTTGGGTCCGGTGACGACCACCTTCTCCTCGCAGGCGAACTGCCCGGGCTGGGACAGGTCCTTTTTATTGGTCAGCTGATAATCCTTGCCGAAAAGGTAGTCGATGTGTTCCCGGCTCAGATGTACGTGGCGGGCGCTGGTTTCAACAATGATTTTTTCCATGGTACGATTCCTCCTGAGATTTTTCTTTCTGGAACATTATAAAATATTTTTCCCGTTTGTAAAGGGATATAACACAGATTTACCGGAGCATTCGGCGGATCTTCAGAGCCGCGAACAGGGTGATGGACAGATCCAGGAGCAGACTCGCCGCGTCCACCAGGTCCATGGTGCCCAGGCGGTCGAAAAGCAGACCCAGAAGCTGGGGGATCCGCGCCGATAAGCCGAAGATCACCACCAAAAGCGCCGAGGCAAACCAGGACAGGGGCATAGCGTACGTCTTGTTCCCTAAGGCGACCTGCGCCTGGTAGATGAAAAAGCAGACAACGCAGACCAGAAAGATCAGGTTGGCGGTATACATACCCCGGTTGGCGTACTTATCCACATCCCGGTACTCGATGATCATACGCAGGGTCGCCCAAAGGGCGGGGATCAATCCGAAGAAAGCCAGGGGCACGTTGCGGTCCGTTTTGTTGCGGAAGCCCATCAGAAGGAAGTAGCCGCCGCAGGCGGCGCTCACCAGGCAGAACAGGAGGGTGAGGGCATCCTTGTTTCCCTGCAGTACGAAGGACAGCGCGAAGAACAGAAAGCCAAAGCCGGGGAGCAGATAGGAGAAGGCGGACAGAGTTCCCTCCCAGGTGGTCGCCGTCTTCAGATCGTCGCTTGCCTCCCGGACGGGAACGGCGGGCTGATTCGGTTCCATCACCTCGGAAAACAGAGGCTCGTCCGGATTGACGTCAGGCTGAACGGGTGCCTCCGGCACACTCTCTTCCCCGTTCTTTTTCCGGAGGCGCCGGACGACGGAAGCCGCCACCAGCGCGCCCACCAGAAGCGCCGTGCCCACGCCGTTATAGATCATACAAAGCGTGCTCGCGCCGCCGTGGAACAGCCCGGTGGACACATCCACATCCCGCCAGATCAGCACCATGCGCAGAGAGAACAGCAACGCCGCCAAGCACAGGCAGATCACGGCGATCCAGCGCGCGCCTTCTTTATTCTGATTCATTTTCTTCTCCTTTTGACCCGGTCCTTTTCCCGGACCGTTCCCTTGCCCGTCTCCGTTCGTATCCGGCGATCACGGTGATCGCCAGGACCGCTGCCGCCAGGGCGAAGACGGCTAAGATCCATTTGGTCAGGTCGTTATTCAGAAACGCCATAGCTTCATTGACGCGGTCGATGACGAACAAGACCAGCATCATCACCGAGATCACCAGGACCAGGTGCGCCAATAGAACCGTTAAAAGCGCCTTCTTTTTTTCTTTCATTCCTCAGTCTCCCTCCCGGTCAGATACAATACGTCGCTGATATTGCGCCCGCCCGGCTTGGAGGGGGAATTGACGATGCTCCCCTTCAGGGTCATCACCGCGGAGTGTCCGCCGTCCAGGTTGTAGGCGGCGCGGCATCCCAGGCGCGCCATCAGCTCGGCGCACGCCGGGAGGGTCAGTCCCGCGGAGCTTTTCTGCCGTCCGTCCACCGCCGCCAGGCAGTAGTGCCCGGGCTCGTAGTAACCCAGGATCATCCGGGGATTCTCCCCGGCGATGCCCGGGTGGAATTCCGTGCGGGGGCTGCCGTCGGGCAAAAGCAGACAGGGTCCGAAGTCCCACGCCTGCCAGACGCCCCGCGCCACAGCCGCGTCCACGGAAAAATCGGCGAAACGGAAGGTCTGCAGCTCGCCACTGCGGTACAAAACGCAGATCTCGTGGGCTTTCGTGCGACGGAAGACCTCTCCGTTCCGGATCACGACGCTTGTCTTCCGCACGCCGCAGTAATCCCCGGACGCCGCCAGAAGGGCGTTGTTCTCCCGCGCCATATTGACCACGGAATCATCCACGCCGGTGATGAATTCACCCCCGGCGAAGGCGGTGCGGAAGCGGGAGAGATCCTTTATGTAAAAGTCCGCCAGGACGTAGCTTACATCCTTCCCTTCCCCGTTTTTCTCCCGGTGCCGGGAAACGGTCAGGTCCAGGCTTTCATCCCGGTAGTGATACCGATCCTCCTCCCGGCTCTCCTCCACGCCGCCGTCGGTAAAACGACCCGGGAAATCGAAGACGGCGTTGACGCCGGGGGTCTTCCCCATACCTACGCTCACCGTGCCGGGCAGGACGTGATGGAACAAGGCGAAGAGAACAAGGGCGAGCCCCAGCGCGGCAAGATCCGCCAGGACCACAAAGGAAACGCGGACGCCGGTCCTCATTTACGCTTCCGGAAGATCACCAGCTTCTGCACCAGGAAGCTGACGGGGAAACAGATGAGTTGCGCGCCCACGTACGCGAAAAAGGTGGGCCACGCCAAAGACAGAAAGAAGCGGTTCAGGGCGTCGTTTCCGAAAAAGACAGCCACCACCAGCAAAGCATAGGCGAGAGGCGCCCACCAGCTGCCGTGTGTCTTGAACACCACGCCGCGGTTCACCAAAAAATTCACCAGGGAGCTGGCGATCCGGGCGATGAGCAAAGCGAGGGTGGCGGCGGGAAGGACCCATTCCTTTCCCTCAAAGACCAGGTGGAACAAGAGCATATACGCCAGCGCGTCCACGATCCAGGCAAGCCCGGAAGAGACGATGAAGGAAAAGATCTGATAGAGGACGCCGGTGCCGTTTTTCAGCAGGATGCCGTACACCCGCATCGCGTCGCGAAGGGCGTTGAAATGGCTGGAGGCGTTGTCCTCCAGGTAGACGGTCTCGATGGGGATCTCCCGGACGGGGATCTTCGCCTTCGCCGCGTCGCAAAGCATCTGCATTTCATATTCATAGCGGTCGCCCGCCACGTTTGCCACCAACGGCAGAAGGTCCGGAGAAAACGCCCGGAGGCCGGTCTGGGTATCGTGTACCTTCGCCCCGGTGAAAAGATGGAAAGTATGGCGGGAGAAGGCGTTGCCCAGGCGGCTGCGCAGAGGAACGTTCCCCGTAAAGCCGCGCCCGCCGATGACAAGGGTCCCCGGATGCGCCTCCGCTTCCGCCAGACACGCCGCGATATCCTTGGGCAAATGCTGTCCGTCGGCATCGGCGGTGCAGATCACCGTTTCCCGGTTTTTTTCGGAAAGGTAGCGAAAGGCGGTTTTCAGGGCGGCGCCCTTGCCCCGGTTCACCTCGTGGACCAGGAGGGTACATCCCAGGGACTCCACCTCCCGGAAGACGGGATCGAAATCCGGTCCGGATCCGTCGTTGACCACAAGGACGTCCGTAACGCCCGCGTCCCGCAGACCGCGGATGACACCGGGCAGCTTCTCATCCGGCTTATAGGCAGGGATCACAACGATTCCCACGGCGACACCTTCCCTTCTTTCGTACTACGTCAAGCATAGACCAAAGCGAGGAAAAAGTCAAGAGGATGGAGAGATGAACTGAAAAATGAAGAATGAATCAGTGAGGAAGAAAACAGTCCGGCAAGCCGGACTGTTTTCTTCCTCGTTCTTATGGTCTTCCCGTTTGGTCTTCCCGTTTCATTTCTCGAAAAGGGCGCGGTGCAGGACCGCCGCGGCGGAGTTGAGATCTCCCTCGCGCACCCCTAAGATCAAATGGATCCCGTCGGCGCATTCCTCCAACAGTAGAACGGGGATCCCCGCCTCCCACAGGGCGGAGAGGGCGGCGGCGCGGATCCGAGGCGCCCCCGCCAGGTCCCCCGCCACCACGGAAAGAAGCGCCAGGTCGCGTATCACCGCCGTTTTCTCCGCGCCCAGAACGGCTCGCCATTTTTCCGCCAGAGCTTCGGGGGACAGGGTCAAGCCCCGCCGGGAAAAGACGGCGGTAACGCTATCCACCCCGCAGGGCAAAAGCTCCGGCGCGATCCCGTCCCGTTCCAGCAGGGCGGTGAAACGGCGGAAGAAATCCCGCCCACGGCGCAGTTCATCCTTTTCCAGGGTGACGGCGGCATAGTCCCCCCGTCCGCCCACGCCCACGGGTCCGGGGCCTTTTTCAGTCAGGGCGGGCAGGATACGCGTCCCGGGTCCATCGGGGCGATTGGTGTTTCTGATATAAATGGGGATGCCCTTTTCCCGCACCGGGCGGATGGCGTCCTCGTGGAGGACGGCGGCGCCGGCATAGCGCAGCTCCCGCAGTTGATGGAAGGTCATCGCCGGGACGGTACGCGCCCCGGGGATCAGCCTGGGATCGGCGGAGAGGTAGCCGTCCACATCCGTCCAGTTCTCATACAATTCCGCGCCCGCCGCCCGGGCGACCAGGGCGCCGGTGATATCGCTCCCGCCCCGGGGAAAGACGCGCACCGTGCCCCCGGGGGTGGAGCCGTAGAAGCCGGGGATCACCGCGTTCCGGGCGTTCCGGAGCTTTTCGGACAGGTAGATATCGGTCTTTTCGGCATCGAAGGACCCGTCTTCCCTGAAGAAGATCACATCCGCGGCGTCGATGAACTCAAAGCCCAGAAAGTTTGCCAAGATGATGCCGTTCAGGTATTCCCCCCGGCTCACGAAATAGTCCCGTCCCAGACGCATACCGAACAGACGTCGGATGCCCTCGAACTCGCTTTCCAGACGCAGGTTCAGCCCCAGGTCGGCGATGATCCCGTCATAGCGGCAGAAGATCCGGTCCAGAAGCCCGTCCACGCTTCGCCCCGCCTCGCACGCCTCATAGCAAGCATAGAAAAGATCCGTGACCTTCTCATCGTTCGCGTCACGCTTTCCCGGAGCGGATGGCACGATGAAGCGGCGGGCGGGATCGGACTTGACGAGCTCATAGACCTTGCGGAACTGCCCCGCGTCCGCCAGGGACGAACCGCCGAATTTACATACGATCATAGTGTTTCCTCACAATTCTCTTCTTGATCTCATTATATGATTTCTTCCCGTCCCTGTCAAAAAAAGAGGTCGGGCGACATATACTTCCGTATAAGACAGCGGCAAAACGCGCGCCCGAACGGGTTTAGAAGGAGGTGACAGCCGTGTGCGGGAAGGGACGGTGCTGCGCCGTGGCGGCGCTGGCATTCGGCGCCGGGGTCCTGGCGGCGCTGTTTTTACCCCGGGGCTTTCTGGTGGGTGTGGAAGCCCTTCTGATCCTGGCGGCGGGAATCCTGCTGTTAAGCGGGAAATGAATCTTTGATACGGAAGGGAGATGTTTTTATGAAGATTGTCATTTTCAAGGCGCCCCATCTGCTGCGGGGCTGGCTGCGGCGGTTTTTCCGGGGGAAAGCCTGACAACAGATCATCCACGCGGAGGCAAAATACGAACGAATTTTCGTCTTTTCTCTTGACAATTACGAAATTTCGTGATATAATACGCACATCGACCGGTTGATAAACGAAATTTCAAAAAAGAGGAGAGATCAATGGACCCCAACAGAGAAAAGAAGGAGGATCTGACCCGCGCCACCGAATTGGTCCGGGAGGCGGCGGATCTGTCCCGCGCCCACATGAGCGAGGCGGCGGAGGAATTGACCTGGATCGCGGAGGTCATGGAAGGCGAGATCCACGTGATCCGCAGCGAGGAGGGTCTCTGGCCGGCATGACCCTGGAGCAATATATGATCCGGTACCGCCTGCTTCAACGGGCGGTGGAACAGGATGAACAGCTTTTGATCCTGATGGAACAGGCGCCCTACGCCGCCTTTCTCCGGCGCTTCGGAAGCGCCTGCCGCGGTACGCCCGCCCCTCGGCTTTTGACCCCGCAGTCCATCCGGGACCGCATGCGCCGCCGGGGGCGGCTCTGCTCCCGCTATGCCGAGCGTATCGCCCGGGCGGTCGCCCTCATCCACGCGCCCGTGATCCGGCAATACGCGGTGTGCCGGTATTTGTACGGCATGACTCAGGAGGATATTTCCCGGAAATGCTTTTACTCTCTGCGCACGGTATATCGCCAAGGGGCGCGGGCGAAGGACGCGATGGAAAGGGCGATGCGCGTGGTATCGCCGCGCCCGGCGCGGACGAAAAGCACCCGCTACCGGTCCGCCGCGCCGCTCCCGAGGCGGGATTATTCCGTCACCAACGCGGAACGCGCCGCCGCCCGATATCAGAGCGTAGAGGAAGAGCCCGCGCGGATATACTACGAAGAATGAGCAAAAAAATCCTTCCGGAAAACCGGAAGGATTTTTTTGAACACTGAAAACGAGGCAAAGCTCAGTTCTCGCCGTTCTCCCTCATTTCCGCAAAGCAATCGCTGCAGTAAACGGGGCGATCGCTGGTGGGCTGGAAGGGAACCTTCGCTTCCTTGCCGCAGCGAGCGCAGGTGGTGGTGAAATACTCGCGCGCCTGACGGGAGGCGTTCTTGCGGGCATCTCTGCAGGGCTTGCAGCGCTGCGGCTCGTTCTGGAAACCTTTTTCCGCGTAGAATTCCTGTTCGCCGGCGGTGAACACGAACTCGTTGCCGCAATCCTTGCATACTAACGTTTTGTCTTCGAACATGTGCCATACCTCTTTTGATTTTGTATTTGTTGCCCGGAACGGAGTCACACCGTTGCCTTTTTTGACTTTGGATCAAACTGCTCTGTTGTTAAGCTACTCGGGCATATCCACTTGTTTTAATTTCGCTCTGCCGCGAAACAGGGCGTTATCCACGGCTCTCCGGGTCAGACCCAGGGCGCGGGCGATCTCGCCGCTGTCGTCCCCGCGCAGGCGTTGTATGATGATACGCCGCTCCAGGGGGGACAGGATCCGGTCCATTTCCGTAAGCAACCGGCGCAGCCGCTCCTTATCCACCAGGATCTTCTGGGGGTCGGCGGCGGGGGACGCCTTTTCCGCCTCCGCCAGGGGCACTTCGTCCACGGGGGCGGCGCGGCGGAGGGCATCCACCACGTTGGAGCGCATACAAAGCCGGGCGAAAGTGGCAAAGGACGCTTTTTCGGGATCGAACAGGAGGCACGCCTTATACAGACCCAAAAGGCCCTCCTGCCGAAGATCCTCCGCCTCACTCCGGGGCGCGCCCAGGGAGCGGATCAAATACCGCAGAGAAGGGTCAAAAGTCTTTGCCAAAAGAGGGAAAGCGCCCTCTTCGCCTTCGGCGGCGGCGCGCACCAGCGACGCCTGCTCCGCGGGGGACAATTCATCCCACGAGAAATGATCTTCCTTATACCACATACCGCATTATAACATCCAGCGAAAACTATGTCAAGCTTTTTAATAAAAAATAACAAAATTTTGTCGTCGGGGGTTTTTTTGTTTGTTTCGTCTTGCGGAGCGGACGTTTGCGCGATATACTGGTGAAAAATGACCAAGGAGGTATGTTATGATCCGTCACATCGTGCTGTTTACGTTCTCGGCGTCCGCCGAGGGAAAGACCGGGGCGGAGAACGCCCACGCCACCAAAGAGATGCTGGACGCCCTGCCCGCCAAGATCCCTCAGATTCTGCGGAGCGAGACCCACCTGAACGCCCCGGATACGGACAAGGGAAACGCCGATTTGATCCTCATTTCCGATTTTGCCGACCGGGATGCCCTCAACGCCTATATCGTTCATCCCGATCACCGTGCCGTGGGCGCGTTCATGGCGCCCCGCCGTCAGAGCCGCGCCGCCATCGACGTGGAGCTGTAAGGTCTCCGGTGCGCGGAAGAGCGCAGCGAAAACCAACAAACAGACAGACGCCCTCCGGCGTCTGTCTGTTTGTTTGCGCAGGCTTCGTTTATTGTTCCAGGGCGATCTTCAAGGCGTTTTCCACCTGCCGCCGGATCTCGCCGGAATCATCCCCCGGGTCGCATTCGTATAGTTTTTCCTCCCCGTAGAAGATGCTGGGTACCCGGTAATAGTCGTATGGATCCGCGCGTTCGGGATGGACCGTTTCCTCGATCCACTCGATCTTCGCCTTTTCATACGCCGGATTTTCCGCCGTAAGTGCCCGTACCGCTTCCCGGGCTTTCCGGCAATAGGGACAGCCCTCCAGATAAAAGATCTTCAGTGCCTTCATTTTTCACATCCTCCCTTCCCCGGCTCGCCGCCGTCTGGTCCGCCGCTTTTTTCATAATAAAGAAAGGTTTCATCCGCCCGAAGGGGCGTAAAGCCGCTTGCTTCGATCATCCGGCGGGAGGGCGTGTTTTCCCGGTAACACCGCGCCCGGACTTTCAGGCTCAATCGTTTCGCCGCGAAAGCCGCCGCGGCGGCGAAGGCGGCTTTTCCGTAACCGTTTCCCTGATAGGCGGGCAGGAGCCGGCATCCCAGTTCAGCCGCGCCGTCGGAAGTAAAGTTCCACAGGACCGCCTCGCCCGCCATCTCGCCGTTCTCCGTCAGCCGGACGGCGAAATTGACGGAATCGCCCGTCGCCGTATCGTACATGACGGCGTCGTAAAAGGTGTTCTCATCCACTTGTCCCGCAAGGCTCAGATCGTCCCGGTAATCGTAGCCCCAATAGCGGTTGTTTTCTATATCCGTATTCAGCTTCAGATACGCCTGTTTGTCCCCCGCCCGTATCTCCGTCAGGACGACGCCCTCTCCGGCGAGGGAGAAGGTCGGCGGCATCTTCACAGCCGGCGTCCCCACGTGGACGAGGTACTTGTGCGCCATACAGATCGGGTGATACTGCGTTTTTGAGACGCGCAGGCCGGGATCGCCGGAATCGTCCTCCCGGTTTACGTATTTCAGCGTCCGTCCCATCATCCCGGCGATCAGCCTGACGAAGGCGGAATACGTCGTGGGGTAAACGCCGCTGTAGCGGGTCAGCGCCTTCTCCGTGTGGATCAGGAGGGACTCCCCCACCGCCTCGCCGATGCTGAACGCCGCCAGCTTTCCTTCCACGAACAGCCCCGCCGCGTACAGATCCAGGGCATTCCGGGCGTCGAAAAGATTGATCGTCTGCTTGAGCTCGAGCTGTTCCAAGGGATTGGGGTCCGGATGCTCCGCCTTGTATCCTTCGAGCATCGCCTCAACGCTTTGCCGGTCGGCGTCGGTCAGGAACCGGACCTGCGGCTCTCCGTACAGCTTTTTGAATTTGTTGACGTGGTTGCGCTGTCCGCCGTACTTTTTTCCCCGGAAGCTCATCACTTCCTCAAAGGAATAGATATAGTCGCTCCAGCGCCGGTTGTACGCCCACATAGCGGGAGAGAGGCGCTTGTCAGCGCGGATCTTTTCGAGCGTTTTCTCATCCACCGCGAAAAAGCGCAGAGGCAGATGATTCGCCCGGACGTATCCCGTCAGCTCGTCGATCATCCCGTCCGGGTCGGCGCCGATCGGATAGCTGAAAGCGACCTGCTCGCCGATGATCTGGCGGATGACAAGGGTATCGTTCCAAAGGCAGAAGCGGATATCCGCGCCCTCTTGCCACATAAAGAGATACCCGGCGGAAAGATCGCTGCACAGAGATGTATTCTGTTTTAGGTACGGAAGCGCTCTCTTCAGCGCGGACATGGAAAAAGGCTCAAACGTCAACATTTTTTCGATCCTCACAAGGCGCGAAAGGAATCGCGCGGGCAGGCGAGTGTTCCGTTATCACGCCCGGGGAGCCGACAGTTTTTCGTTCAGCGTCTTCACCAGCTCGTCCGCGTCCACGCCGTGGACCGCCGCCGCTTCCTCAATGGTCTCCGACTGGGAGGCGGGGCAGCCGAGGCAGTGCATCCCGATCCCCAAAAGGACCGGCGCCGCGGCGTCCGGATCGATGTTGAGCAATTCTCCGATCAACGTATTTTTCGTTACCTGTGCCATTGTTGTTTCCTCCTGAATCAAAATCTTTATTATGCCGATGATCCCGCCCGTTCCTTCCGGGGAAGGACGGCGGGTTACTTCAGCCGTCTTTCTTCGCCAGAAGCCGCTCCACCAGGTCCCTTTTTTCATAGAGGACGCAGCCGCCCGCGTGGTCATCCAGCAATATGCCCCCGTCCCGCAGGGCGGTGAACAGCGGGGAACGCATCGCCTCCCGCAGGGAGCTATCCCTGACGTTGACGTCGGAATAGGGAGAGAACGGACATGGCTCGGCGCCGCCGTGAGAATTGATATGGAAAAAGCCCCTGCCCGCCGCCACGCAGCCCCCCGAGCTTTTTTCGTCCCCGGGGAAGGAGATAAACACCATGTTGTCGCTTTCTTCGCGGAGGCGATCGATCTCATCCCGGAGGAAGGCGCGCTCCGCGTCCCCGGGGGCAAGCGCCCCGTCGTCCCCGGAAACGGGGACGAACTCCACGAAGATGACCGCCTTACAGCCCCTTTCGGAGAGGGTCTTCAAGAAGCGATCGGACGTGACCTCTTTGATATTTTTCGTCGTCACCGTCACGGAGGCGCCGAAAATCAAGCCCCGGCGGTTCATTTCGTCCATATTGGCGATCAGTTTGTCATAGACGCCGGCGCCCCGCCTTTCATCCGTGACTTCCCTTCCCCCCTCGATGCTCATAACGGGGACCAGGTTGCGGCATTGATCGAAGAGGGCGAAGTACTTTTCATCCATAAACGTGCCGTTGGTGAAGACGGGGAACAGGATGTTCTTTCTCGTCCCCGCCGCTTCGATCACGTCCCGGCGCATCATCGGTTCGCCCCCCGCCAGGAGGATGAAGCTGACGCCCATCTCATCCGCTTCGTCGAAGATCCGCGCCCAATCCCTGTCGCTGAGCTGACTCACCGGCTCCGCGTCTACCGTGGCGCGGCTGCAGCGGGAATAACACCCGGCGCAGTGGAGATTGCATTGGCTTGTGATGCTGGCGATCAGAAACGGGGGGATATGCTCCCCCGCGTCCGCGGCGGCGCGGCGCTTTTTGGAGGCGGCGACGCTGGCTTTGGCAAACCTCGCCATAAAAACGCTTTCCTTCGGGTTTTTAAGCGTCGCTTTGATCGCGTCCGCGACCACGCGCTCAACGCCCCGCGTCACATATGTCTGAAGATCGAATCCTTCATTGACCGTTTTCATCCGTCCAACCTCCCCGCGAATCCGCTTTCGTTTCCGAGGGATCGTCTCCGTCGAACGCCTCCCCGTTTGCCCAGTGGGCAAGTCTGTGCAGGATCGGCCAAAGCTCTTTGCCGTGTTCGGTGAGGGAATACTCCACCCGGGGCGGGATCACGGCGAACTGGGTCCTTACTACGATCCCGTCCGCTTCCAGCTCCTTCAGAGACGAAGCGAGCATGGTGTTGGTGATCCCGGCGGTCTTTCTCAAAAGGTCGTTGTACCGCTGCGTTCCGTCAACGTAGAGCGTACAGATCAATCGCGCCTTCCATTTGCCGCCCACCGCGGAAAGCGCCTTGCCCAGCGGACACAAAAGGTCGCAGGGACAGTTGGAAGCGGGCGCTGCCTTAACGTCTGCGGATTTCATGTTTCCCTCCGTTTTCTATACTGCAAAAACAAGCGTGCCGAAATACAAGGGTATTATAGTAGATATTTTTTTAAGAGTCAATATATTTTTCGTACTTAAAACAATGTCCTCAAAAAAGGAAGGGAGCGGCATCGCAGGGATGCTGTTCCCTTCCTTGGGGAAAAACCTTTTTGTTTTTTGCGCCGTTCTTTTCGTGTGCCTCACCGCCGTCAGCGGATCACGTCCACCAGGACCCCCTGGACCACGAAGCGATCGTTGTTGGAAACGGTGGTGCTGACGCAGGTGGACAGGGTGATGATCCGGGAGGACCGGTCCACCGTCTGCTCCGACTCGAACATGGAAATGGACGCCATATCCCCCAGAAACTCCTCAAACGCCTTGTCCGATTTGAAATCGGTCTCAAAATAATTGTCGTAGGCGTCGGACCGGTGGACGGAGAAGGGCTTGTAGACAAAGATGCCCTCGGGGGTGGCGAGGCGGATGGTGGCGTTATAGAACACGGAGGCGGAAGCGAAATCGTGCAGGGACGCGAACATAGAACCGTCGCCCATATTGTGTCCGTAAACGACTGTATTGCGGTTTTCCGCCACCTTGGTGGAATTGCGCTCATCCATGAAAATGGCGCCGGCGCCCAGGTTCTTTCCGTAGAAATCCCGGCGGAGATAATAGTTCCGGATCTTGGACCACATAACGGGGTAGTTCACCACGGTGTTATCGATCTTGATCCAGCCCATAGTGTCCGGATTGATCTCCTTCAGGCGGGCGATCTTGGCGATCAATTCCAATTCGTCCTCGTTGGCGGAGGAGCCGCTGATCGCGGCGTTTGCCGCCCTGCCGTTGTACACATCCTCAATGGTCAGCGCCAGAGGCTGGGCCTGGGAGCGGCGCAGGTAATCGTCGGCAAAGCGGTCCCGGGTGGTGACGATGTCCGCAAGCCCCTTGTACAGGGAGCTGCCGCGGTAGTAGTCATAGAGCTTATTCACCACAAAGTAAGCGGCGGTAAAAAAGCCGAAAATGCACAGGAACAGGACGGCGTAGCGCACGTAATCCGCCGGGGTGAGCTTTCTTTTCCCCTTCCTCTTGCCCGCGTTCTCCGGCGCGTACATTTCCTTCAACTCGGCGGCGACGCCGTTTTCCGCTTCTTTTTCGGGCGCCTTCTCCTCGTCTCCGCGAATGTATTCCCGCAGCCGTCCGGACCGGGACAGGGCGGAGATCGCCTTCTTCTCCTCCCGGCGCATATCCCGGCGGGCGCGGCGGGGTTTGGCGGCGGTCTTCGACTGCTCCCGGAAGGATTCCACAAAAGCGGTGGCGCCGAAGGGATGCGCCGGGTCGTCATCCGCCGCCGGTTCAGGAACGGCGAAAATATCCACCGCGCCCTCTCGGACGGGGGGCTTGTTTTCCGGCGCCGCGGCGGGTTTCGTTTTCTCTGCGGCGGGCTTTAAGCCCGGCTCGGCAAGGTCGCGTACGGCGTGACGGGGCGGCGCCGGCTTCGCCGCCTCAACAGGCTGAGCAAGATCCTCCCTCCGCGCCTCTGCCCGGGCGGGCAGATCGCGGACCGGACGGCGCTTCGGCGCCGCTTTTGGTTCCGGCGCGGGGTCAGACGTCCCTGTCCGCGGCGGTTCTTCCGACGCCTGTTTGAGGGAGCCGGAGGGTTTCTCCCGTTCCAGATCCCACAGAAACATACTGTTATGATCGTTCCGTTTTTTCTTGCTACCGAACATTCCGTTTCTCCTTCGGTGATTTCAATTTTGCCAAAATCTGTCCAGCGCCGCGGCAAGCTGGCGCTCGGTCTCGTAAACGCGCACCTCGTCCCAGTATTCGGGAAACAGGGCGCGGGCGTCCTCCCGGAGATAGCGCTGATCGCAGAGGATCAGAACGCCCCGGTCCTCCTCGTCCCGGATGACCCGCCCCGCCGCCTGGAGCACCCGGCTCCATCCGGGCAGGGTGTAGGCAAAATTCCTGCCGTCCATATCCCGTTTGTAATACAGGGCGGATTCCGCTTCTCCTTCCGCGCTGGGCGGCGGGAAGCCTACGCCCACCACGATCTCGCCCACCAGGCTCTCGCCCTTCAGGTCCACACCCTCCGCGAACACGCCGCCCATGACGCAGAAGCCCAAAAGGACCCCCGCCCGGGTCTGGCGGAACGTTTCCAGAAACCGGGTCCGTTCCTCCCGGCGCATAAATCGCTTCTGAATGAGAAGCTGATCGTCCATATACCGTCTTTTGTATTCCTGGCTCACCAGATCCAGATACTCAAAAGAGGGCAGGAACACCATATAATTTCCCGGGCGGGCGCGGGTGGCGGCGCGGATGACGCCGCACAGCTCCCGGGCGGTCTCGTGCCGTCGGGAAAAGGAAACGTCCACGGGGACAATCCCGCAGAAGAGGTTTTCCTTCGGGAAGGGGGAGGGCAGATCCAGGAACCGATCCCCTTCCTCCCCCGCCAGGACGGAAAAGAAGTAGTCACGGGGCGCCAGGGTGGCGGAAAAGAAGACGGCGGTCCGCCATTTCTCCGCGGCGGCGCGGATCTTGTTCCGGGGATCCAGCAGGTGGATCCCGGAGCCGCCGTCCGGCAGCCGGATCTCGGCGTAGTCCTCCCCGAAATCTTTCCCCAACTCCGTATACTTTTTCACCTTGCGGTAGAGAAGGCGCACCCGGTTTCGGAACGCCTCCGGCAGGGCGCCGAAGCCGTCGCCCAGCACAAAGCGGAGCTTGGGCAGCAGCGCCGCGGCGATCTTCTCCATTTCCTCGGGTTTTTCAAAGGAAAAGTCCTTTTTGTCCTCCTGATACGCCCGCCGGCGGATGGCAAACTGCTCCGCCATAGGCTGAAAATGCTCCCGGAGCATCTGGCCGGGCAGGTTGTCCTCCCGGTAGAAGGGATCCAGGTCGGCGGGGGTCAGCGCCTCCGTAAAGCTTTCCCGGATGCGCCCGGGCAGGTTGTGGGCTTCGTCCACCAGAAGGATGTGATCCTTGCCCTCCTGTCCCACCCGGAAGCGGGGGTCGAAGGCGTGGTTGTAATCCCCGATGATGACCCGGGAAAAATCCGCCGCCTTCAGCGACAATTCAAAGGGGCACAGCGTATATTTTTCCCCGGCGGCGCGCAGTTCATCCGGCCCGACAAAGCCCGCCTCAAACAATCCGGAAACGGCGGGCGCCGCCCGGCGGGAGAAATCCTCCAGGTACGGGCAGTCCCTGCCCTGACATTCCTCCAGTCCCAGGGGGCACAGGGACATTTTCGCCGCCAGGGTCAGAACGTGAAGGGATCCGTCCCCCTGCATCCGCGCCACGGCTTCCGCCGCCTGGGCTTTCAGGGTGTTTTTGGGGGAGGCGTAAAAGAGCTTCTCCGCTCTGCCCTTCTCCAGGGCTTTCAGGGCGGGATAGAGCACCGCGGCGGTCTTGCCGATGCCCGTGGGGGCGCAGGCATAGAGGCGTCTGCCGGTTTTAACGGCGTTCCACACCTCGTCCATCAATTCCCGCTGTCCTTCCCGGAGACGGTCGTAAGGGAAGGTCACGGGCACCCGGGGCTGCTCCGCCAGGGCGGGGAGCAGGGGCAGGACGGGCGCCAGAATACGGGCGACCTCATCCCGCAGTTCATCTTTCTCATAGAAGGCGGTCTCCCGGCGCGTGTCGCCGCCGCCGTAGAGCGCCAGGACCAGTCCCACCCGGGGAAGATTCCGGGCGGAGGCCAGCGCCAGCGCCAGGATCTTGCCGCGGATCTCCGCCGCTTCCCGCACCTCGGGGGAGGTCTGATACCAGGCGTCGGAAACCAGTGCTTCCTCAATGCAATAGGTGCCTTGAAAGAGGGTCACGGCATCGGCGCGGGCGGCGATCTCCACGGCGCCCGCGGGCGTCTTCAGAGTAAAGGAGAGGGAAACGCCCTCCCAGCGGGGTTCATCAGAAGGAGCGCGGTCGGGCGCGGGCACGGAGGAGCTTGTCCCGCTTTCCCCGGCGGGGGCGAGCCAGGACAACAGTTGATCCAGGGTCACGCGCATCTTTTCCGCTTCCATTTCCTTTTTCCTTCTCGCAGTTTTACGCCTGTCCGACGGCGCCCTCGATGAGGCGCCACGCGGTCTCGGCGCCCTCTCCCGTCAGGGAGGAAAAGGGGACGGCGGGGATCTGACCCAGCCTCTCCTCCAGCGCCGCTAAATTCTTTTTCCGGTTGGTGGCGTTCAACTTATCCGCCTTGGTGGCGAGCACCACGAAGGGAATGCCCGCCTCGTCCAGAAAGCGCAGCATCGTTTCATCGTCCCGGCTGGGACCGGTCTTCAGATCGATGAGTTGCAACACCAGGGCGAGCTGACTGTTTTCCCGGAAATAGGCGTCCGTCAGACGGGACCAGACCTGCTTTTCCGCCTCGCTCCGGCGGGCGAAGCCGTAGCCGGGGAGGTCCACCAGATAGCACGCTTTATCCAGGCAGAAGTAATTGATTGTAACGGTTTTGCCCGGCTGGGCGGAGACCCGCGCCAGATGCTTGCGGCCCAGGAGCTTATTCAAGGCGCTGGACTTGCCCACATTGCTCCTGCCGGACAGGGCGATCTGAGGCAAGCCGTCCCGGATCAGCTGGTCTTTTCTGCCGGCGGAAATCGTGAGCTCCACGTTGTGCCGGTTCACTGTTTCGCCCTCAACGCCTCGGCGAGGACTTCCTCCACTTTCTCACAGGGAACAAAGCGGATGACTTCCTTCGCCTTGGGGTCCACCTCGTCCAGATCCTTGACATTATCCTTGGGGATGAGGACGGTCTTCATACCGGCGCGGAGGGCGGCGCTCACCTTTTCCCGCAAGCCGCCGATGGGGAGGACCTCCCCGTGAAGGGTGACTTCCCCGGTCATCGCCACGTCCCCCCGGACGGGACGCCCGGAAAACAGAGAGGCAAGGCAGGTGACGAGGGTCACGCCGGCGGAGGGTCCGTCCTTGGGGATGGCGCCCTCGGGGAAGTGGACGTGGATATCGTCCTTCTTATAGAATTCCTCATCCGCGATCCCCAGCTTTTTGGCGTGGATCCGCACCCAGGAAAGGGCGATGCGGCAGGATTCCTTCATCACGTCCCCCAAAGAGCCGGTGAGCTCCACCTTGCCGGTGCCGGGCATAGCGACGGCTTCCACCGCCAGCATTTCGCCGCCGGACATCGTCCACGCCAGTCCGTTGGCGACGCCCACCCGGTCGGGGAGATTTTGTTTCTCCGGCTGGACCTTGGGCTTGCCCAGAAGCTCCTCCAGATTCTTATCGGTGACGGAGAGGCATTTTTTGCCCGCCACCACGTCCCGGGCGGCTCTCCGGCAGAGGCGGGACAATTCCCGCTCCATATTCCGCACACCCTGCTCCCGGGTATATTTGCGAATGAGGGATACAAGCGCCTTATCGGTGATGCGGAACTGACGCCCGTTCAAACCATGGCGCCGGGCTTGCTTGGGGATCAGGTGATGCCGGGCGATCTGCAGCTTCTCCGATTCGGTATAGCCGTTGAGCCGGATCACCTCCATACGGTCCAGAAGCGCGGGGGGAATGGTGTCCGTCTCATTGGCGGTGGCTAAGAACACACAGCGGGAAAGATCCACGGGCAATTCCACGAAATGATCCCGGAAGGCGTGGTTCTGTTCGCTGTCCAGCACCTCCAAAAGGGCGCTGGCGGGGTCGCCGTGGCTGTCCCGGGTGAGCTTGTCGATCTCGTCCAGGGTGATGAGGGGATCCATCGTCCCCGCCTGGGTCAGCGCGGCGATGATCCGCCCGGGCATAGCGCCGATATAGGTCTTGCGGTGTCCCCGCACATCCGCCTCGTCCCGGACGCCGCCCAGGGAGACCCGGACGTATTTCCGTCCCATCGCTTCGGCGATGGAGGACGCCACGCTGGTCTTGCCCACGCCGGGGGCGCCCACCAGGCAGAGGATCTGTCCCTGCACGTCGCCCCGGAGTTTGGCGGCTGCCAAATACTCCAAAATGCGTTCCTTGACTTTTTCCAGCCCGTCGTGATCCCGATCCAGGATCTCCCGGGCTTTTTCCAGATCCGTTTCCCCTTCGGAATACACGTTCCAGGGGATTTCCAGGCAGGTCTCCACATAATTGGAGATCAGGGCG
>JAGDAA010000091.1 GCA_017959745.1 Clostridia bacterium
GGACGGAACGCTCGCTTTGATGAGCGTCACCTACTTTGAGGCGGACCTGACCCAGCCCGCCTGGGCGAGCGGCTGCTAACGACTAGCGACTAACGGCTGGCGTGTCAGGCGGCGCAAAGACCGACAAGCGAAGGCAAAGAAAGCGACGACGCAATGGATGAAAGAACCTGGCAAGTAGTGGTGGACGCCTTCCCCGTGTTGTTGGAATACGGGTTGAAGGTGACGATCCCTCTGACCCTTCTTGCCTTTGCTTTGGGGATCGTCATCGCCGTGATCACGGCGGTGATCCGCTATGCCCGGGTCCCGGTCCTGCGGCAGCTTGCCCAAGTGTATATCTGGATCATCCGGGGTACCCCCCTTCTGGTCCAGCTCTATCTGATCTTCTACGGCCTGCCCAAGGTGGGCGTGGTCCTGGAGGCATTCCCCACCGCCGTTCTGGTCTTCGCCTTCAACGAGGGCGCCTATATGGCGGAGAGCGTCAGAGCCGCCCTGGAATCCGTGCCCCGGGAACAGATCGAGGCGGGACAGGTGGCTGGTAAGAGCGCCCTGTCCATCCTGGGCCGGGTGGTTTTGCCTCAGGCGTTCCGGGTGGCGCTGCCCAGTCTTTCCAACTCCTTTATCTCCATGATGAAGGGCACGAGCCTCGCCGCCAACATCACCGTGACGGAGATGTTCCGGCAGGCGCAGGTTTTGGTGGGGACCAAGTTCGAGCCGCTGGCGCTGTATACGGAAGCGGCGCTGATCTACCTGGTCTTCTGCACTGTGGTGGAGCTTCTCCAGCGCCTTCTGGAACGGCGTCTCTCCCGCTACGAGCGGGTCCGGGACGAGCGCAAAAAGTTCTTTTTGCTCTCCTTCTTCCGGTGACGGCTTTTTCTGTGAGAAAGATTTTCAAAAACACTTGACAAACGCGCCCCGGGATGCTATACTACCCGGGCGAAAGAAGAACGACCCGCGTTCTCACCTGCCGGGATCCCCAGGCAGCGTTCCAAGGGAAAGATACGTCGCCAGACGTTTTTTGGAGTGCGGAGTTCTTCTCCGCACTCGATTTTTTTATTTTCGGTTTTACGGAGGTGCTGAACATAGCCACAAAGGAACAAGCCATCAACGAAAGGATCCGCGCGCAGGAAGTCCGTGTCATCGATTCGGACGGATCTCAGCTGGGCATCATGAAGACCCGGGACGCCCTCCAGCTCGCCTATGACAAGGGGCTGGATCTGGTGGAAATGAGCGCGCAGGGGCCCCAGTCCGTCTGCAAGATCATGGATTACGGCAAATACCGCTTTGATCGGAGCAAGAAGGAAAAGGAGTCCCGCAAGAAGCAGGTCACCGTGGAATTGAAGGAGATCAAGTTCTCCTGCCGCATCGGCCAGCACGATTTTGACACCAAGATCGGCCACGTGAAGCGTTTTCTTTCCGCCGGGAACAAGGTGAAGGTCACCATTATGTTTTCCGGACGGGAGATGAGCAACAAAGAGCGGGGCTTCGTCATGATGGACAAGATCGGCGAGATCCTGGACGAGATCGCAACGGTGGAAAAGAAGCCCAAACTGGAAGGGCGTTTCCTGACCATGTTCGTCGCGCCGAAAAAAAACACTACTACGAGTAAAGGAAGAGAAGAAAATGGGAAAGATCAGAACGCATAAGGCTTCCGCCAAACGGTTCACCGTCACCAAGAACGGGAAAGTCAAAATGACCCAGCAGGGCCGCAGACATCAGGTCCACCTGAAGTCCACCAAGAGAAAGAGAGCCCTTCGGAAAGCGGCGTACATCTCCAAAGCCAATGCCGCCAACATCAAGCGGCTTCTGCCCTACGCCTGAGAAACAGGGGAAATAAACGAGAAAGGATAAGCGTATCATACGCAGTGTAGTATCATGGCAAGAATCAAACCGGCGAAGGTAACCCGCGCCAGAAGAAAGAAAGTTTTGAAGGCCGCGAAGGGCTATTGGGGCGCCAAGTCCAAGCATTTTAAGATGGCAAAGCAAGCCGTGATGAAGAGCGGCAATTACGCCTTCATCGGCCGCAAGCTGAAAAAGAGAGATTTCCGTTCCCTGTGGATCACCCGCATTTCCGCCGGGTGCAAGGCGAACGGGTTGAATTATTCCCGGTTCATGTACGGTCTGAAGAAGGCCGGCGTTACCCTGAACCGGAAGATGCTCGCCGAACTGGCTGTGTCCGACAAAGAAGGCTTCGCCAAGCTTTGCGAGACCGCCAAGGCCGCGCAGTAACGGATGATAAGGAGGGCATGACCTGCCCTCCTTTTTTGAACGATGAACGAAACGAAAGAGATCTTCGCGTTTCTGGACCGCCTGGGAGCGCCCTACCGCGCCTTTTCCCACGAGAAGACGGACGTACTATCGGAAAAGCTCCGCCACGACGCGGCGGCGGGGATCACCGGCGCCACCCACTGCAAGAATCTGCTATTGGCGAACCGGCAGAAAACGCGGCTGTTCCTTTTGACCATGGGCTTTGAGAGGCGCTTCCGCACCGGCCCCGTATCCCGGCAGATGGGCTCCGGCAGACTGAATTTCGCCGAGCCGGAGGAAATGGCGCGGGTCCTGCGCACCGTGCCGGGAATGGTCTCTCCCCTGGAACTGATTTTCGACGAGAAGCGCGAGGTGGAATACTCCATGGACAAGGCCCTGTTGGACGCGGCGCTCTTGTGCTTCCATCCGGGGATCGATACCACCACCGTGGTTTTTGAAACAGAGGTCTTTATGAACAAGGTCCTGCCCGCCCTGGGGGTCACCCCCAATTTCGTGGATATGGACCTGGTGGAGGAATAATATGGAAGAAATCAGGAACCCCGCGCCCGCGCCGGCGGAGACCGGCGGCACCGGGGGCTTTGTCCACCGGGTGGCGTTTACCACCTGTCTGACCTTTACCCTGGTCACCTTCTTTTATCTGATCTTCAATGTCCTGGTGATCCGGTCCCACGACACGGCGACCCACGATGAGCATTTCATTTTTATGCTGGGAAAGGTGTTCTGCATCTTTCTGTTCTCCTTGTGTATGGGCTTTGCCAACCGCATCCCGGAAAGGAAGAAGGGCAAACGGATCGTTCTGCGTCTGGCGCGCTTCGGCGCGGCGGCGGTGAGCTTCGCGATCACCATGATCCTGTTGTTCTACACCATTTTCGATCCGGAGACCCTGAATCCCCGGGGAGCTATGGCGAATTTCGCCCTGTTTTTGTTTTTCTATTTCGTCACCCTGGGCGTCACCGCCCTGGGGCGGCGTCTCTTCGGCAAAAAAGAAAAGAAAGATTATAAGAGCATTTTAGACTGACCGATGAACCTTTTTACCGCAAAAAGCGTCCCGTACCGCTTGACCCGGACGGCAATGGGCGGCGCGCTGTTGTGCCTGCTGTCCCCCTTTTCCATCCCCCTGGCGGGGGGCGTTCCCCTGACCCTGGGCAGCTTTGCCGCCGTTCTGATCGGATTGCTGCTGGGCGTCCGGGAGGGGACGGCGTCGGTGGCGCTGTATCTGGCGCTGGGCGCGTTGGGACTGCCGGTTTTCTCCGGCGCCCGGGGCGGCGCGGGTCATCTGTTCGGGCCCACCGGCGGCTTTCTGATTGGCTTTCTGCTCCTGACGCTTTTTTCCGGACTGTTCCGGGAAAAGAAGTGGCGCTTTTTGGGGGTGATCGCCGGGGAGGTCCTTCTGTACCTGATGGGTACGGCGTGGTTTATGGTCAGCGCCAAAGCGGATTTTACGCGGGCGCTTCTCGCCTGCTGTCTCCCCTTTTTACCGGGGGACGCCGTGAAGTGCCTTTTGGCGCTGTTGATCGATGGCGTGTTCCGGCGCCGCTTCGGAACACGGAAAAAAGAAGTGAAGGAGTGAGTGATCGTGGCAAGAAATCTGGCGCAGCTGGTTTTTTTGGCGTATTGCCTCTGGCTGTTGTACCGGTCCAATCGGATTTTGCGTTCTCTGCTGCTCGTCCGGATGAGCGAGCGGGATCTGGCGCGAAACACCCGGGGCCTGGTCAACCGGGCGGCGTTCCTTCGGGTGAAGGGCAAGCTCCCGCCCCTGTTCTGGTGGATGAATTGTCTGGCGGTGAGCTTTTTCGCCTTGGATCTGGTCCTTTGCCTGGTCTTGGGCTGGTTTGATTTTTTCAGCGTCCCCGCCAAATTGTTCAACGCCCTGACGGCGCTGTTCTGCGGCGCCGAGGCGTATACCGCCGCGCTGATGGATTCCTATCTGCGCCACGACAAGCTCTTTATCCTGTATAACTGGGATCCGGACGGGGATAAGATCTTTTCCTCCGGCATCCTGGATATCCTTTTGTACGTAATCGGCCCCGTCGCCATCATCCTCGCCAACTTCTTGGCTCTGTAGGATCAGCCGTCAGCCGTCAGCGGTCAGCGGTCAGCGGTCAGCTTGCAGAGGAAGAAAACCGCCCGGGAGAGGGCGGTTTTCAACTACGTTTTTTCATTTTTCAATGGTAGCTGTGAGGATCATGTATGGCAGATAAAAACAGCCCCATCGGGGTCTTTGACTCCGGACTGGGGGGGCTGAGCGTCCTGAAAGAGCTGGTGAAGGTGATGCCCCGGGAGAAATTTCTGTTCCGGGGGGATTCCGTTCACGCGCCCTATGGCACCAAAACCGCCTCCGAAGTCCTCGAACTGTCCCGGGCGAGCACCGAGTGGCTGTTGGAGCGGGGGTGTAAGGAGATCGTGGTGGCGTGCAACACCGCCTCCGCCGTCTGCATCAACACCCTGCGCCAGCAGTATCCCGCGATCTCCTTCATCGGCATCGAGCCGGCGCTGAAGCCCGCCGCCACGGAAAACCCCGGCGGCAAGATCCTTCTGATGGCGACCCCCCTCACCCTGCGTCTGGAGCGGATCGCCGCCCTCCGTCAGCGCTTTGAGGCCACAGCGTTCATCTCCTTCATCCCCTGCCGGGGCCTGGTGGAGCTGATCGAAGAGGGGCACCTGGATGACGACGCGCTTTTCTCCTACCTGAATGAGCTGATCTCCCCCTCCATGCGCCGGGGCCTGGATGCCGCCGTATTGGGCTGCACCCACTATCCCCACATCCGTCCCGCCCTCGCCCGCTTTTTCGAGCCGGGGACGAGGATCTACGACGGGAGCAACGGCACCGCCCGCCGGGCGAAAGCCGTCCTGGAGGAGAAGGGATTGCTCCGGGAAACGGGAGAGGGGGAAACGGTCCTCTTCAACACCGACCCCGACCCGTCTCTGGCTGCCCTGGCGGAAAAACTGTTGAACCGCCAGCCGGAAGAA
>JAGDAA010000092.1 GCA_017959745.1 Clostridia bacterium
AGAACCAGGCTCACAAACTGCCTGCAGACACTTCACCCCGTTCCGAGTGACCATGGTGCCGGCAATTCCCGCCCACGCCGTCATGCTCGCTGCCGGCACGAGCGACAGCAGCATGACCAGTGCCAACAGCAGCGCCGTCAGTTTGTTGGTTGTTTTTCCCTTTTGAAACATTTTTTTGCTCCTCCTATATGTTTACATTTTTATTTCGAATCATATTAAAGCGGGACCTGCCCGCGCTTCGCCGCAAAAGAATACAAAAAAGCGCGATGAGCCCGCGTTAAACGGGCGTATCGCACCTGATAAAAAATCTGAAATTTTTACAAAAAGGGTATTGACAAAGGCGCCAAGCGGAATTACGCTCGACTGACTGACAGGAATTGTCGCATTCTTCATCGTCATTGTCAAGCCCCTTTCCGCATTCTTTCTTCACCTTGCTATTATTTATGATATTATAACACATAACACACGTTTTTTCAAGCACCAAAAACGAATTATTAATGAAGTTTTTAGCACGGATCTGCACTGAACGAAGTGTATCTCCTACACCAACTCATCCAGTCCACCCCTATACACCTGCGCCAACAGATATGCCACTTCAAACCTTAGCATCCGATCTCCGTTTTCGTATGCCTTGAGCGTCGCCTCGCTGATCCCGGTGATGTCGGCGACCTGCTTCCGCGTATAGCCATTGTTTATACGAAGCGCTTTGATCTTCTCGCCAATCTGCTCCTTCGTGATTGTTTTCAGCTGGTACTTCTTTCCCGGAAAGCAGATCTCTTTCCAATTCTCGAATATAACACTAAAGGCGATCCGTTCTTCTTTTGATGAGAACTGGATCGCCTTGTTTTTCATGATTTTGTTTTCAAATAGCCGTCGCTCTTTCTTTTCCAACGATGCAAGCAACACTTTGTACTGTCGGCATATTCTCTGAGCGGTTTTGTAATCTCCTTCGTCCGCTGGCAACGGGTTTCGTTCGTAAGTCTGGACAAGGTGAAAAGCCAGCCCTATGTATTCATGACACCATTTGCGGAAGTCCGCTGTGGTTGGTCGAAGGAGAGGGATCATCATTTCTTTTGCTGCCTTTCAAAAATGCCTATGCAATCATTTTGAATGCCTTTCTTATCAAGCAGCTCTTTTAGCGTTACCATCGTGGAATAGTGGTATGGGATAGCATCGAGAATCACAAGGAGCCCTGTGTCCGAGTAATCCATCACCATCGCATTCATAATCTCGTGTAGCTTTATGAAGGAAGCATCTTTGATGGAAGACCCCTTCTCAATACATTCAAGCAATACAATCATCGAAATGATCGGCAGCGTAAATAGTATGTCGATTTTGGTCAACTGATAATTGCCGATCGTTTTGGTTCGTGTCCTGAGCCGGTTTGTGTAAATCTCAACGCACTTGTTTTGCCAATCTATTATCTTAAGGTTCTTGAAGAGAGTGTAGCCGCCGTACATGCCGTGCTCGTTTGCAATGTAGCGGGCAAAAATGGCTTCATCAAGGTCGCTGCCTTCTTTTTTAATCAGATACACGCCTTTCCCGATGCAGGCGATAATGCCCTCTTCCTCAAGCCGGTTCAGGATTTTGAGCAGGGTCTTGTAGGGCACCATTTCGAAATATGCGTCTTTCATATAGGACACGTCGAAGATATCGCCTTTATTCTGTAAACAGAACTCTCTGATCGTTTTTGTGTAGTTCATTTTTGAATCCTCCAAGTGATATTATAACGCATTTGTCGACAAATAGCAAGATTTAATCGACATTTTCGACAAGTTTTTAAGATTTGTCGACAAGGATGAAAAAAGCGAAAACCCTTGTAAATAAAGGGTTTTCGCACAATAAAAAACGCCGTCATCTTGCATTTGAGATACAAAATGTCGACGTTTTTTTCATGGTGGACCTGAAGAGATTCGAACTCTCGACCTCACGGATGCGAACCGTGCGCTCTCCCAACTGAGCTACAAGCCCGTTCAATTCAGCGAAGGGAATTATATCACAGCGTCAAAAAAAGTGCAAGCCCTTTTTTCAAAAAATCGAAAAAAACAGGGAGGAAAAACGGAAAAAGTGTCCGTTCGGGGAAAAAACGGTTGCTTTTACGGTAAAAGGATGCTATAATAACCTAAATTCGTATGCGAAAGTCCGGGCGCGACAGGCGCGCCGGGCGCTTGAAAAAAGAAGGGATTTGAAACTATGCCGGAAAGCCGACGGAAGTTTTTTGCGGAAAACGGGAAGAGAAGGATCCTGATCGCGGAAGATGAAGAGATCAACCGCGCGCTTCTTTGCGTCGCCCTGGAGGAACAGTTTGAGGTCCTCGCGGCGGAGGACGGCGGCGCGGCGATGGAGGCGATCCAAGCCAACCGCGGCTCCCTATCCCTGATCCTTCTGGACCTGAATATGCCTGTTATGGGCGGCATGGAGATCCTGCGCGCCATAAAGGAGGATCCGTCGCTGAGGAGCATTCCCGTGATCGTCCTGACCGCGGACCGGGCGGCGGAGGTGGATTGCCTGGCGCTGGGCGCGGTGGATTTCATCCTCAAGCCTTATCCCGTGCCGGAGGTCATCCTGGCGCGGGTCAACCGAACCGTGGAGCTGTTTGAGGACCGGCAGATCATCGGCGCCACCGAGCGGGACCTGCTGACGGGGCTGTATAACAAAGAGTATTTCTATCGCTATGTGGACCAGTTTGATCAACATCACCCCGATACGGATATGGACGCCATCGTACTGGATATTGAGCGCTTCCATATCATCAACGACCGCTTTGGCGTGGCGTTCGGAGACGAGCTGCTGCGCCGCATGGGCGACCGTTTGAGAACGTCTATGGCGGAGCGGGGCGGGTTGGCGGCGCGCCTTTCCGCGGATACCTTCCTGGTCTATTGCCCGCACAGGACTTCGGATATCGCCGAGCTGGAGGAGGTTATGGGGGCGCTGGATAAGCTCCTGGACGAGAACAACCTGGTCCGGATGCGGATGGGCGTCTACTTCAGCGCGGATAAGACCATTGACGTCCGCCGCCGCTTCGACCGCGCCAAAATGGCGGCAAATCTGGTCAAGGGCAGCTTTACCCGCCACGTGGGGATCTATGACGACGCCTTGCGGGAAAAGGAGTGGCAGGCGGAAAAGCTGGTGGAGCAATTTCCCGCCGCCATCGCCGGGGAGCAGTTCCACGTCTTTTATCAGCCCAAGTTCAATATCTTGGGGGACAAGCCCGTCCTGGTCAGCGCCGAGGCGCTGGTCCGCTGGTTCCATCCCGAGCAGGGGATGATCTCCCCCGGCGTCTTTATTCCCCTTTTTGAGGAGAACGGATTGGTCCGGGAACTGGATCATTTCGTTTGGCGGACCGCCGCTAAGCAGGTCAAGGCGTGGAAGGAAAAGTTCGGCTTTTCCGTTCCCGTTTCCGTAAACGTTTCCCGGGTGGATCTGTACGATCCCACCCTCCGGGAGAATCTCGATCAGATCCTGGAAGAGAACGGCTTGACCGCCGGCGATATTCTGCTGGAGATCACCGAATCCGCCTATACGGAGGAACCGGAGCAGATCATCCGCACCGTCAGCGATCTTCGGGAAAGCTCCTTTTCCATCGAGATGGATGACTTCGGCACGGGTTATTCCTCTTTGAATATGCTTTCCGATCTGCCCATCGACGCTCTGAAGTTGGATATGTCCTTCATCCGCCGCGCCTTCAAGGAGGGCAAGGATACCCGGATGCTGGAGATCATCATCGATATGGCGGGCTATCTGAAAGTCCCCGTCATCGCCGAGGGCGTGGAGACCGAGGAACAGATGCAGACCTTGAAAGAATTGGGCTGCGACATCGTACAGGGCTACTACTTTTCCAAGCCCGTCCCCCACGATGAGTTTGAGCCCTTCCTGGAAAAGAAAAAGGAAGATCAGTAAAAAAAGTAGCCAAGTAAATTGAACGACAAAAAGATACCGTCTGCCCGCAGACGGTATCTTTTTGTCGTATGCTCAGCCTTTCGCTAACTTCGCAAGCCGTCTCGCTGCTTCCCGCACCGCTTCCGGGGAAGCGAAGGAGGAAAAGCGGATGTAGCCCTCGCCGCTTTCGCCGAATCCGGCGCCGGGGGTCGCCACGATCTGATAGTCCTTCAATAGAATATCGAAGAAGCGCCAGCTGTCGACGCCCTCGGGGCATTCCGCCCAGACGTAGGGGGCGTTCTGACCGCCGCAGGTCCACAGGCCCGCTCCGTTCAGCGCCTCCTTCAAAACGCGGGCGTTTTCCCGGTAGACGGAGAGATTATCCTCCAGCTGTTTCTGTCCTTCGGGACTGAATACCGCCAGTCCCCCCTGCTGGAGGATGTAGGAAACGCCGTTGGTCCGGGTGGTGCGGTCCCGCACCCATGCCCTATTGAAATTCACCCCGTCCCGCTCCAGTTCCTTGGGGATCACGGTATAGCCCAACCGGGTGCCGGTAAAGCCCGCCGTTTTGGAGAGAGAGCAGATCTCGATGGCGCATGTCCGCGCCCCGGGGATCTGGAAGATACTGTGGGGCAGATCGTCCCGGATAAACGCCTCATACGCCGCGTCGAACAGGATCACCGCCCCCCGCTCGTTGGCGTAGTCCACCCACGCCTTCAGCCCCGCCTTGTCATAGGTCGCCCCCGTGGGATTGTTGGGGGAGCAGAGATAGATCAGATCCGCCTCCATATCCAACCCGGGCAAAGGCAAAAAGCCGTTTTCCAGATTGCCGGCGAGATGGATCACCCGTCTGCCCATAATGACGCTGGCGTCCACGTAGGCGGGGTACGCCGGTTCCATGATCAGAGCGGGGGAGGCGGGATCGAACAGGGACAGAATATCCCCCAGTTCATCACTGGCGCCGGAAGAAACGAAGGCCTCCTCCGGGTCGATCTTCACCCCGAATTTTTCATAGTGTTTCGCGATGGCTTCTCGCAGAGCGGGATCGCCGCATTCCGGCATATAGCCGTGGAAGCGGTCAAAAGTGCCCTGATCCCGGGCGGCTCTCTCCAGCGCCTCCACCGCGGCGGGGCAGAGGGGGCGGGTCACGTCCCCGATCCCCAGGCGCAGGATCTCAGCGTTTGGATGCTCCTTAAGATACGCGTTGACCTTCAATTTGATTCCGTGGAACAAGTAGGAATCTTTCAGTTCCAGATAGTGCCTGTTGGCTTTCAGCATAACGTTTCTCCTTCATAGACGAACGCGGCGGGCCCGGTCATGGTAACGCTTCCGTCCCCGGCGACGGTGACGGTCAGATCCCCGCCGTCCACGGTGACTTTGACGGGTTTCCCCGCGGGACAGTATCCGTTCGCTACCGCCGCCGCCACCGAGGCGCAGGCGCCGGTGCCGCAGGCGAGGGTGATGCCGCTGCCCCGCTCCCACACCCGCATCCGCAAAGCGGCGGGGGAGAGGACGGTGACGAATTCCGCGTTGACCCCGCCGGGAAACAGGGGGTTCTTCTCCAGAAAGGAACCCTTTTCTTTCAGCCCCGTATCATCGGGGACGGTGTCCGTAAAGCTCACCGCGTGGGGGTTGCCCAAATCCACGGGGACAACCTTTTGTCCCCCCGCGTCCAGGGCGGGGGAGACGACAGCCACCCCCATATCCACCGTCACGGTCTCAACGGCGCCGTCCAACACGCTTAGGGTCAGGGTCTTGATCCCCGCGAGTGTTTCCACGGTCACAACGGTTTTGTCCGTATAGCCCTTGTCAAAGACGTACTTGCCCACGCAGCGGATCCCGTTGCCGCACATTTTCGCCTCACTGCCGTCCGCGTTGAAGATCCGCATCCCGAAATCCGCCCTTTTCGACGGGGTAATGTAGATCATGCCGTCTGAGCCGAAGCCGAAATGCCGGTCGGACAGCTTCCGGGAAAGCTCGGGGGCGTTCTCCGGAACTTCGCCGTACACGTATAAATAATCGTTGCCCAGTCCTTGCATTTTGATCAGTCGCATGCGTTCTCCTTTCGCAACGGATGTTGTTTTCGTGCCGTTTTCACTCCCTTTGATCCGACAGGTGATGTTCAAAGCGGTCCTTCCCGTGTTCCGCGGGGATCCTGGTGGGGTAGCGCCCGTCAAAGCAGGAACTGCAGTACGACGCGTTTCCGGCAAGCTCGCCCAGTTTTTCCGCGGGCAAAAAGCCCAGGGAATCCGCTCCGATGATCTTCGCGATCTCCTCGGTGGAATGATGGTAGGCGATCAAATTGTCCCGGGAGTCGATATCCGTCCCGTAAAAGCAGGGAAAGAGAAAGGGCGGCGCCGATACCCGGAAATGGATCTCCCTGGCGCCCGCTTCCCGAAGGAGCGCCACGATGCGCTCGCTGGTGGTTCCGCGGACGATGGAGTCATCCAGCAGGACGATGCGTTTGTCTTTTACCACCTCATGAATAGGGGACAGCTTGATTTTGACCTGCGCGGAACGGTCCATGGGAGCGATGAAGGTACGGCCGATGTACTTGTTCTTGATCAGACCGATCCCGTAGGGAATGCCGGAGGCCCGGCTGAATCCCAGCGCCGCGTCCAGCCCGGAGTCCGGTACGCCGATCACTACGTCCGCGTCCGCCGGGGCTGTCTCCGCCAGGATCTCTCCCGCCCGGATCCGTGCGGCGTGTACCGAACGGCCGTCGATCACGGAATCGGGTCTGGCAAAGTAAATGTATTCAAAGACGCACAGCCTTTTCTCCGCTTTGCCGCAGTGGCTTCGATCGGACGTTACGCCGTTTTTCCCGAAGACCAGGATCTCGCCGGGCTCCACGTCCCGAATGAACGCGGCGCCCGCAGCCCGGAGCGCGCAGCTTTCCGAAGCGACCACGTAAACGCCGCTCGGGGTCTTCCCGTAGCAAAGGGGACGAAACCCGTGGGGATCTCTGGCGCAGATCAGTTTCTGCGGGGACATGAGCACCAGGGAATACGCGCCCTCCAGCGTGTCCATGGCATTGCGCAGCGCCGCCTCGATGGAGGGCGCGCGGAGCCGTTCCTTGGTGATGATGTACGCGATCGTCTCCGTGTCGCTGGAGGTGTGGAAGATCGCGCCGCTCAGCTCCAGTGCGGATCGGAGTTCCGCCGCGTTGGATAGATTGCCGTTGTGGGCGATGGCCATATGGCCCTTCTGGTGGTTGACCTCGATGGGCTGACAGTTGCTGCGCTTTGTTCCGCCGGTGGTGCCGTACCGGGTGTGAGCCACCGCGGACACGCCCGCCGGGAAGGCGTCCAGGTCGTGTTTGGAGAAAACCTCCCCCACCAGACCCAGGTCCTTGCGGGAAACGAACAGGCCGTCGTCATTGACCACGATCCCGCAGCTTTCCTGCCCTCGGTGCTGTAAGGCGTACAAGCCGTAATAGCACATGAGAGCCGCGTTCACGGGCTGTTCGGCATATACGCCGAAAACGCCGCATTCCTCGCGCAGACTCATGCTTCTTTTTCTTTACGCCGACTCAGAGACGCCTTCACAAAGCCGTAAAACAGCGGATGGGGACGGTTGGGACGGGATTTGAATTCCGGATGATACTGCACGCCCACGAAGAAGTCCCGTTCGGAAAGCTCGATGGTTTCCACCAGGCGCCCGTCGGGGGAAAGGCCGGAGAGGGTGAGCCCCGCTTTTTCCGCCTCCTCCCGGTAGTCGTTGTTGAACTCATAGCGGTGGCGGTGCCGCTCGGAAATGGACGTGGTCCCGTAACACTTCTCCATGGTGGTCCCGGGTTTGATCTCGCAGGGATACGCGCCCAGGCGTAGCGTGCCGCCCTTGTCGATCTCGTCGCTCTGACCGGGCATGAAATCAATGACTTTGTTCGCACAGTCCACATCGAATTCGCCGGAGTTTGCATCGGGAAGAGCCACCACGTTTCTCGCATATTCAATTACGGCGATCTGCATCCCCAGGCAGATGCCGAAATAGGGGAGTCCGTGCTCCCGGGCAAAACGGGCTGCCAGGATCATCCCTTCGATGCCGCGGGAACCAAAGCCGCCCGGAACGATGATCCCGTCCAGTCCGGACAGGAGGGATCCGGTGGTTTCTTCGGTGAGCGCTTCGGAATTGATCCACTCGATATTCACACGCGCGTCCAGCGCATATCCGGCATGGTGCAGCGCTTCCGCCACGGAAAGGTAGGCGTCATGGAGCTGCACATATTTCCCGAC
>JAGDAA010000093.1 GCA_017959745.1 Clostridia bacterium
AACACGGATATTATGTATAACATCGTGCACCTCCTGTCCAACGAGACCATCCCTATGGAAACGGACTATAAGGTGCTGGAAGAATATGAGATCACTCTGGAAACCGGGGAGATCTACACCTACGGTATCGTGACCGTGATCGTGATCCCGCTGATCCTCTTCGGGTTGGGAATCGCGGTATACCTGAAACGGAAGCATCTGTAAGGAGAGCTTGATTCATGGCTGATAAGCAAAGCAAAGAAATAACGGCGCCGGAGAAACAGGAAGCTTCCGGGCGTTCCGGTTCCGAAAAGGAAGGCGCGAGGAAAAAGTTCCGCCTGAGTGAACTTTGGAATAATAAGCGTACTCGAAGCATCGTCATCGCTTTGGGTGTGGCGATCCTTGCCGGGATCGCCTACCTGGTCCTGTCTCTTACCGTTTTGAAGCCGGATGCGGAGGTGGAGCAGCCAACTGTGGGTCCCCACGGAGAGAGTATGGTCAACGGCAAGCCCTTTGTGGTGGAGCCAATCGAGTCCGCCAGTATCACCGGCATCCGGGTGGATAACGCCTTCGGCGGTTTTTACTACTACAAGGGCGAGGACGACCAGTTTTATTTTGAGGGCGCCGAAAAAATGCTCTACGATCAGACCAGCGACTGGATGCAGGCGGACTATGAGGATCTGTCGGATCTTATGGCGAGCGTCTCCATGATCGACGGGCTGTACGGCATTTCCCGCTATCTGCTGGCGTCTACCGAGGTGGTGGGTTACGACCCGGACAATCTTGCCGCCTACGGCCTGGACAATGGCGGCCAGGCGACTTTGACCGTCACCTACCTGGATGAAAAAGGGGAGGAACAGAAAAACGTCGTCCATTTTGGTTTCGAGACGGTTTCCGGCGGAAGCTATTACGTGATGCCGGAATGCCGGGAGGCGATGTACGTGGTGTCGGATTCCACCATCTCCCGCTGCATTTTCACCGGGATCGAAAGCTATTTTACCCCCCTGGTGGCGCCTATGGTATCCAACGCCGTTTCCCCCAACGTGGAGGAGATCAGCCTGGATAAGAAGGGAGATCCTTTCTTCGCTATGCGCCGTCTTTCCGATGAGGAATATGAGGAATCGGGTCAGATCTTCACCCACATCCTCACCTACCCCAACGAGTATTACCCATCCTCGGAGAATATGGATACGATGTTGAGTAAGCTTGCCAATTTCACCGGGGAACGGGTGGTGGAATTCAACGTGGCGGATAAATTGGCGGATCCTGCCCTCCATGACGAGGTGACAAGGCTCTTCCGGCTTTACAGCCTGATGGACGAGCGTGGCCAGTTTGCCTCTAAGCTCTCCTACCGGTACGCTTATGAACAGACCGTTTTCGATACTACGCTGTATATCAGCGAAAAGCTGGAGGAAGCCGCCGCGGACGGAGAAGACCCCACCTATATCTATTATATTTATTCTCCGGATTTTGACGTGATCGTGGAATTCGACGCCCAGGATCTGCCCTGGATGGAATGGGGGCTCCTGGACTTTATCGACAACCACGCCTACGCCACCACCATCGACAACGTGGCGAATATCACGATGTCCTGGGGCGATGCCGTCGCCCGCTTCGACCTGACGGGAGAGGGGAAGGATCTGAAGATCTCCTCCCCCGCCGTGCAGGGTATTGATACGGATAACTTCCGTCAGCTTTACAAAGCCATCCTGTTTACAACTATGGAAGGATACGCGGAGGAACCGGAAGACGGGTCGCTTCTGCTTACCATTAATATCACGCTGCGGGACGGCACTAAACACGAATATAACTATTACGGTATGACCGCCCGGAAAGCCTACTACAGTCTGGACGGTTCCGGCGAATTCTATATCAACCGGGACTACGTGAAGCAGATGATCGCCGCCTGCCAGGGCATCCTCAACGGCGAAAAGGTCGTTGTGGATCGCAGGAACTGACCGAAAAGAACATAACGCCCCCGTCACTCGACGGGGGCGTTGCTTTATAGTCACCGACGAAAAGGCGACGATTGCTGAATATATCGGCGCTTGCGGAGAGGGATCTTGTGGCGCCGATGTCAACGGGGACGAGAACAAGGACATCGTTCGCCTGAATAATTACTTAGTCAAAGAATAAGCAAATGAAAGAAGCGTGATCTTCACGGGGAAGATCACGCTTCTTTTTTTATCGCCTCAGTCTATATTGTCCTTTTCTTTTTCCTTCTGCTGGTTGGCTTCCCGGGCGAGCTTTTCGGAGAGAGTGGCGTCTTTGACGGCGTCCGCCTCCCGCTTCCGGGCATTTTCGTCAATGCTCTTGCGGAGCTTTTCGTCCTTGATCCGGGCAATATCCTCCGCGGTGGTGCCATCTTGCATAGCAGCGGCGAACTGCTCTTCGTCCATCACTTCGTTTTCAATGAGATATTTGGCTACGAAGTGAAGCTTGTCCATATGCTCCGTGAGCAGCGCCACGGCCTTGTCGTATGCCTGGCTGATGATCCGAAGGGTCTCTTCGTCGATCTCCGCGGCGATCTTCTCAGAATAATTGGGGGTGGAACTGAAATCCCTGCCCAAAAAGACTTCGCCGTGACCGGTGCCGTATACGACGGGGCCGAGCTTCTCGCTCATACCGTACTGGGTCACCATATTTCGGGCGATCTCCGTGGCGCGCTGAATGTCGTTGGAAGCGCCGGTGGAAATATCGTTGAGGATCAGCTTTTCAGCCACTCTGCCGCCCAGCAGGGAAACGATCTCTTCCTCCATTTCCAATTTAGAGTGATAGCTCTTGTCCTCACTTGGGAGGGACAGGGTATAGCCGCCGGCGCGTCCGGCGGGTATGATGGAGATCTGATGCACCTTGTCCTGGGTTTCCAGGAAGTGGGTGACGATAGCATGGCCCGCTTCGTGGTAGGCGGTGAGCTTCTTATCCTTTTCCGTGACCACTTTGCTCTTTTTCTGAGGACCCACGATCACCTTGATGGTGGCTTCCTCCAGCTCGGTGGTGCCGATAAGTTTCTTGCCCTTCCGGGCGGAAAGCAGAGCCGCCTCGTTGAGCAGGTTCGCCAGATCCGCCCCGGTGAAGCCGGGCGTCCCTTTGGCGAGGGTAGCGAGATCCACCCCCTCCTCGAAGGGCTTGTTCTTGGCATGTACCTTGAGGATCGCCTCGCGTCCTTTGATATCGGGGTAATTCACCGTGACCTGACGGTCAAAGCGGCCGGGGCGGAGCAGAGCGGGATCCAGGATGTCCGGGCGGTTGGTCGCCGCCATAACGATCACGCCCTCGTTGGAGCCAAAACCGTCCATCTCCACCAAAAGCTGGTTTAGGGTCTGCTCCCGTTCGTCGTGGCCGCCGCCGAGTCCGGCGCCCCGATGTCTGCCCACCGCGTCGATCTCGTCAATAAAGACGATGCTCGGCGCGTTCTTTTTCGCGTTTTCAAACAGATCCCGCACCCGGCTGGCGCCCACGCCCACGTACATTTCTACAAAATCGGAACCGGAAATGGAGTAGAAGGGAACACCAGCTTCCCCGGCGACCGCTTTGGCAAGCAGGGTCTTACCGGTACCGGGAGGGCCGATGAGCAGAACGCCGTGAGGGATCTTGGCGCCCAGTTCCTCATAGCGTTTGGGATTCTTGAGAAATTCCACGATCTCGGAAAGCTCTTCCTTTTCCTCGTCCGCGCCCGCCACATCCGTAAAGAAGACTTTTTTCTTCTCGTCGGCGCCCAGTTTCGCCTTGGCGCGACCGAAGGAATTGATCCGGCTGCCCTTGCCGCCGTTTGCCTGGTTCATAGCATAGAAGAACAGACCCACCATAACGCCCAGGATCAGAAGATAGGGCAAAAAGCTCACCCACCAGGGATAGTTCACCGGCGGTTTGAACTCATATTTTTCCAGGTTTTTGTTGTCCTTCAGGTAGTCCTCGATCTCCTCCCGGAAGGGGGTGATGCTCTGAAGCTCGTGACGAAGCTCTTTGTTGTCCGTGGTCCGGATCACCAAAATCCCGTTGGCGTCCACGGCGAACTCCTTCACCTCATCCTTTTTGAACAGATCGATCACTTCGCTGTAGATCAGCTCCCGTTGGGAAGCGGTATTATTCAATAGAAAGGAAACGACCCCGATGATCGCAAGGATCAGGATGCCGTAAATAATAAAAGCGCGAAAATTGTTTTTCTTCATGCAAAGCTCCTTATGCCTCGTAAATAGAGCGTTTCAGAACGCCGATATAGGGAAGATTACGGTAGATTTCGTTGTAATCCAGTCCGTATCCCACCAGAAATTCATCTTCCACTTCGTACCCTTTGAAGTCGGTCTGGATATCCGCTACACGGCGCGCGGGCTTATCCAGCATCGTACAGATCTTAACGGAATGCGCGCCGCTATCCGCGATGTACTCGGTCAGCTTTTTCAGGGTTCTGCCGCTGTCCAGAATATCTTCCACCAGAATGACGTCCGCGCCGCCCACCAGAGCCTTGTCCAATTCCATGCTGATCTGTACGCGTCCGCAGGAAACGGTTCCCGCCCCGTAACTGGTGGCTTGCAGAAACAGGATCTCCAGGGGCAGATTGATGTGCCGCATCAGGTCCGCCATAAAAACCACGGATCCCTTCAGAACACCAATCAGGATGAGCTTACGCTCCTTGACGCTCTCTCGATAGGCGTCGGAGATTTCCCTACCCAGACGGACGAGCATCTCTTCGATGTCGTTCCGATCAAACATGACCTTTGCCAGATCTTGTTCCATTTCTTTGAATTCCGGATTCATACTCGCAAACCAGTCCTTTTTGCCGTTATTACTTTTCGCCGTACATCAGATCCAGGGTCAGAACAAAAGAGGCGTTCGGATCCCTTGCCCGGTCGCACAAGCCAAGCCCGGGGACCCAGAAAACTCCGCCCTCGTCGCAGACCACGGGGACCGTTTTCCTTTGCTCGGAAGAATAGCCGGCGTCACACAAAGCTTTCTTGACGCTTTTTGACAATCCGTTCATCCGGATCCTGTCTCCCGGCAGACAATTCCTCACAAAAAGTTCGCCCTCTATTCTATCGGAAGCGGCGTGAATAATCAAGTGGTTTTTGTGAATATTTCGCACTTTCCCGGGCTTCGGGTCGGAAAGGGTTAGGGTCGCGCCGATCTCGGGCAGCGCGTTCTCGCCCGTCCGTAACAAAATCCTGTATTCCGGTTTCTCCACCGTTGCAGTCGCCTTGCCGAAACGGAGCAGATCCCTGTCCCGGAAAAAGCTGAAACCGTTTGCGATCTCAATTAGTTTACCCGAAAAGTCGCTTTTTAAGAATGAAATCAGCGCGAGAAATCGTTCATATGTCAGGGAAATCCCGCTCATCCCGGTCATCCGGTGAAAGATCTCGTATAAAACGGGATAGTCCGCTTCTGTCTCTGTCAGCGGGATCAGGTCGCGCAGCGGCGCTTCTCCCGCGGCGGGGGTGACGCCCGTTTCCTTTTCCCAGTCGTCGGCACAGCGTTTGACCAAAGCGTCCTGCCAGGAAGCGGTTCGCGCAAAGCGTACCAGAGACGTTCCGCAACCGGGCACAGCCTTTTCCAAGGCGGGCAGGACCTTCTTGCGAATGCGGTTCCTGGTGAAGGAAAGGTCCTCGTTGCTGCTGTCATAGATGAAGGAAATATTGTTTTCTTTCAGGTACGAGGCGATCTCCTTTCCGGTGAAGGGGAGAAGCGGGCGGATCAGATCTCCGCTTTTCTCGGGGATCCCGGCGGCGCCGGAAAACCCGGTACCCCGCGCGAGTCGGAAGAGGACCGTCTCCGCTTGATCGTCGGCGGTGTGAGCTGTGGCGATAAAACGGCAATCGAAGCGCTTTGCCGTTTGCCGCAGGAGCCGGTAGCGAACCATGCGCGCCCCTTCCTCCAGTCCCATGCCTTCTTTTTCACAAAAGGCGGGCACGTCGGCGCGGCATCGGGAAAAGGGAATGCTCCTTTCTCTGCAAAACGCTTCGCAGAACGCCTCGTCCCGATCCGCCTCCTCCCCGCGAATGCCGTGATTCACGTGGCAAGCGCGCAGGGAGATGCCGAATCGGTCCGCGCACGCGTTCAAAAGGGACGCCAGGGCGACGGAATCCTTGCCCCCGGACAGGGCGATCAGGACCCGGTCCCCCCGCGAAAGGACGCTCAGGTCGGCAAGATGCTCCGAAAATTTCCGCGGGAGAGTGGACTTCACTTACGCCTCCGCCCCTTCGTATTTCTTCTCCACGGACAGGAAACGGGTATAGCGCTCGTCGAAAATCATCTTCACCGTGCGCGTCCCGCCATGGCGGTTTTTGGCAATGATACATTCCGCGGAATTGTCGTCCTCTTTATTCGCCAGGTCATAGTATTTTTCCCGGTGAAGGAACATGACCACGTCCGCGTCCTGCTCGATGGCGCCGGAGTCCCTCAAATCCGTGAGCTGAGGGCGTTTGTCCTTCCGGTCCTGGGCGATACGGGAAAGCTGGGAACAGCAAATGATGGGAACGCCCAATTCCTTTGCCACGATTTTCAGGTTTCGGGTGATGTCCGCGATCTCCAGTACCCGGTTGTCCCGATACTTGTTGGAGTGCATCAGCTGCAGGTAGTCGATGATGACAAGCCCCAGATCTTTGATGCGCAATAATTTGGAGCGCATATCCCCCACGGTCATATTGTTGGAATCGTCAATATAGATCTTGGTTTCCGACAGGGCTACCGCGGCGGCGGTCAGCTTGCCGTAGTCCTCGTCCTCCAGGTCCCCCTCCCGCAGTTTTTTACTGTCGATGTGTCCCTCGGACGCCAGGAGCCGGGCGGCGAGCTGGGTCTTGGTCATTTCCAGGGAAAAGATCGCTACCGCTTTGTCCGTGCGGTGCTTGGCGACCTCCGCGGCAATGTTCATAACAAAGCTGGTCTTACCCATACCGGGGCGGGCGCCCACCAGAATGAAATCACCGGGGTTCATACCCGCCAGGGTCCAGTCGATCTCACTGAAATAAGTTTGGATGCTGCTGGATTGCTCTTTGTTTTCCGTCAGCTCCTTCAGCTCCACGTAGAATTGTTGGATGATCTCGGAGATCCGGGTGAAGTCGTGCGCGGTCTCCCCCTGGGTCAGTTCAAAAATACGCTGTTCGGCGTTCTGCAGGATCTCTTTTACATCCCCCTCGTGTCCGTAGGCGGACCGAATGATGGATTCCGAAGTGAAGATCAACTGCCGCAAAAGGCTCTTTTCCTTGACCACAAGAGCATAGTCCATCACGTTTGTGACGCCGGGCACGTTTTCCGCCAGCTGCCGGATGTACGCAGTGCCGGATTCCTCCGTGTATACCCCGTCCTTCACCAAGAGGGTCAGCAGGGTCACCACGTCGATGCCCTTACCCTGGGAGAAGAGGTCAACCAGGGCGCTGAATATCTTGCCGTGTTTATCGATATAAAAATCGTCGCTCTTGACTAAATGGGTCACGTCCCCGATCCGCTCGCTGTCCAGGATCATAGCGCCCAAAAGCGCCTGTTCGTTTTCAACGGAGTAGGGGATCTGCATCCCTAACGTGGAGCTGATCTGGGCGACGACCTGCTGCTGCATTTCCGTCTCCCGGGCAGTTTCTTTTCTTTCTTCCGTCACCTTACGCCTCCACGATCACCTTGAGTTTCGCGCTGATCCCGGCGTAGAGCTTGACGCTCGCGGTGTAGGTGCCGAAATTCTTGACGCTTTCCAACTCGATCTTACGCTTGTCGATCTTGACTCCGCATTGGCTTTCCAAAAGCTCGGAAACGTGGGCGTTGGTCACGGATCCGTAGATCTTGCCGTCCTCGGCGCCGGCAGCGGCCTTCACGTGGACGGCCATGCCCTCCAGCTTTGCTTTCAGTGCCTCGGCTTCCTCCCGTTCCACCTTATCCCGGTAGGCTTTGGAGGAAATCTGGTTTTTCAGCTCATTTTCCGCTTTGGCGTCCGCTGTACCGGCAATGCCTTTGGGAAACAGGAAATTCCGGGCGTAGCCGTCGGAGACGGTGACGATCTCGCCCATTTTGCCGAGTCCCTTAAAATCCTTTTTCAAAACAACCTTCATTGCGATTCCTCCTTAATTCTCACTCAGGTATTGATCGACGACCTCTTTCAGTTGAACAAAGGCCTCTTTGATGTCGGTGTCCTTCATTTGTGCCCCCGCCATATCGAAGTGTCCGCCGCCGTGGAGCCGTTCCGTAATCAGCTGAACGTTCACCTTGCCCCCGGAGCGGGCGGATACGTGGACCGTATTCCCGATGCGGCAGAGAACGAAGGAGGCCAATACTCCTTCCAGGGAGAGCAGCCTGTCCGCCGCTTTGGACGCGGCGATCTTATCCTCCGGTGTAGCGTCCTGCTCCAGGAAGGAGAAGGCGATCACGTCCTTATAAATAAAGGCGTTGGCTTCAAACTGGACCTCCCGCTTGAAATCCGCCAGATCGGAGCGGAAGAGCATCTGCGCTTCCGCGGGATTGGCGCCGCAGCTTCGGAGATACAGGGCGGCGGCAAAGGTGCGGGGACCGGTGTTGTTGGCGAACTGTTTGGTATCCAGGATCATCCCGGCGAAGAGCAGCTCCGCTTCCTCTTTCAAAAGCTTGCCCTGGGGCAAAGACAATTCCAGCATTTCGCTGACCAGTTCACTGGCACTGGACGCGCTGGGCTCGATGTAGGTGATCACGGGTTTAATGGCGAATTCCGCCGTCTGCCGGTGATGGTCGATGATGATCACGTCCCGGATGTTCTCATACAGTTCCGGCGCCTCAAACTGCGCCACATTGTTCACATCGGTGATGATGAGCAGAGTAGAGGAGGTGATCAGATCCTGGGCAGTGGTGCCGTCGATGAATAGATCCCGGTAGTCGGCAAGACCGTTCAGCTTCTTGAAAATGCCCTTCAGGTTCGGGTCCCCCGCGTTCACTACCACGTTGACCTTACCGCAGTACTCTATGGCAAAGCGCGCCATACCCACGCAGGAACCTATGGAATCGTGATCCGCGAAACGGTGGCCCATGATCAGAACATTGCTGGCGTTCTTCAGGGCGGAAACGATCCCGGACGCCACGATGCGGGAGCGGATCTTATCCCGCTTCTGGACCGTCTTGGTTCTGCCGCCGTAATACTCCGTCACGTTGTCCCGGCGCTTGATGACCGCCTGATCGCCGCCGCGCTGCAGCGCCAGATCCAGTGCGGCGTACGCTACGGCTTCCTTTTCACTCATACTGCCGTCCAGCGCCGCGATGCCGATGGAAACAGTCACGGGGATCTCCGCGTTGTCCCGGGACAATTCCCGGACCTGATCCAAAATATCGAATTTCCGCTCGGCGCAGCTTTTCAGGTGCTGTTCCTCCATAAGGAGGATAAACCGATCGTTTTCCACCGCGCGGAGAATGGCGCCCATACCGTCCGCCCATTCCTTCAAAAGAATGGCGATCTTGGCGGTGACGGTGCGGTAATTTCCTTGAGAGATGCCGGCGATCTCGGAATAGTTGTCCACGGCGGCGTACGCCACTATGGGGTTTTTGTTTGCCAGCTCCTCCTGCAATTCCAGAACGCGATCGATTGACTGCCAGACGGTGACCAGGCACAATTTATCCCCGGTGATGATCCGGTAGGGGAGCAGTTCAAACTGTTTGCCGCCGATACTGCCGTTCACCGGCCGTCCCCGCAGATCGTCCTCCGTTTCCTCCGACAGTCTCCGGATGGAGATCCTGTTTTCCGACAGATCGTTGATGTTTTTGTCGTAAAGATTCTCCCCGGGCGCCAGCTCCTGGAAGGAGCGGTTATACCAGAGGATCTCGCCTTTATCTCCTAAAATCAGGCAGGGGAGCGCGAGATCCATCAAAAAGTCCAGGGTCACGCCGCCCAGTATATTCAGTTGTTCCTCACGCGCCGCCCGCCGTTTGTTCGCGGCGGTGCTGTATAGCCAGAGAAGCATCAATTCCGCCAGCAAAAAACCAAACGCCACCGGCAGGGGGAGAAGGGAACCGGTCCAGAGCGCCACCACCGCCGCGCTGCCCAGCAGCGCCAGGGCGGACGCGGCCAGGATAAGGGTGGGCTTTAGCTTGGAAAAAGCGTTGTTCTTTCGTTTCATGTTTCTCCCTTTCCCGCGGTCGTTGGACAGTCAATGGTACTTATTCAGTATATTTTACCACAATCATATATGTTTGTAAAGAAAAACAGAGCCGATTTTCTCCCGTTTCCGGGCAAAATCGGCTCCGCGCTCGTATTTGCTGCTTATTTTTTCTCCAACGCCGGGTTCCAGGCGATGCCCGGGGTGGGGATGCGGGGCTTTTTATACACCGCGTAATCCGGATCTCCCGCTTCCACCTCCCGGCACAGACGCACACCGTCGTTCTTCTTTAAAGCGATGATCTGTGCGCCGTAGCTGGTGCGGGTGGCTTTCTCGGGGAAGACCGTGGTGCGGATCACCGCCGCCTTCCCGGCTTTGGTGCAGATGAGGATCTCCTTGATCTCTCCCTTCGCCAGGGCGAACATGCCCGCCACGGGGGCGTTGGTATTAAAGGCGTTCGCCAGCTTCTTCCGGGCGGATTTCGTTTCGTACACGCTCAAGGGGAAGAGTACCCCCTTGCCGCTCTCGAAGACGATGGCGAGATTGCCCTTGTATCCGTCGGACAGGCAGGCATAGACCACTTTCTCTTCCTTTTCCATACCCAGCTTCGCGGGGATATAATCGCCCATTTCCGAAGCCTTCGTCACGGAAAAGTCGCCGAATTTCGCCCGGTATACCTGTCCCTTGTCCGTGAAGAACAGGAATTCGTCCCGGGAGGAACACTCCCGATCGAAGACGACTTCATCGTTCTCCTTCAACTTATGCTCCGCCGCCATCATCAGGGATTTGGGCGGGATGTTCTTAAAGTAGCCGTCCCGGGTGATGACCGCCTGAGCGCGATATTCCGGTTCCTCCTCTTTGGGAAGCTCCGCGGTTTTCTCGAACTGGTATTCGATCTTGGTCTTCCGGTCCTGACCGTATTTCTTTTTGATTTCCTCCAGCTGTTTGGCGATGTAGCGGTTCATCTTCCGGGGACTGGTGATGAGGGACTCCAACTCCCGGATCTCCTTTTCCAGGCGATCTTTCTCGCTCACACGGTCCAGGATGTATTCCCGGTTCAGATGACGTAGTTTGATCTCGCAGATATAGTTGGCCTGCAATTCGTCGATGGAAAAGCCCTTCATCAAATTGGGGACCACGTCCTTTTCGCTTTCCGTCTTGCGGATGATGGCGATGGCGCGGTCAATATCCACCAGGATCTTTTCCAAACCGTAGAGCAGGTGGAGCTTGTCTTCCTTTTGGGTCTTTTCGTGGAAGAATTCCCGCTTTAAGCATTCGCACCGGAAGGCGTGCCACTCCGTGAGCATTTCCCGCACCCCCATCTGATGGGGAGAGCCGGCGATGAGCACGTTGAAGTTGCAGGGGAAACGACATTCCAGATCCGTCGCCCGCAGGAGCTTTTTCATCACCTTGTCCGGGTCGGAGCCGCGCTTTAAGTCCACGGTGAGCTTCAGGCCGTCCAGGTCGATCTCGTCCCGCACGTCTCCGATCTCCCGCAGTTTGCCTTCCTTGATGAGCTGGATGATCTTGTCGATGATCTGATCCACCGTCGTGTTGTAGGGGATCTCGGTGATGACGATGCGGTTTTCCTTGGGGATCACGTGCCAGACCGCCCGCAGGGTGAAGCTGCCCTTGCCCGTCTCATAGATCTGCCGGATCTCCTCCGGATCGTAGAGCAGGGTGCCGCCGGTGGAAAAGTCCGGCGCCTTCAAAATGCCGTACAGATCCGCCTCGGGATCCTCCATCAGGGCAATGGCGGCGTCGCAGGTCTCGTTGAGGTTAAAGGAACATATGGAGCTGGCAAGCCCCACGGCGATGCCCGTGTTGGGGCAGACCATCACGTTGGGGAAGGAGGTGGGCAGAAGGGTCGGCTCCTTCATGGTGGCGTCGTAGTTGTCGATCATATCCACCGCGTCTTTGTCGATGCCGCCGAACAGCTCGGAGCAGATGGGCGCCAGCTTTACCTCCGTATAACGGGAGGCGGCGTACGCCATTTTGGAATACTGCTTGCCGAAGGTGCCCTTGGAGTCCACGAAGGGATGAAGCAGGGCTTCGTTGCCCCGGGTGAGACGCACCAGGGTCTCATAGATGGCAGCGTCCCCGTGGGGATTCAGCCGCATGGTCTGGCCCACCACGTTGGCGCTTTTGGTCCTCTGTCCCGTCAAAAGCCCCATTTTATACATGGTATAGAGCAGTTTCCGGTGACTGGGCTTCATGCCGTCGATCTCCGGGATGGCGCGGGAAATGATGGAGCTCATAGCGTAGGGCATATAGTTTTCCCGCAGGGTCTCGGTGATGGGCTGATCCTGGATAACGGCGGGCTTTGCCGCCTTTTCTTTCGCTGCCTTTCCGGCGGTTTTTCTTGCCATTTCTTTACCTGCCTTGTTTTATTCCGTTATGATTCGCGTTTTTTCGTCAGAAACCTTGCCAGGGATCCTCTCGTTTTTTCATCGCAGACCACCTCGGCGTAGACGCCATCCGGCTCGTACAGGACCGTCTTGACCTGGCTGGTCTTGTAGAGAGGGGAGAGCAGTCCCGCCTGATCATGGGGAAACAGGAAGGCGGCCTCCTTTTTTTGCCGGGTGAGGATCTCCTCCACCCGGCGCGTCAGATCGAAAAGCCCCGTGCCGTTGGCGGCGGAAACGCAAACGGCGTTTCGTCCGGCGGGGAAGGACTCCCGGTTGAAGCGGCTCTCCGGTTTGTCCGTTTTGTTCAGGACGTACAGGAAGGGCACGGGGGCCATATCGTTTTTATCAAAAAGGGAGTACAGGATGGATTCCGTGACGCGCAGCTTCTGCGAAAATTTCGGATCAGAAGCGTCCAGCACCACCAGGATCAGATC
>JAGDAA010000009.1 GCA_017959745.1 Clostridia bacterium
AAACGAGTACCTGAAATTCTACGTTCTGCAGATTATGTAACAAAAAACGAAGATCCGGTCGACCGGATCTTCGTTTTTTGTTACATAATCTGCAGAACGTAGAATTTCAGGTACTCGTTTTCATCCGCCGCCAGAAGGACCGGGTGATCCGACGCCTGCGCCTTCGTTTCCAGGAGACGAACCCGCCTGCCCGAGGCGGCGGCGGCTTCCCGGAGCATCTTCCGGAAAAGCGTCTGCGTCACAAAGCGGCTGCAGGAGGCGGTGACCAGATACCCGCCCGGCTGAGTGAGCTTCATTCCCAGAAGGTTTACGTCCCGGTAGCCCCGCAGGGCGTCCCGCACCTGATCTATGCTCTTGCAGAAGGCGGGCGGGTCCAGGATCACCGTATGAAACTGCCGTCCCTCCCGGTGAAACCCCCGAAGCAGCGTGAACGCGTCTCCGCGGACGGTCTCGATATTGGTAAAGCCGTTGAGGGCGGCGTTGGCTTTTACGTCCTCCAACGCGCTCTCCGAGGCGTCCAGGGCGAGGATCCGCTCCGCCCCGGCAAAGGCAGCGTTCATAGAGAAGCCTCCGGCGTTGCAGAAGCAATCCAGGACGGACCCCCCGGTACAGTAGCGGCGGACGGCGAGGCGGTTTTCCCGCTGATCGAGAAAATAGCCGGTCTTCTGCCCGTTCGCCAGGTCCGTCCGGAAGAGCAGTCCGTTTTCCCGGAAGCTTGTCACAGGATCGAACGCCCCGCCCACGGGACCCGAAACGGGAGGCAGCCCTTCCCGGGCGCGCACCGGCGCGTCGCTCCGCTCGTAAATGCCCCGGGGGGCGAGGACCTCCCGGATGGCGGTGACGATCTTATCCCGGTTCCGGTCCATCCCCAGGGAATGGATCTGCAGGGAGACCAGGTCCCCGTAGCGGTCGATCACCACACCGGGCAGATCGTCCGCCTGATCGAACACCACCCGGTACGCTTCCGTCAGACCCAGGGAAGTCCGGGCGTCATGGGCGGCGCGCACCCGCTCGGTGAAGAGCGCCTGATCGTCCGTCCCGGCGCGATCCCGGATAAAAAGTCGCACCAGGATCTTCGAGAGGTGGTTGATATAGCCTTTCCCCAAAAAGGCGCCGTGGCAGTCGAACACCTCCGCCAGATCGCCGTTTTTGCCGTCCCCCCGGATCTCCTGTACCTCGTTGGCGTACACCCAGGCGTGTCCCGCCCGGATGCGTCCGTCTTCCTTTTTCTTTAAAAAAACCTGATAAGCCATACGAAACTCCTTTGTCTCATCCTATCACAAAGACGCGTTTTTGGCAACGGCGAATATTTCCCCCGAAATCCTTGCAAAATCAGTTTAGAGGTGATACAATCTCAACGATTCAACACAGGAGGCGCAACATGGATCTTACAGAGGAAAAGCGGGAAAAAGCACGGGGCATGGAGTCTTTGACGGAGCTGTACCGCGCCGGCGTCGGTCCCTCCAGCTCCCACACCATGGGACCCGCCAAGGCGGCTGCCCTGTTTCGGGCGGCGCATCCCGAAGCCACCGGCTTCCGGGCAGTCCTTATGGGCTCCCTTGCCAAAACCGGCAGGGGACACCGCACCGACTGGTGCATCCGGCGCGCCTTCGAGCCCTTCCTCTGCGAGATCAAATTTGACGAGAACGCCTCCGATCTGCCCCACCCCAACACCATGCTTCTCTTCGCTTACCGGGACACCCGGCTCCTGGGCACCTGGGAGGTATACAGCGTAGGCGGCGGGAGCATCGTGGTCAAGGGTCAGCCCGTGTATCAGCCCGCCCGGATCTATCCCCACGACAGCTTTGCCGAGATCGCCGCTTTCTGCCGGGAAAAGGATCTGCGCCTGTGGCAGTACGCGGAACTGTTTGAGGGGAAAGGGCTTTGGGACTTTCTCGACCGCGTCTGGAAGCAGATGCTCGCCACCATGGAAAAGGGGCTGGCGGCAGAGGGCGTTCTGCCCGGGGGACTTGGCGTTCAGCGGAAGGCGAAAATCCTCTTCGATCACCACAATGACAGGGAGCATATCGAAACCCGGGAAAACCGGCTGATCTGCGCCTATGCCTTTGCCGTCAGTGAGGAAAACGCCGCCGGCGGTACCGTGGTCACCGCACCCACCTGCGGTTCCTGCGGCGTATTGCCCGCGGTTTTGCGCTACGTGAAGGACAAGCGCGCCATAGAGGAGGCGGACGTGCTCCACGCCCTCGCCACCGCGGGGCTGATCGGCAACCTGATCAAAACCAACGCCTCCATCAGCGGCGCGGAATGCGGCTGTCAAGCGGAAGTGGGCAGCGCCTGCTCCATGGCGGCGGCGGGCCTGGCGGAGATCTTCGGATTGAAACTGGACCAGATCGAATACGCCGCGGAGGTGGCGCTGGAGCATCACCTGGGGCTGACCTGCGATCCCGTCCGCGGTCTGGTGCAGATCCCCTGCATCGAGCGGAACGCCGTGGCGGCGATGCGCGCCATGAACGCCGTGAATCTCGCCACCTTCCTGTCGGATTCCCGGAAGGTCTCCTTCGACCTCGTGGTACAGACCATGTACGAGACCGGGCGGGATCTCTCCCGCCGGTACCGGGAAACCAGCGAGGGGGGCCTGGCGAAACTGTATTCCTGAAATACAAAAAATTCCTGTTGACAAAATCCGTTCGTGCTGATATACTGATAGCACGAACGGATTTTCGTGTTATCAAAGGGGAGAATGCTATGACGTTTGCGGAGAAATTGAAACGGGAACGCGCCAAAAAGAAGCTGTCCCAGGCGTCGCTGGCGGAGAAGGCGGGCATCACCGCCCGGACCTTGCAGAACTATGAGATGGGCAAGCGCTATCCCGCCAACATGGAGATCACCATGAAGCTGGCGGCGGCGCTTGGCACGACCGCGGAAGAGCTGCTCAGCCCCGGGGAGGAAACCATCATCACCGCCATGGAGCCGGACGTCCGGCGGCAGTTGGAAGAACTGGTCCACTCCCTTTCCGCCCTGTTTTCCGGCGGGCGGCTGGAGGAAGAGGACCGGGACGCCGCTATGGAAGCCATCATCGCCGCCTATTGGGCCGCCAAAAAGGAAGACCGGAAGATCGGAGAGGGGGAAACAAAGCAGTGACGGATCTGGAACGCGTTGTGACCGTGTGCGAAAAGGTCCTGGAAAAGCACGGCACCCGCAACCCCTTTGCCATTGCCGCCGGGGAGGGCATCCCCGTCACCTGCTGTCCGGATTTCAAAAAGCTCCAGGGGATGTATAAGGTCATTTTAGGGCAGCGGTTCATCTTTCTCAACGGCAATCTGAACCGGCGGACGGCGCGGATGGTCCTCGCCCACGAACTGGGGCACGATTTCCTCCACCGGGAGATGGCGCAGGGCAGCGTGGTGCAGGACTATTTCATTATGGATATGGCGCTCAAGCCGGAATATCAGGCGAATCTTTTTGCCGCCCACCTGCTCATTTCCTCGGAGAAGCTGGCGGATGCCGTCGCCGGGGGCGCGGACCGGGACGAGGCTGCCGCCCTCTTTCACGTCACCCCGGAGCTGATCGACCTGAAAATGCGGATCTTAGAATGGGAAAACGCGCAAAAATATGGAGAAAATGCCGTCTTCTCCCTTGCAAAAGAGGGCGAAGTATGATAGAATTTCAGGCAGGAACCAAAACGAAATAGGAAAGGAAAACTGTTATGAAAATTCTGGTCATCAACGCGGGCTCTTCCTCCGTGAAGTATCAGCTCATCGACATGGAAAATGAAAAGCTCATGGCGAAGGGGCTTTGCGACCGCATCGGCATCGACGGCGGCAACTTCAAGCATCAGGTGGAAGGTCGGGAAGATTACAAGATCCAGATTCAGATGGCGAACCACGGGGAAGCCATCCAGCTGGTGGTGAAGACCCTGACGGACCCCAAACTGGGCGTGATCTCCTCCCTCTCCGAGATCGGAGCGGTGGGTCACCGGGTGCTCCACGGCGGCGAAAAGTTCTCCGGGAGCGTCCTGGTGGACGACAAGGTCATCGAAGCCATCGAGGAATGCTGTGAACTGGGTCCGCTGCACAATCCCCACAACCTCACCGGCATCCGCGCCTGCGAAGAGATCATGCCCGGCGTGCCCCAGGTGGCGGTGTTCGACACCGGCTTCCATCAGACCATGCCGAAATACGCGTATCTCTACGCTTTGCCCTATGAATATTACGAGAAGTACAAGATCCGCCGCTACGGCTTCCACGGCACCTCGCACCGCTACGTTTCCATGCGCGCCGCCGCCATGCTGGGTAAGGACCCCAAGGATCTGAAGCTGGTCACCTGCCACCTGGGCAACGGTTCTTCCATCGCCGCGGTGCAGGGCGGCAAGTGCCTGGATACCACCATGGGCGTCACTCCTTTGGAGGGCATCATCATGGGGACCCGCTGCGGCTCCATCGACCCCGCCATCGTGCCCCTGATCATGAAGAAAGAGGGGCTGACCCCGGATGAGATGGACACCGTTATGAACAAGAAGTCCGGCATTTTGGGCGTCACCGGCGGCGTCACCAGCGACAACCGGGACATTGAGGACGGCGCCAAGAACGGCAACGAGCGCTATCAGCTGGTGGAATCCATGCTCTGCCATCAGCTCACCAAGTACATCGGCGGATTCGCCGCCGCCATGGGCGGGGTGGACGCGGTGATCTTCACCGGCGGCATCGGGGAGAACAATCCCCAGTACCGTACCCGTGTGGCGGACAAGCTGGCGTTTCTGGGCGTGAAGATCGACGAGGACGTGAACGCCAAAGCCAAGCGCAACGGACTGGAAGTAGATCTTTCCACCCCCGACGCCAAGGTGAAGATGCTGGTCATCCCCACCAACGAGGAACTGATGATCGCCAAGGACACCTACGAGATCGTCACCGGCAAATAACAAAAAAAGCGCCACCCGGACCTGTGTCCGGGTGGATTTTTATGTGAGGGAGCGGCTATGAGAAACGGCATGCAACGCCGGGGCGAGGCGTTTTTGTGGGATTTTTACGCGGTGGCGCGGCTGATCCTGTTCGTCGCTGCCATGGCGCTGATCGGGCTGACCGGTGCCGGGTGGGTCAGCCTCCTGTACCTGGCGGCGGGGCTTTTCTGCCTGCCGGGGGTCTGGATCAAACTGCTGCTGCGGAGGATCCGGGTCAAGGAATGGGTCGCCCTGCTCCTGGCGCTGATCCTGATCCTGGCGGGGATCGTCCTTCATCCGCCCTTCCCGGCGCCGGAAACGGCGGTCGTCCCGGAAGCGGGCGAAGAAGAGCACTCGCTCCTGTCCGGCATCCCGGCGTACCGGGGCGAGGCGTACGTGACCGTAAACGGCAACGAGCCGTTTTTCGACAAATCGGAGCTTGGGGCGGCATCCTTCGAGCGCTACGGCGAGCTGGACGCGCTGGGGCGCTGTACCGCCTGCGTCGCCTGTGTGGGGAAGGATCTGATGCCCACGGAGCCCCGGGGCAGTATCTACGAAGTGAAGCCCACGGGCTGGCACTCCATCCGCTTTGATTTCATCGACGGGGAGTCCCTCTACAACCGCTGTCACCTGATCGCCTTTCAGCTCACCGGAGAAAACGCCAACCGCAACAACCTGATCACCGGGACCCGCTACCTGAATACCCAGGGGATGCTCCCCTTTGAGATCTTGGCGGGCGATTACGTCCGGGATACGGGCAACCACGTTCTGTACCGGGTCACGCCCCTGTTTGAGGGGAACGAGCTTGTCGCACGGGGCGTTTTGATGGAAGCGAAGTCCGTGGAGGATAACGGAGAAGGCGTTTGCTTCTGTGTCTTCTGCTACAACGTTCAGCCGGACGTGTATATCGATTACGCCACGGGGGACGCTTCTCTTATCTGGGAAGAAGCCGGGTGAAAAGAGAAAAACAAAAGGAACGGACACATTTTTGTCCGTTCCTTTTATTCTCTATTCCAAAGAGACAAACAGGTCGCTTTGCAGGTCCACCAGATCCGGGAAGGACAGTTCCTCGCCGGTGGTGAAGGTCATTTTGCCTTCCGCTTCGTTCAGGTCCCGCAAGGCGCCGGTGAAAAAGACCACTTCCCCGCCCTCTTTTTTTTCGTCCCGCCGGTAGTATACGGCGGTGACGGTGGGATGCGCCGCCTGGCACTCCAACAGGACGGAGAGCTTTTGATTGAGCAGGGACCGCTCCTCCTCCCCCATCTCCGGGCGGGGGGCGGTGAGCCGGGCTTCCTCCCGGATGACCCCCTCGTAGCCGGTGAGGGCAGCGAAGGGGGAAAACTGCGCCGCCCGGTTGATCCGGTCCATGGGCTTGTGCCGCTTGGATACGGGGCGGGGCAAATACAAAATATCGCTGTAATCCCGCTTCTCCATCAGAAGCCCAGGTCCTCTCCCACCAGGATCACGTGGATCCGGTCCGGGTGCTTGGAATAGCGGGTGGTCAGGATCTGACAGCAGATGGTGTCCGGCACGGTGCAGTCCATGCAGGCGCCGGTTTTGGCGCAGGGGGTGGACAGACCGAAGCGCTGGGCGTTGATGGGCGCCGCCACGTTCCGGGCGCGCTTCATAGCGTGATCCAGATCGCCGCAGACCTTGTTCATTCCCACGATGAACAAAACCTTTTTGGGACCCTGGGCGATGGCGGAGACCCGGTTGGCGTTTCCGTCGATATTTACCAGTACCCCGTCCCTGGTCATGGCATTGGCCCCGGACAGGAAGAAATCCGCGTCGTAGGCGGCGAGCATAGCGGCGCGTTTGTCCGCCATACCGTCCCGGTCGATAAACTTATACTCCCCTTTTTTCAAGGCATTGACCAACCCGATCTCGTGGACGCTCATACCGCCGCCCATGGTGACGGTACTGCCCGCGGGGATCAGGGAAAGCGCCTGATCCAGCGCGTCGGCGCGGGTCTTGGCGTAATAGCCCTTCATATTGCGGCTTTCCAGCCCCCGGATGACGGTCTGCGCCAACAGTTCATTTCTCTTTTCCATTGCCGGATTCATCTTTGTTCCTCCGTTTCAAACTATGCTTTGTGTCCGCCCACCTGCCCGTTTCGCTCCCGGGCAGTGGCGCCTTCCTCAAAATTCATACCCTTCAAAATGGCGTTTTTGCCGAATTTTCGTTTGATGCCGATGACCGCCTTCTGCACCCGTTTTTCCCGGGCGGCGTCCGCACGCTCCTTTTTGGCGTCCCGCGCCGTCTGCTCCGGGTCGGAAAACAAACTCAACTGCTCCCCGGTATCCGCGGGGGGGACGGTCCCTTCCGGCACGACGTTTTCCGCTGTGACCACCACGCGCCGCACGGTGAGATCCGGAGAAACCACGCGATCAAACAAGTCGGTCAACGCCGCGATGATCTCCCGGGTGGAGGCGCCGCGCCGGGGGAGCTTCACCCCGCCGTGGGCGCCCTTCGGGACGACCCTGCCGTAGCGGTCCCCCTCCAGCTCCCCGGAAAAGCGGGCGGGATCCGACACGTTTTCCGCGTCATATCCCACATACAGGGAGACCCGGTCCGTGACCAGTCCCTTTTCCACCAGGTCCAGGGCAAGCCCGTCCGCCATTTCCCGGACGATGAGACGCGCCTTTTCAAAGGGATAGGGCCGGGAGAGCACCTGCCCGGCGCTGACACTGTTGGAGGAGGGGCGATAGGCGCGGATATCCGCGATGGTGGTAGGCTCATAGCCCCAGGCGTGGTCGATGATCAGCTCCGCGTTGACCCCGAACAGGCGGTAGAGGACCTCCTCGCTTTTCAGGGAAAACCGCGCCAGATCCCCCTGGGTCATAATCCCCAACCGCTCCAGCTTCCGGGCGGTCCCCGGTCCGATGCGCCAGAAATCCGTCAGGGGACGGTGATCCCACAGTTTTTCCCGGTAGCTGATCTCATCCAGCTCTGCCATCCGCGCGCCGTTTTCATCCGGCTCGGCGCGCTTGGCCACGATGTCCATGGCGATCTTCGCCAGATAGAGATTGGTCCCGATGCCCGCGGTGGCAGTGACGCCGGTTTCCCGCAGCACTTCCCGCAGCAGGACCACCGCCAACTCCCGCGCTGTCATTCCGTAGGCGGCAAGGTACGGCGTGACGTCGATGAACACCTCGTCGATGGAGTACACGTGGATATCCTCCGGGGCGACGTACTTCAAATAGGTCCGGTAGACGCGGCGGCTGACCTCCATATAGTGCGCCATCCTGGGCGGGGCGACCACCAGATCCACCTCCAGGGAGGGATCCGCGCGCCACTCGGACGCCAGGTGGGATTTTCCCCGCAAACAGCCGCCGGGGGCGAGCCGCGCCCGGTCCCGGTTCACCTTCCGCAATTTCTGCGTCACCTCGAACAGCCGAGGGCGTCCGGGGATCCCCAGGGACTTGAGGGCGGGTGTCACGGCGAGGCAGATGGTCTTCTCCGTCCGGGTGGGGTCCGCCACCACCAGACAGGCGTCCAGGGGGTCCAGGGAGCGGTCCACGCATTCCACGGAAGCGTAAAAGCTCTTCAGATCAATAGCGATATACTGCTTTTCCACCCGGCTCCCCCCTTCCCGTTTTCTTCCCCTCCATTGTACCATGAAGCGGGAAAAAAAGCAATCGAAACCCGACGGAAAAGGGCGCTTGAAAAAAACAGTTGCTTTTCACGGACGGAAGTGATATGATAGAGGGGTAGAATTTTCCGGCTAAAAACGCGAGCCGACCCGAAAGGGATAATACGAGGAAAAAATGACGAAAAAGAAAAACGATCAATCAGCCAATCACATTTATCACGGGACGGATAACGACCGCAAGGTCCTGCGCATCCGGATCCTGACCTTTGCCCTGGTCTGCCTGGCTTGCGCCGGGGCGGCGTTCATTCTGGGTATGAACGGTCCGGAGAAGCAGTATCAGTATGTGATCTTTGCCGTGGGCGAGGTACTGTTCGGAACGACGCTGACGGTGATGGCAAGCATCCTTGCCGCCCAGAAGGGCGACCTGCGGGACGGGGTCTTCCGTTGGACCATCGCCGCCATTCCCGGAATTTGCCTCGCCCTGATCCTGTGCGATCTTTTGACGGTGATCGCCGCCCTGGTCCATTTGGGACGCTACGGCGCCGCCGGGATCAACGTGGTGTTTCTCCTTGCCGCCATCCTGCTCCGCTTGTTGAGTATGGAGTTGGCGCACCTGTGCCGGAGAACGGTCACCCACAGTATCTGGTCTACCGCCCCGGTCCCGGAGAATTGATTTCCTGAAAAAAGAAGCCTGTGCTTTCACACAGGCTTCTTTTTTGTTGTGTTTATTCTCCCAAAGACAGGATCTCACAGATCTCGCCCAGGAGATAGGAATCGTCCGTGATAGCGGCGATCTGCGCCAAAAGGGCGGTTTTGTCCGTCACGGTGTTCAGGGCGTCGTAGACCTCGTTCTTCCACTTGTCCACCGTCTGATAACGCGCCAGGCGGGAAACGATCTCTTCCTTGTAATCCGGGACTATGAGCTTGCCGGAAGTGGAAAGAGTGATCTCGGCGCGATCAGCGGGCGTCAGTGTAAAGTCGGAAAGAACGGCGGCATCTCCCTCCCAAACGCATTGGATGGGTTGCTCTTTTCCGTTGATCACAAGTTTTGCCCCCGAAGGCTTTTCACAGGCGACAAATTTCACCCGGAAGCTTCTTTGAGTCAGCGTGGCGGAAGCGTCGCCCTCCACAGGTCCGATCACCAGCTTTGCCTCCTTACCCCAGGTGAAGGTGAAAGGTGTGAAGGCGGCTTTGGTATCCGTCAAGCTGCCGTTGTCCTCGTAGAGCGTAAAAGAGCCGTTATCGCCGCAGAATACCTGTAATTCCAGGATCTCCGGCAACGGCGCGCCGTTTCGCGACGCCGCGTCCAGAGGCACGATGGCGCCCGCTTTCGCCAAAACGGGATAACCGGACAAGCCGCGGTACAGTTTCAGCGATCTGCCGCCCCGGTAGATCCGGTGGTTGAAAAAGTCGATCCAGGCGCCCTCCGGCAGCCAGGCGTCCGTACAGGCGGTGCCGGTGACGGGGGAGGCGGGGGCGGTGACGGGGCAGACAAGCAGCTCCGTGCCGAACAGATATTCGTTGCGGAAACGCTTTTCCAGAGGCGGGAACTTTTCGCCGTATTCGTAATAGAGCGGCTCCGCCAAAGAGCGGCTCTCTCTGTGGGCGCGGTACGCCATGGTGTAGAGGTAGGGAATGAGTTTGTGGCGCAGGCGCATAAAGTCCGCGAATCTCTCGCCGATCTCCTTCGGGAAGCTCCAGGGCTCCTTCAACAGGAAGGGCTGTTTCCCGGAGTGCAGGCGCAGGATGGGTGAGAAAACGCCGAACTGGAGCCAGCGGAGCTGGAGCTCATCGCTCCAGACGCCCCTGGCGTGACCGCCGATGTCGTGGCTCCACCAACCGTACGCCACGTTGGCGGCGGTACTGGTGAAATAGGGCTGAAAGTCCAGACTCTCCCAGGTCATATTGGCGTCGCCGGAAAAGCCCAGGGGGTAACGGTGGCTGCCCAGCCCCCCGTAGCGGGAAAACAGGACGGGATAGCCGCCCTTTCTCCCGTTGTCGGTATAAAAGGCGTGGTTCAGCTCCCACAGGGGATCGTCCCCCTCCTTGGTGAAACCGCCCAGCTGTTGCCAGTCGATCCACCAGAAGTCCACACCGTCCTCCTCCAGAGGATGGATGACCTCTTTCAGATACGCCTCCATAAACGCGGGTTCGGAAGCGTCGAACAAAACGTCCTTTCCTTCAGCGGGGTCCTGTCCCATTTCTTTCGCCATCACCTCATAGCGATCCTCGAAGGGGCGGACGCCCTGGTGGGGATGCAGGTTCATAGTGACCTTCAGGCCCCGGCTATGGATCCCCTTCAAAAAGCGGGGCGGGTCCGGGAAGAAGTCCCGGTTCCAGGAGTGGGCGGTCCAGCCGTCGCCGTATTTGGGATCGAGCTTTGTAAGGTGCCAGTCCATATCCAGGACCGCCACGGACAGGGGAATGTCAAAGGAATTAAATGTATCAAGCAGTTCGTTGTAGCTCTGTTCCGTATACTTCCAGTAACGGCTCCACCAGTTGCCCAGTGCCCAGCGGGGGATCATGGGGATCTTTCCGGACAAGGCGCAGAACGCCTGCACGGTCTTCACCGCCTCCTCGCTGTGCCCGAAGAAATAGAGATCGATACGGTCCCCCGTCAGGGGCTCCCAGCTTCCGTCTTCCTTCAGGACCAGGGTTTTGGAATCGTCCAGGACGGTGACGCCCGTGCGGTCCACCAGACCGGACCCCAGATCCGCCTCACCGTTCACGTTGTCCTGGGTGCGGAGGGTGCCGCCCAGGTTGGTGGTCTTCCCGTAGATGGTGGGCTGTTCCTGGCCGAAGCTCCAATGCGCCCGCTTATGGCGCGCGGGGCGCAACAGATATACGTTTAGGCCCCCGGGGGCGAAGGGCTTTTTGTCATACCGCAATTCCACCTCGTCCGTGCGGATGACCAGCCACCCTTTTTCTTCCGAGACGGTATAGTCCGGCACGGGAAAATCCCGCCGGAGAGCGAGTTTGGTGGGGCGATCCTCGAAGACGCCGTTTTCGCTGTACTCCAACCGGAGAAGGCGGGGGGTCAGGACGGTGAAGCGATACTTCTCTCCTTGTACCACAGCTTCCGGGCGGGCCTTCGGCGCCAGGTCGAACATAGAGCTGTCAAACATAGTCAATCCCCTTTCACAACAAATCGGTCGCTCTTCGGACGGACCACGGCGGAATAAACGCTTTCTCCGCCCACAGTGGCGGTGTAGAACGCCGTTTCAAAGGAAATATCCTTCGCGTCGGCGGGACAGATCAAAAAGGTCAGGGTCGCCTTTTCGGCGTCAGGCACGTCCTCAAAGAGACAGGCGAGGTGGCGGTACTGAAAAACGTCCTTCATTTGAAAATCCGCGAGGGGGATCAGGTGGGTCTCCCCGTCCCGGTCCCAACGGAGGGCGATTTTGTATCCGCAATCCTCTTTGCCGGGGGCGCGGGCGTTCCGGTTGATCTTTACGGTGCATTGGAACGAATCCGTCTTCTCCAGCGCCGCGGTGAAGATGAGCTGCACGCTTCCGTCGTCGTCCGCTCTCGTTTCGGGATAGAAGCGGCGGATGCTCGTCTCCTGCGCCGGATACACCGACGTGCTTTTCCCGGTGAGGTAGACGGTGTCCCCGAAGCCGCCGGAGAACGCGGTGCAGAAGCGGAAAAAGAGGAAGACGTAGATGAAGACGCTGATGCCCACGGCGGCGACGCCGATGATCCGGCGCAGGGGCCACTTGGGCTGTCCCTCGTACCAGTCGTAGCCGTCCAGCCCCTCTTCTTCCCACTTGCCGGGCTTTTTCTTTTTCACGCGCTCACCTCCTCTCCGGGAAAAAACCGGCGGCAGAAGGTCCTCTTCCGCCGCCGCTTGAAATGCCTATTTTACTTGGCGCTGCCCGCCGCGATGATGGCGGCGAAATCATCGGGCTTCAAAGAAGCGCCGCCGATCAGCCCGCCGTCGATATCCGGCATGGACAAAAGCTGTGCCGCATTGCCCGCGTTCATGGAGCCGCCGTACTGGATGGTGGTCTCCGCCGCGGTCTCGGCGCCGAAGATCCCCGACAAAAGATCGCGGATGAGCTTGCACACCTCCTGCGCCTGTTCAGGCGTTGCGGTGAGCCCGGTGCCGATCGCCCAGACCGGCTCGTAGGCGATGACCACATTCTTCATATTCCCGACGGTCAAGTCCGCCAGATCCGCCTTAATCTGCTGGGTGATGACCTGCTCGGTCACGCCGGACTGGCGCTGCTCCAGGGACTCGCCCACGCATAGGATGACCTTCAGCCCCTTGGCGAGCGCCGCTTTGGCGCGGGCGTTCACGGTCTCGTCGGTCTCACCGAAATACTGTCTTCTCTCGGAGTGACCCACGATCACGTACTCCACGCCAACTTCCTTCAGCATAGACGCGGAAATCTCGCCGGTGAAAGCGCCCGATTCCGCCCAGTGGACGTTCTGCGCGCCCAAGCGGACCTTGGAACCCGCGATGGCTTCCTTAGCGGCAAAGAGATCCACGAAGGGGGTGCAGATGACGACCTCGCAACCGATCTTGTCGTTGGCGGCGATCGTCGCCGCCAGCGCCCGCGCCTCGGCGGGGGTCTTATTCATTTTCCAGTTGCCCGCGATAATGATCTTACGCATGACCGTGCCTCATTTATCCTGGAGCGCGGCAATGCCGGGCAGGACCTTTCCTTCCAGGAATTCCAGGGAGGCGCCGCCGCCCGTGGAAATGTGGGAGATCTTATCGGCAAAGCCCAGCGCCTCGATGGCAGCCGTGCTGTCGCCGCCGCCCACGATGGAGAGCGCGCCGCTGTCCGCCACCGCCTGCGCCACGGCGCGGGTACCGGCGGCGTAGTTGGAAAACTCGGAAACGCCCATAGGACCGTTCCAGATCACGGTCTTGGCGCCCTTGATGGCCTCGGTGAAGCACTTGATGGTCTCGGGACCGATGTCCAGACCCATAAAGCCCTCCGGGATCTCCCCGGCGGAGCAGTAGCAGGACTCGGAATCGTTATCGTATTCCCGGGCGCACTTGTTGTCCAGAGGCAGCAGGAACTTCACACCCTTTTCCTTCGCCTTCGCCAGCAGGGAGAGCGCCAGCTCAAACTTGTCTTCCTCGCAGAGGGAGTGGCCGATGTGGCCGCCCTGCGCCGCGATGAAGGTATACGCCATACCGCCGCCGATGATGATGGTGTCCACCTTGTCGATGAGGTTGGTGATGACGCCGATCTTATCGGAGACTTTCGCGCCGCCCAGGATCGCCACAAAGGGGTGCTGCGGATTCTCCAGGGCGCCGCCCATAAAGGTGATCTCCTTATCAATGAGCAGCCCGCAGACGGCGGGGATGAAGTGGGTGATGCCCTCGGTGGAAGCGTGGGCGCGGTGCGCGGTGCCGAACGCGTCGTTCACGAAGATATCCGCGTAGGAAGCCAGCGCCTTGGCGAAATCTTCCCCGTTCTTTTCTTCCCGGGCGTCGAAGCGGACGTTCTCCAGGAGGACAGCCTCGCCTTCCTTCAGCGCGGCGACCTTCGCCTTGGCGTCTTCGCCGATGATATCAGTGGCAAACGTGACCTTGCCGCCCAGATACTCGTTGAGGCGATCCGCCACGGGCTTTAGGGTGAGCTTTTTCTGATCTCCCGCCGCCTTCGCCATAAAGGCTTCGGTGGCGGCTGCCTGCTCCGCTTCGGGGAGCGCGGCGACCTTCTTCTTTTCCTTCTTGGTCAGCCCGTAGCCGGGGGTGAAAATATTGTGGGGCTTGCCCATGTGGGAGCAGAGGATGACCTTCGCGCCCTGACCCAGCAAGTACTCGATGGTGGGCAGAGCGCCCGTGATGCGCTTATCGCTGGTGATGACGCCGTCCTGCATAGGGACATTGAAATCACAGCGGACAAAAACCCGCTTTCCTTTGACGTCGACGTCTTTTACGCTTTTCTTGTTCATAACGGTTTCCTTTCTGAATTTGTTATTACCTGTATTTTATCACAAATCTTCCGCCCCTGCAAGGAAAAACGGAAAGGTTTTCCCCTTTGTACAAATCGCGAGGGTAAAACTTACTTCAATTCGTTCAACATTTCAAGGAAGGTATCCCGGATCTTCTCGCCGATGCCGGGTTTGAAGTAACAGCAATCCGCCTCGTAGCTGCCGTACTCAAAACCGAATTTTGTGGGGATATAGCCGCCGTAGCCGTTGGCGTAACCAAAGGTCAAAACCTTTTCAAAGGGAGCGTGATCCTCCACGTAAACGCTGATGGCATCGAAGAGCTCGTTGGGGGCGGTGACGACGGCAAGGTCCCCGAAGGTAATGGCGTTGAGCTCCAGGGGGAAGGTGTCGTCCATATGGGACCGGGAAATACAGCTGCCCGCCTGATAGGGGCTCATGATATGGAACTCCTTGCCGGCGTCAATGGCTTCCTGGAAGGTGCCGCCCGAAGTCCAGACCTTATAGACCGCCCGGCACGCCTCGAGAAGATCTTCGGAGGGCTTGTTCACCTGCTCGGTCAGGATGACCTGCCTGGTCTTGATCACGCCGGGCGCGATCTCGCGCATATGGTTCAAAAGCCCCTCCTCCAGGTGCTCGGTCATAAGGCGCCCGTGGGACAGGATGCCGCCGGCGCGGCGCTCCGATTCCATCCGGGTGGTGGCGTTGTTGTTCCCCGCGGCGCCCTGGAAGAAGGTGAAAAGCAAAGGATTCTTGGACTCGAAGACCCGGCGCCATTCGCCCACGTAGTCGGAGGAAATGTCGTGAGACGTCTTCACGCCGTAAATGTGGGGATGGGCGCGCCAGTTGGCAAGGACCAGATCCTTGGCGCCCTCCCGGACAAAGCGTACGATGTGCATAGTGGGGTCGATCTCCGTGGCGTGACGGGTGGTCTCATCGATCACCGGCTTTCCGTGGCAGTCGCCGAAGTAGATCTTTTCCCCCTGGGGCGTAACGTGGTAATAGTGCTTGATGAAATTCAGATGATCGGTCTCCACCTCGCCGATGAATACCCGGCTTCTGACCCGGTCGGTCATAGCCATATCCACCGCCGCCTTCAATTGCGGGTACAGCAAATTCTCCCGCCAGCGGGTAATGACCTCCATATCGCTGAACTGATCGGGACCCGCGTGGGTATGGGTGCCGCAGAGCATCACGTGATCCTCGGGGATCCCGTATGTCTCTTTCGCGTATGCCCGGATGTAGGGCGGCTCCACCCTGCCGCTTCGCTGCAGATCCATAGAGATGAGAAGAACGGTGTTATCCGCGGCATCTGTGATGGCAAAGCAGCTGGCGTACAACTCGTTCGCCACGGCGCGGCTCATACGGGAAGAGGTCCTGCCGAAGCCCGCCAGGGGCACGGATTCACGGGGGGTAATATCCACACGGGCGTAGCCCACGCGATAAGCATTGCTTTCAAACATCGTAATTACTCCTTTCTACTGACCGAAATAAACGCGCTCCACCCGGCTCGGGAAGGAGCAAAGGATCTCATAGGAAATGGTGTTCGACCGGGCGGCAAATTCGTCCGCGGTGATCTCCTCCCCGCCGTCACGCCCGATGAGGGTAACAATGTCGCCGGGATTAACCTCCGGGATCCCGGTCACGTCCACGGTGATCTGATCCATACAGACCCGCCCCACGATAGGCGCCCGCTTGCCCCGGATCAGGACGGCTCCGTTGTTGGACAGGAGCCGGTGCACCCCGTCCGCGTAACCCGCGGAAACGGTGGCAAGGCGCATAGGGGCTTCCGCGATGAAGGTCCTGCCGTAGCCCACGCTGTCCCCGGGCAAGATCCTCTTCACCATAGAAACGGTGCTTTTCAGGGAGAGCACGGGATGAATCCCGGCAGGGAGGATATTGGAGGCGTCCGGCTTCTGTCCGTAGAGGGTGATCCCCAGGCGGACGGGACCAGGCAGATTCGTTTGATGATACATACCCCCCGCTGAATTGAGACAGTGCGCCACAAGGCGCAGATCCCCGACCCGTGCCGCCACCGCCTCGAACAGGGCGATCTGCCGCCGGGTAAAAGCGCGGGCGTCCGCTCCGTCCGAATCCGCCTCACTCAGGTGGGTAAAGATTCCCTCCAGGGACAGGCGTCCGGCGAGAAAACGGATCGTTTCTTCACAGGCGTCCGGGTCGTCCGCACGCAGACCGATGCGGCCCATGCCGGTATCCACGGCGACGTGGCATCTCACGGGCAGTCCCGCCGCCGCCAGGGCTTCTCCGTGCGCCTGATCGACCACGGTCTGGATAAGGTCGTATCCGGTCAGCTCCGGCGCCAGTTCCGCCGGCGTATGGCCCAGGATCAGGATCTCTCCTTCGATCCCAGCTTTTCGCAGTTGGATCCCCTCGGAGAGCGACGCTACGGCGAAAAGGCAGACCCCTTCTTCCCGGAGCGCCCGGGCAACGGGTACGGCGCCGTGGCCGTAGGCATCCGCCTTGATCACCGCCATCACGGGGCGTGGAGCGACCAGGTCCCGATAGACGCGGTAATTACGCCGCAAAGCGGAAAGATCCACCTCCGCCCAGGTACGTCGCATCATCTTTTCGGCCTCCGATCTCGCGCGGCGCGTCCTATTTTCACTCGTCTATCATAGCAAATTACACGGCGGATGTCAACACCCGGACGGGATTCCCGTGTTGCTGACAGCAACAAGAAAGAGCGTTTTTCGTCTGTGATCCTATTCTCATGTAAAAAAGATTGACATTGCGTCCGCGGAATGCTATAATAGTGCCAGTTAGAAATGAAAAAACACCGCAAGAAGGATCATAAAAATGCTGACCTTTTCCGCAAAAGGCTTTTCCGAAACGCTTTTGTCCCGGCGTAAGGCGCTGGGTCTGAAACAGGCGCAGGTGGCGGAGCAGACGGGGATCCACCGCTCCATTCTGTCCGCTATGGAACGGGGCAAAACCAAACCCTCGCCGGATCAGCTCGCCGCCCTGGCGGAGGCGCTGGGCTTCGAGCCCGGCTGTCTGTTCGTGAAGGAGGAAGCGAAGAAGGAAAGCATCCTTCCGAGTATGAAGATCGCCGTAGCGGGCACGGGTTATGTGGGACTTTCCCTTGCGGTACTCCTGGCCCAGCACAACAGTGTCACCGCGGTGGACGTGATCCCGGAGAAGGTGGAAAAGCTCAACGGCTTTGAGTCCCCCATCCAGGACGAATACATCGAGCGCTTCCTTGCCGAAGCCAAGGCGGGCG